>JANMAA010000077.1:0-21416 GCA_031359215.1 Acidobacteriota bacterium | reverse complement strand
CATCGGCGACGACGGATATTTGACCGGCGAAGATTTACAGGTATTAGCCGCGCATCCGCTTATTACTATCGGGTCACATACGTTAACGCACCGGCATTTAACCAAACTTTCGCCCGACGAAGTGCGGCACGAATTGGTCGTCTCGAAACAAATACTCGAAGAAACAATCAATCAGACCGTTGATTTGCTGGCTTATCCATATGGTGATTGCAATTCGGAGATTGAACGTCTGAGCGAAGATTGCGGCTATCTTGCGGCGTGGTCTGTCTGGAACGGCAATAACACGCCGCACTCTCTCTGGCGCGTCCCGCTGGGAAGAAACGACAACTTACTTCGGTTTATGGCAAAAGTTTCTTCGGCATATTTTCCGTTAAAACGAATTATTAAGCCGCCGGTCACAGAAAAAAAACAAATCGCAAATAATGCCGAAATTCTCCGGCGCGTCTGATGCGGATTACACAGTTTCGAGAGCAGGAATAATGAAAATTTTATTTTACAACCACACGGGAAAAGTCAGCGGCGCGGAAAGAATTCTGCTGCTCGCGCTCAAAAAACTCAACCGCCGCCATTTTGAACCGCTCGTTATTTGTCCTGCATCGGGTTCTCTAGCAGAAGAAGTCGGCAAACTCGGAATACCGTGTAAATCTCTCGACCAATTAGAAGCCAGATTTACGTTTCGGATTGATTTTCTAATTAAATATTTTTTTTCATTTTATCAAACAATCAGGCAATTACGCCGCGAAATTTTGGCTGCCAGCCCGAATTTGATTCACGCCAACAGCGTCCGTGCCGGATTAGCAGCATCGGCGGCAAGCGTCGGGACGAGCATTCCCGTTTTCTGGCATTTACACGACGAAATGCCGCGTCATCCTTTAAGCACGGCGATTCGCTGGTTTGCCGCATTTTCTTCGCGGACACATTTAATTTCAACTTGTCAGGCGGTTGCCGATAGTTTTCGCGGCACGGTTCTTCGATTGTTCGGGAAACATATTCCGCTGCGGATTGTCGAAAACGCGATTGAACTCGAAAGATTTACGCCCGATCCGGCGCACCGGCAAAAAATTCGAGCGGAACTAAAGTTGAGCGATGCCGAGTTCGTCGTCGGAATCGTCGGATTAATTACGCCGCGCAAAGGACAGATCGGATTGATTCGCGCCTTCGCGCAAGCCGAAAAACAAATGCCCGGTGCGACTTTATTGATTGTCGGTGCGCCTATGTTCAACAAAGATCACCTTTATCTCGAAGAACTCGAAAGAAGCGTCGGGCAATTCGGGCTGGAAAAAAGCGTGCGTTTTCTCGGTTTGCGAAACGATGTCGCGGCGATTATGCAGTCGCTCGATGTGTTGGTGGTCAATTCAAAAAGTGAAGCGTTAGTGATAGTGGCAATCGAGGCGATGGCGTGCGGAACGCCGGTTATCGCCACTACTGTGGGCGGCATAAAAGAAATGATTACCCATCAGGTTAACGGCTGGCTCGTTCCGTTCGGAGACCGGGAGCTTCTTGAAAACGCTTTGGTCACGTTCAGCCGTGAGCCGGATTTACGAGCAAAATTCGCAAAAAACGGCAGAGAAATTGTTGCTTCGAGATTACACGCCGACCGATTTATCGCCGAACTCGAAGATTTTTTTATGGAATTCGGGCTTCGATCACGGAAAAAAGGCGATTTGCAGTTGGCTGAAAATTAACAGCCGACCGGAATTTTGCCAAAACTTTTTTGCAGCACAGCGGCAAAGGATTAAATCGAGATGACGAAACTGGCACTGGCACACGATTATTTTATTCAGATGGGCGGAGCGGAGCGCGTCGCGGAAGAACTTCATTCGATGTTTCCGAATTCGCCGATGTTCACCACCGTAGATTTGCGTCGTCAATTGCCGGAAAAGTTAAAAAACTCAAAAGTTTATACGTCATGGATGCAGCGTTTGCCGGTCAACCATAAAAACTACCGCAAGTATTTTCTGGTTTATCCGTTAGCCGTCGAAACTCTGAATTTGTCGGAATACGATGTGATTGTCAGCAGCAGCACCGGCTTTGCGAAAGGTGTCAGGAAACGACGCGGAGCAATTCATATAAATTACTGTCACGCGCCGATGCGCTGGGTCTGGCGTTACGAAGACTATGCCGCGCGCGAGGAATTCGACGGCTTGAAGCGAAAAATTCTGCCTTTCCTGCTCGGCGGGTTAAAGCGTTGGGATTTACGAGCCGCCGAGCAGCCGGATTATTTCATTGCCAATTCAAATGTTATCGCCGAACGAATCAAGAGTTGTTACGGACGCGAAGCAACCGTGATTCCGCCGCCCATTGATGTCGAAAGATTTTCAACGGATGAACCGGACGAGGATTATTATCTGATTCTTTCGCGGTTGGCACCATATAAACGACTTGATTTGGCGATTAAAGCCTGCAAAAAACTCGACCGTCCGCTGGTCGTGATCGGCGACGGAACGGCTCGCAAGCAGCTTGAAAATATTGCCGGACCGAAAACTCGTTTTCTCGGTCGTCAGCCGGACGAAGTTGTCGCGCAGTATGCCGGTCGGTGCCGCGCTCTGATCTTCCCCGGCGAAGAAGATTTCGGAATAACGCCGCTTGAAATAAACGCTTCCGGCAGACCGGTCATCGCTTTTCGCGCGGGCGGCGCAACCGAAACCGTCATTAACCGAAAAACAGGCGTGTTTTTTGAAAAACAAACCGTTGATTCCATTGTGCAGGGAATCGAAGAATTTGAAAGCCTTTCGTGGAATCGTTCAGAGATGCGCCGCCACGCCGAAAAATTTGACCGGACGGTTTTCGCAGCGCGTATCAATCAGTTTTTAAATAAGGTCGCGCCGTCTGCGCTATCTGCGGAACTTTCGGAAAAAACCGTTAATTCAAAATTTACTTTGCGGCAGGGCGCGGTTTAGAACAGATTATGCTTGAGTCAATATTAAATTTCAGGCAACCCGATAATTCTGATGAACTTAGAGCATCCAAATTATCAGCCGGGTTGAAACGGCTTCCGAAAGAACGTATTCGGGTTCTTCGCATCGCGCACGCCAGCTTAACACCGGCTTTACGCGGGCGCGAACGCGCGGTAGCGCGTTGTTTTCCCGATGTTGATATGGAGGTTGTTACACCACCGCGCTGGCGCGAAGCGGAAATTGATGTCGAAGCAGAAAAGGACGAGTATTTTCCGGTGAGAACCGCGCGGACATTTTTATCCAAACATATTCAGCTTTTTGCTTACGATCCGCGACCGATTATTGAAGCACTGAAAAGACACGAGCCGCATATTATTGATATGAATCACGAGCCATACAGCGTGCCGTGTGCCGAAATTCTGACGCTGCGCCGATTATTCGCGCCGCACACTCCCGTGGTTATGCAAACGGCTCAAAATATTTTTAAGAAATATCCTCTGCCCTTTTCTTTGATGGAAAAGCGGGCTTTTAACCAAGTGTCGGCGGCTTATATTTGCAGCGAAACGGTGCGGGAGGTGATGGAGCTAAAAGGTTTCCAAAAACCGATGAAAATCGTGCCGTTCGGTGTTAATTTAGATTTATTCAAACCGGCGGTTAATCGTCGTCCGAATAAAACTCTGACGATAGGCTACATCGGGCGTTTATTGCCGGCAAAAGGGCTGCTTGTGCTGGTTGATGCGCTGGCGCAAATCAAAACGCAAGATTGGCGGCTGTTAATTGTCGGCGACGGACCGGAAAGAGATGCAACCATGCGTCGGGTAGCCGAACACGGGCTGCAGAATAGATGTGAATTTGTCGGCGCGATTCCATATCACGAAACGCCCGCATATTTTCAAAAGCTGGACGTTTTAGTTGTTCCGACCATCACGACAAAAAACATTCGTGAGCAGTTCGGGCGGGTAATTATCGAGGCGATGGCTTGTCATGTTCCCGTCATCGGTTCGACTTGCGGAGCAATTCCCGAGGTCATCGGAGAGGCGGGAGTCGTCGTTTCGGAAAATGATCCGTTATCGCTGGCAGCACAACTGCGACGATTGCTCAACAATGAAGGATTGCGAAAAAGCCTGGCAAAAGATGCACGAGAAAGAGTTGAAAAATACTACACATGGGAGCGTGTTGCCGAACAAATTTACTCGGTTTATTTGGAAGTTCTCAAAAATAGTAAAAAAATTTAGTTTATTTTGGGCTGGAGACAAATAAATCCGATAAGTTAAAACATTTAAGATAATCGTTATGGCGGAATGGAAACTGTTGGCGGAAGAAACAGCAAAACAAATTTGGGACAGGCAACTAATCAAATTTGACGATTGCTCTCCGTATCAGACTTATAGTTGGGGGCAGTATCACAAAACGCTCGGCTGGCAGCCCTGCTACTTTGTCGCCGAAGACGCGGAAGGTAAAACTTCGGCGATGTTTTTAGGCTTGCTCCGCCGTTACCCGTTCGGGATAGGTTTGATGTGGTCCACCGGCGGACCGATTGGAGATATAAAAACCTGGGACGAAAGTCTACCGAAAACCGTTCTCAAAGCTACTCAACTAAAACGTCTCTATCTTCGTTTTCGCTGCGACCGTGAGCGAAATGCACAAACGGTTTTGTTTCTCAATCATCAAAACTGGCTTCGTTCTCTCTACACAATCACTTCAAATGTAAGTATGGAACTCGACATCTCCGCTGACGAGGACACACTTTTATCCAAATTCTCACGGAATTGGCGCAGAAACCTAAAAGCGGCAAAAGAAAACAATCTCATTATCAAATTGTGGGCGAATCCCGACGTTGAAGAGATTTGTAAAGTCTATCGGGAAATGGAGTCTCGTAAACATCTACCTGAGCAATTCTCTGCGGAAAAGCTCGCCAATCTTTTCAAATTTGGCGGCTCAAATTTGATTTTTTATCGCTGTGACGATGCTTCCGGCAATTTGTTATGTTTTAGAGGCTGTCTGAGAATTGCCGACCGCGCCGGCGATTATTTGGCAGCGACGACGGAACGCGGAATCAAGCAGCGTGCGTCCTATCTAACTTTACTGCATTTGTTGAAAAATTGTAGAGAACAAGGAGTGCAGTATTACGATTTGGGCGGCATTGATCCTTGGGAAAATTCCGGCGTTTATAGATTTAAAAAAGAAACAGGCGCGAGGGAAATCGAGTATTTAGGCGAATGGGATTGGGCAAGCGGTCAGTGGCTGCGGTTGCTCGGCAATATAGCAATTTGGCAAAAGCAAAAAATCAGAAAAGTGGAATCACATTTTGTTTCAAGCCATATCAGCCATAAACAGGTCGGCTAATTCTTCAAAGTTTTTCGCTGAAACCCGCCTTTTTCTTTTTTTTGCTTTATTTACTCACAATAAAATTTAGACAAGTAACAAAACTTTCTTTCCCGCCCGGCACTAATTTTCTGGAAAATACGTTGTTTTAATCATCTTCTTGGAGATACGCAAGTATTTTACATTATGAAGAAAAGCCCACACAGCTTTTTAGTGCCGCCAAACATTAATTTGCGGAACATTGCAACGGCATTGTTTCGCAAAAAGTGGATTGTTATAGCTACTTTTATTACTGCTTTGACAGCGGCGGGCTTACTTGCTTTTTTGATACCGGATAAATATGAGTCGCGCATGAAAATATTAGTTCGTAATACGCGCGTCGAATCGCCGGTAACCGCAGGAAATGAAGCACCTGTAGATAGAAACGAAGTTTCCGAGTCGCAGATTATTTCCGAAATTGAATTACTCAAAAGCCGGGATTTGCTTGAAAAACTGGTTAAACAAACAGATCTTGCCAAAATTGAAACAAACAACGCTGAAAATGATAAAGAGGTTGAAAAGGCTATTTTCAAACTGGAAAAGGATTTACAAATAAATCCTATCAAAAAAGCCAATATTATTGAGATAACTTACGCTTCGAATTCACCGCAAACCGCCGCTTTTGTCTTAAAGAAATTGTCTGAGTTGTATTTAGATAAACATCTTCAAGTTCATCATCCTCCGGGCGCATATGATTTTTTCAAAAACCAGGCGACATCCTACGAACAAGAATTAAGGACATCGGAAAACCAACTTTCTACTTTTCAGCAGCAGCAGAAAGTCGTTGATATTCAGCAGCAAAAAGAATTGCTGTTAGCCAAAATGGTTGATGCCAATTCAAAGTTGAAAGACCTTAACGGCACTATTCAGGAAACCGACAAGCGTATCGCCGAATTGCAAAATCAATTAAGCGGAATGGAACGACGGGTTGTTACACAAAGCCGGACTCTGCCCAATCAATTTTCAGCCGAAAGGCTTAATACCCTGCTCGTCGAACTTCGCAACCGGCGGATTCAGTTATTAACTAAATTTCAGCCGACCGACCGCATAGTAAAAGAAGTTGACGAACAAATTCAATCAACGAGCGAAGCATTACAGAAAGCCGTTCAATCAACGGCTGTCGAACAGGCAACCGATCTAAATCCGCTCCGCCAAATGCTGGAATCGGATTTGACCAGAGCAAAAGTCGAGCAGCAAGGACGGATTGCGCTTCGCGGCAATCTGAGTGGACAAGTGCGCCAATATCAGGAACAACTCACCAAACTGGAAAAAGCCACAACCCGTCATAACGATCTGACAAGACAAGTTAAACAAAATGAAGGCAGTTACCAGATTTACGCTAAAAAAGAAGAAGAATCCAGAATTAACGATGCTCTCGATAAACAGAAATTTTCAAATGTCTCGGTCGCTGAAACACCAACCGTTCCGCAAACGCCGAATAAGAGCAGCCGCACTTTGGCTTTGATTTTAGGACTTAGCTTCGGATTAATGATTGGGCTAGGCAGTGCTTTTGTTTCCGAGTTGCTGCGTGAAACATTTATTACGCCGCAGGAACTCGAGAAATTTACGGGATATTCCGTTTTGGCGACGATTCCTTTGCAAAGTTCAAGTATCAAAGAGCTGGATTTGGAAGAAGGTCAGGAAGAATTTGATTCTAATGATTTTGGTGAATTTGTTGATAAGTATGAAGAAACGGTGTTCACAAATTCATACAAAAGCGAAAATTACGTCCGTTAGCCGGTTAATTGATTTTTACTTTAATAAAAATTATGAACTCGTATTTGCAATTGTTTTTAACAAGTATTCAGACGACAGACAAACGGCATTCGGATAAATGCACGGTGGTCGCTTTTACTTCGTCCCAGCCCGGAGAAGGAGTAAGTTATGTTGCCAGCTCTTTCGGAGTCGAGGTGGCACGCAAGACGCGCAAACGAACATTGATTGTCAATCTCGGCACGCTTCAACTCATTGACATGTTTCACTCTAGCCGAGTTTCAAATTTCTGTTACCAGACCAAGGTCAAAAACCTTTTCGTTCTGCCGCCGGCAGACGAATTACATATTGAAGTTGAAGAAAATTCAAGGCAGTTACAACCAAAACCGTTTGAAAGCGATTTTGATCGCGGTTTAAGCAATCTGCAAACACTTCGATTTGTTTTTGATTTCGTTTTGCTCGATTGTCCGTCGCTCAAAACTTCAGGAGACGCAGCTTTGTTTGCCGAGGCGGCTAATGCCGTAATTATCGTTGTCGAGGCGGAACGGACACGAAAAGAACAAGTTCGCAATACGATACAGACAATCGAGATGGCTCAGGGAAATTTGATTGGCTGCGTTCTCAACAAACGTCAATATCCAGTTCCGGACTGGTTGTATCAGAGGATTTAAAGAGATGAATTTGATAAAACGTCATAATTTAATTTTCAGTGTTTTCTGGCTGCTGCTTGCCGTGTCTATTGGACAGGCTCAAACAAGTCCGGGCGGGCAATCACCTTCTAAAACCGTTGACGACGCGCCGAAACTCAAACCTGCGGAAGAGTTTCGTTATCAGCTTGTTTCCGGCGATGTGATTGACGTTATTTATCGTTACACGCCGGAATTCAATCAAACAGTAACGATTCAGCCGGACGGCTACGTTTTATTGGAAATTGTCGGCGACATCAAGATAGGCGGACTGACGCTCGAACAAACGCGGCAGAAAATTATCGAAAAAGCCAGCGTGCGGCTCAAAGACCCGGAAGTAACGCTTCTGTTGAAAGAGTTTCAGAAACCTTATTTTGTCGTTTCGGGAGAAGTCGTTCAAACCGGAAAATTCGAGATGCGGGAAAATATAACGGCTCTTCAGGCGGTAATGATAGCGGGCGGTTTTAAAGAGTCTGCCAAAGTTTCGCAAATCATCGTTTTCCGCAAGTTAAATGCGGAGTTTGCCGAAGTAAAAACGCTCAATCTCAAAAAAATAAAGAAAACCAGCGATCTGGAAAATGATTTAACGCTGCAGTCGGGCGACATAATTTTTGTGCCGCGCGACACTTTCAGCAAAATCGAAAGATTCGTCAGGCTATCGAGTTTGGGCGTAATTCTTAATCCGATAATTCGGTAAAGTGTGTGAAAGCGCAGTTATTTACATTAGAAAAACGCAATAAATCGAATTTAGTAACCAACTTATGACATCGAGACAAGGACAATTATCACTTCTTTTTCTGAATTGCGCTGATTTTGTGCTGCTTGTTTTCTCGCTCGGAGCAGCGATTGTTATTACTAATGCTCACGTAGAAGGGCTGGGTATGTCCGAATATTCGGTTGACTTTTTTTCAACCAGAATCAAATTGGGCAACGCTATTTTATGCGGTCTGCTGCTGCTTATCTGGCATATCTGTTTTCGCTTTAGTGGTTTATATTTTTCAAACCGCTTGAGTAACGCAAAGGAGATATGCCGGCGAATTGTTCGCGCCGTCGGCATCTCTTCGATTGCCTTACTAATTTTTGCTCAGATTGCCGGATGGAAAACGGTTGATATTTTAACGGTGGTTTGTTTCGGTTTAATTAGCGGATTGTTGATTACCGCGCTGCGTTTGAGCGTTTATCATTTATCGCGTCGCTTTCGGCAGCGCGGCATCAACACAAAATCGCTGGTCGTTATCGGCGGCGGAACTCGAAGCGAAAATTTAATAAAAATAATCAGAAGCGAAACCGAACTCGGTTACAAAGTTTTAGGTTATTTAGACAGTTCGCCTTCGTATAGCCGTCGGAAACTCGCCGAAACGCCGTGGCTTGGTCGTTTCGAGGATTTAACGCGCATTATCAACGAAGAAGTTGTTGATGAAGTCGCCATTGCCTTGCCAATCAAATCGTATTACGCCGAGATTAAGACGGCAATCGCGCAGCTTGAAGAACAAGGTGTCGTCGTTCATTTGCTTTCGGATTTTTTCCCCTATCATTTGTCTCGAATTCAACAGCACGAATTCAAAGGATTGCCTCTGCTTTCGCTCCACAGTTCGCCGCGTTTTTCGTGGCGCATCGAACTCAAACGACTGTTAGATATTGTTATCGCTGCGATTTTGCTCGTTTTATTCGCACCGTTTTTTGCAGTCATCGCCGTTTTAATAAAACTCGACTCGAAGGGCAAAATTTTTTTCTATCAAGAGCGAATGGGATATAACAAACGCCGCTTTTTTATGATTAAATTCCGCACAATGGTCGCGGATGCCGAAACGCGGATGGAAGAAATCGAGCATTTAAACGAAAAGCAAGGTCCTATTTTTAAGATAAAAAATGACCCGCGCATTACGAGAGTCGGCAGATTCCTGCGTAAATTCAGCCTTGACGAACTGCCGCAGTTTATTAATGTATTGTTCGGAGATATGAGTCTTGTCGGTCCGCGCCCGCTTGCGCTGCGCGACGCGCTCAAACTCGAAACGCCGTTTTACAAACGCCGGTTTTGCGTCAGACCGGGATTGACCTGTCTGTGGCAGATTTCCGGTCGAAGCAATTTGTCTTTTGAAGAATGGATGGAGCTTGACCTTGAATATATCGATCACTGGTCATTAAATCTCGATTGGTGGATTCTAGCGAAGACCGTACCGGCTGTTTTGTCGGCGCGAGGGGCTGTATAAATAGAAATGAAACGAAGTGTTAAGCTCGTATTTTCCACCAACGCGCTATTTCTCCTTTTCAGCGTCGTTACCAGTTTGCTGAGCGCGTGGGCGTTGAAACCCGAAGGGCGCGGCAATCTGACCATTATCACGATGTGGACGTTTGTTTTTTCGCACGTCGGGACTTTCGGGTTGCCTTACGCGCATCGTTTTTGGGCGGCTTCTCGACCGGATTGGAATAGAAAGATTTTTTCCAACTCGATAATTTTTGCAGTTCTGTCAGGGCTTGCAATGGTTTGTCTGGCATGGTTTATTACGCCCGTCTTAACCGGCGATAAAAGGGGCGAAGTGGTTTGGCTGGCGCAGCTTTTCGCGCTTAACATTCCTGTTATTCTGCTCAACGAGATGCTGCGCGGGCAACTCGAAGGAGCGCGGCTTTTCGGCTGGCTCGGCTTTGCGCGGCTTTCGTTTATCGCAACGCAGGCGGTCGGAAATCTGGTTTTCTATATTTTGGGCGTATTGACTCTTGAAAACGCGATTTTGATAATCGTTCTTGGACAAATCATTTGTTCGGTGTTTATGCTTTGCGCCGTCCGGCGCGAATTGAAGCCGCGATGGGATTTTGACTGGAATGTTTTCCGACAGGAAATCAGCTACGGTTTGCGTTCGTATCCGGGCATCTTAACAGAAATTACGGTTTGGCGCCTCGACCAAATGATGCTGGCAATTTTTGCGCCGAGTGCCGTCGTCGGGCTTTATACAGTCGCCGTAGCGATTGCCGAAATAACGGCGACGCTGGCTTCTTCGGTTGCTGACGCATTGCTGCCGGAGGTTGCTTCATCAACAAATTCGGAAAAATCTGCATTATTGATGGGCAAGACTCTGCGTTTGACGCTTTACGCGCAATTTCTGGTTTTGATTCCGCTTTGGATTGCCGCACCGTTTATCTTGCGCGTTATTTACGGCGAAGGTTTTGTCGCAGCGGCGGGAGCGATGCGTCTGCTGCTGCTCGCTTCAATCGTTTGGAGCGCGGCAATGATTGTCATCAGCGGATTAAACGGTTTGGGGCATCCCGGTTTCAGCACTATCGCGCGTCTCTGTTCAGGCGTAACCACGGTTGTTACTTTGTTGTATTTGCTGCCGCGCTGGGGAATGAACGGCGCAGCGGTTTCTTCACTGCTCGGATACGGCACAATGTTGATTGTCGCCCTGTTATATCTATTGCGAAAACAGAATATTTCATTTTGGGAGTTTATGCGCCCGCGCCGCCAAGATATTTCGCTTGAAAAGATTAAATCATTTCTCAATTTTAATTCGCCGATTCCGGGAAACTTGGATTCTTGAGAAAATTTTCGCCTATTAGAAGTATATCTATTGCGTCGGTAATAAAGATAATACCGCCAAGTTGTAATGAAGTATCAGCCTAAAAATCAAAAACCCGCCCGGCTTAATTCGTCGTTTCTCTGGCTTGGAGCGACGCAAATTTTTACAATCGCCGGCGTTTGGGCGGCATCGGTTGGTAGTCAAACCTTTCGATTCTTCGCGCTCGGATCGGTTACGACGACAATGCTTCTGTTACTGCTTGTCAGTTTAGAAACCGCTTTGACGGCAATGATTCTTTTCGAACCTTTTCGCGGTTTTCTGCGTCGCGCCCAATATCTGTTTGTGCCTTATTCGCAAAGCGAACCGATTCATCTGCTGATGCCCGTCGTAACTTTCGCTGCTTTTTTGTTTCTGCTTCAGCGTCAGAAATTTGAAATTTTCCGGGCGACACCGCTTGCCGGATCTGTTTCAATTCTAGCGGCGATTTACTTCGTTCAAATATTTAATCCGCTGCAAGGCAGTCTTTTTGTCGGTCTCACCGGCGCGTTATTTTTTCTTGTTCCGGTTGTGTGGTTTTATTTCGGTCAATCGGCAGATGTCGGTTTTACTCCGAAAGTATTGCGTTTAATTGTGATTCTCGGACTCGTATCTTCTTTTTACGGTGTCTATCAGACGGTTTTCGGTTATCCGGTCTTTGAACAATACTGGATAGACAACACCGATCTTTATTCATCAATCTCGGTTAATAAAGTTACGCGGGCGTTGGCGACATTCAATAGTGCCGAAGAATGGGGGCGTTATATTCAACTCGGTTGTATTACCGCCTTCGGACTCGCAATTACCAAAAGTGAAGGCGGGAAACGGTTATTCTGGCTCTTTTGCGGCGTTACTTTAATTATTATGCTGGCTTTCACCGGACAGCGTAGCGCGGTTTTCGGTTTATTTTTAGGTTTAGCGGTTCTCTTTGTAACCGGCGCGGCGGCTTTTCGCGCCGCCGTTATGCGAATGAGTTTGCTTTTTGTTCCGCTCATTCTGATGTTCGCTTTATCCACCTTCATCGCCGATGATGAAGAATATGATTCGGGCGGTGAAAGCGTTCACACGATTCTCACGCATACCACTAAAGGAACTGTCAAACCTACCAATGAAGGCAGTTTATATGCTCGGTTTGAAACCTGGAATCGAATCATCACAAAAGATTTGCCTTCCAATCCGTTGGGAAACGGAATCGGCGCGGACGGTTTAGCCGCAACCCGTGAAGCGAATAATACTGATGACCCGACGGACAATCACTTTTTGACCGTCGCCGTGTCCGCAGGAGTTCCGGCGGCTTTGTTGCTGATTTGGATTCTTATTCGCACAATAATTTTAAGTTTCCGCCTTTTGCGAAAAAGCGAGTGCGGCTCGGATGAACACGGTATTTGGCGAATAGCCATCGCGCTGGCAGCGACATTTATTCTAAATAATATCTTTGGCACGACTTTCACGATTTACTCGGTCGCGCCGATATGCTGGCTGATTATCGGTTGGATCAGCAAATCATCCGGCGAAACTCAAGATGAATATCAAACAACCTCTGCGCTGAGAAGTGTCAGGTAAATTGTTTGAAATAACATACTAAATCACACTTTAATTTTTGACGTATTTTATTTCATAATTCTGGGATTTAAAGTCTATTGATTGTTTGAATATGTTGAAAACTTTAGCGGTAAGAAAAAATGAGTTTTTAATTGCAGATTTCTTTTGAAAATTGTCTTGATAAGGAGAAATACAGTTCAAAATTTGTGATTTAACTGCAATTTATTCGAGAAACAAATAATCTAATGAAAATTTAAGATGCTAGAAAATACAAATTTACAGAAACCGAGTTTTAAGGAACGCGGCATTTTACGCCGCAAAAATATCAGTTTTCAGGGTGAAGATCTGATTAGACAAATTTTTTTCGACGCTGAAAAAAAATTGCCTTTAGTAATTCAGCCTTCCGTCGAAGGATTGAATTTGATTGCTTGGGCAAAAGACAATTTGGAATTTTTAGAAACAAATCTGCTTCGCTACGGAGCAATTTTGTTTCGCGGTTTCGGCGTTTATTCGACCGATGAGTTTGAGGCATTTATCCAAACTACTTCGGGGCAATTGCTGGAATATACATATCGTTCGACACCTCGAAAACAGGTCAGCGGCAGAGTTTATACTTCGACCGAATATCCGCCGGATATGTCAATTCCTTTGCACAATGAAAATTCGTATTCGCGCAATTGGGCGATGAAATTATTTTTTCTGTGTCTGACGGCTGCCGACGAGCAAGGCGAAACGCCGATTGCCGACAGCCGGAGAATGTATGAACAGATTGACGCGGAAATCCGGCGGCGATTTATCGAGAAAAAAGTGATGTATGTCCGCAATTACGGGAGCGAGATTGACCTTCCGTGGAAAAATGTTTTTCAGACGGAAAGTAAATCGGAAGTCGAAGAATTTTGCCGCGCCTCCGCGATTGATTTTGAATGGCTCGGCGGCGACCGTCTGCGAACCCGACAAATTTGCCAATCCGTCGCGCAGCACCCGCGCACCGGCGAATCCGTCTGGTTTAATCAGGCAAATCTGTTTCACGTTTCAAGTCTGCCGACGGAAATTCAAAACGCATTGCTGTCAAATTTCGGCGAAGAAAATCTTCCGCGAAACGTCTATTTTGGCGACGGCGAGAGAATCGAGCCGTCGGTCATCGAACACATCAACAGCGTTTATGAGCAGGAATCGTCGGCTTTTTCGTGGCGGAAAGGCGACGTTTTGATGCTCGACAATATGCTTGCCGCGCACGGACGAAACCCTTTCAAAGGACAACGAAAAATTGTCGTCGGAATGGCGCAGCCATTCAACGATAAAGTTCTGAGCGTTGATTAGAATTTTGGAGCGAACAATGAAAATTATCGGAAACTATCGGCTTTCTCCGCAGCAGAAACATTTATGGCGGCAGCAATCGCAGAGCGCAAATTGCAGCCCGTATCGCGTTTGGGGTGAAGTTTTCATCGAAGGAAAAATAGACGCTGAACGGTTGAAAAAGACGCTCGGCGTGATTGTCGGGCGACACGAAATTCTTCGGACAGCTTTTCAAACTCCGGGCGGCGCGACGATTCCGGTGCAGACGGTTTGTGAAAAACTCGAACCGATTTTGTTTGAAAAAGATTTCAGCAATCTGTCGGCACAAGAGCAATCGGCGGCAATCGGAAATATTTTCGAGGAAACCAAAAACCATCCTTTTAACGCCGAAAGCAGTGCTTTAACCGCATTTCTCGCGTGTCTTTCCTCTGATAAATACGTTTTGATTATCAGTCTGCCTGCGCTTTGCGCCGACACGCGGTCGCTGGTTAATCTGACGCGCGAAATAGCTGATTTGTATTGCTCAAACAATACGGTGAGCGAGATTGAAGAACCTTTTCAGTATGTGGATTTCTCCGAATGGCAAAATGAAATTTTAGAATCGGATGACGGCGACGAAAAAAATAATTACTGGCGCGGGCAAAAAATAAAGCCGAATTTCAGCCTTTACAACGAAGCCGAAAACCCGCCGAAAGCGAATTTTAATCCGCAGATTCTGATTAGCAAAATCGGTCGGGAAACAATCGAACGAATCAATACTTTTGCGGCGAGTTCCGGCGTTTTGACAGGAACATTTCTGCTTGCCTGCTGGCAGATTTTACTCTGGCAGTTGAGCGGCGAGACGGATTTTGCCGTCGGATTATATGCCGACGGAAGAAAATTTCAAGAAATGGACGCGGCAATCGGACTTTTCGGCAGGTATCTTCCGCTGCAAACTAAAGTGCCGGGCAATTTGCGCTTTAACGACTTTTTAAGACAAGTCAAAGACGCGGCTGAAGAAGTTATCAATAATCAGGAATTCTTTGACTGGACACAGCTCAAAGATTCGCAGAGCGAACAGGTTAACGAACCTTCAATGCCTTTTTGTTTTGAAGTATTCAAAAAACCGTCTGAAATCAGTGCGGGCGACAATATTTTCAAAATCAGCCGCCAATATTCGTGTCTCGAAAACTTCAAAATAAAACTTTCCTGCGTCGAAACCGATGATTCTTTGGACGCGGAATTTTACTATGACGCTGATAAATACAGACCGGAAGAAATCGAACGACTCGCCGATAGTTTCAGGCAGTTACTCGAAAGTGCCGCCGGTAATCCGACTGCCGAGATTGCGAAATTAAAAATTTTGAGTGCTGCTGAAAGCCTTCGACTGCTGGAAGAATTTAATCAAACTGATTTTGATTACCGCCGCGACGTTTGCGCGTATCAGTTGTTTGAAGAATGCGCTGCCGAAACGCCTGATAAAACGGCAATCGTTTGTGAAGATAAAGAAATAACTTACGCCGAATTGAATGCGCGGGCAAACCGGCTTGCACGATATTTGCGCTCTAGCGGTGTCGGTGCGGAAACTTTATGCGGAATCTGTGTCGAGCGTTCTATCGAAATGGTTGTCGGCGTTCTCGCCGTTTTTAAAGCGGGCGGCATTTATGTGCCGTTCGATCCGGCTTATCCTACCGACCGGCTTGCTTTTATGTTGGAAGATGCCAAGCTCAAACTGTTAATAACACAAAAACAACTTCTCGACGATTTACCGAAAAATCAGGCTAAAGTTGTTATGATTGATGCTGATTGGTCTGAAATTTCCAAACAAAACGACGAGAATCTCGAAGCCGCCGCAATACCGGAAAATCTCGCTTATTTAATTTACACATCAGGTTCGACCGGCAAACCCAAAGGCGTGATGATTTCGCACGGGAATCTGGTTCACTACGTCCAGTCGCTTGCCGTTTCACTCGACATAAAAAGCTCAGACCGTTATTTGCACACGGCTTCGATTTCGTTTTCGTCGTCGGTCAGACAAATGATGCTGCCGCTTTCAAACGGCGCGACGGTCGTCATCGCCAAAACCGAACGAATAAGAAACCCGCTTTCGCTGTTTGAATTGATAAAACAACGGCAGGCGACAATTTTGGATTTCGTTCCGTCATTCTGGCGCAGTTGTCTTTACGCGCTCGATAGCACGCCGGAAGCAGATTTACGCGAATTGATGGACAATAATGTGCGGCTGGCGTTATCGGCAAGCGAACCTTTGCCCGCCGACATTCCGCGCGAATTGGCGGCAAAATTCAAGCCGCAAGTTAAGTTGATAAATATGCTCGGACAAACCGAAACGACCGGAATTATCGCCGTTTATCCGATTGAAAACACGGACGAAAAACAAACCGGAATTGTTCCGGCAGGTCGTCCAATCGGCAACACGAAAATTTACCTGCTCGATGAAAATTTGAATCCCGTGCCTTTCGGCGCAACCGGCGAAATTTACATCGGCGGCGCGGGAATCGGACGCGGTTATCTGAACCAGCCGGAGTTGACGAATGAAAGTTTTGTTGCCGATCCTTACAGTAAAGATTTAAATGTGCGGCTTTACAAAACCGGGGATTTCGGTCGTTACGGCAGAGACGGTCAGATAGAGTTTCTCGGACGGATTGATAATCAAGTAAAAATTCGCGGTCATCGCGTCGAACTCGGAGAAATCGAAACCGCGCTTCGCCAATGCGAAGGCGTTCACGAGGCGATTGTCGCGCTTAAAAACGATTCGCAAAATGAACGAAAACTCGTCGCTTACGTTGTTCCGAAAACGGCAAATTCGCCGACATTTGCCGGACGCGAGCGTTACGCCCTGCCGAACAATATGTTTATCGCGCAGCAAAACAAACACGAAACCGACTTTTTCTACGAACAGATTTTCAAAGATCAGACAAACTTTAAATATGGAATCAAGCTGAACGACGGAGATTGTGTCGTTGATGTCGGCGCAAACATCGGATTTTTTACGATGTTTGTGCAGCAACGCTGGAAAAATATTAAGGGCTATGCTTTCGAGCCGATTCCGGCGATTTTTGAAACTCTGAAAATCAACGCCGCGCTTTACGGAAACAACACCAAAGTATTTCGCTGCGGTCTTGCCGAAGAAACTAAAGAAGTAGTTTTTACATATTACCCGAATTCCTCGACGCAATCCGGTCGCTACGCCGACGAACAGGAAGAGCGCGAAGTTTTGCGTTCGATTATCGGCAATCAGGAAATCGAGAACGGCGTTGAAATGTCAGACCAGTATTTTGACCGTCTGGTTGAAAATCGCATCCACGGCGAAATGGTCGTCTGTCCGCTCAAGACGCTTTCGCAGGTCATCCGCGAAAACAATATCGGGCAAATTGATTTGCTGAAAATTGATGCCGAAAAAAGCGAGTTCGATGTTTTAAGAGGCATTGAAGAAAACGATTGGCGGAAAATCAAACAAATCACGATTGAAGCGCACGATATTGACGGACAACTTAAACGCCTGCTCAATTTGCTCGAAACTCACGGTTTTATGGTGTTCGCCGAAGAAGATTCGTATATTAAAAATTCCGGTCTTTACAATGTTTATGCCGTGCGCGAACCGAAAAACGATTTATTGCCGGCACCGACGAACGCACCTTATGAGCTGCCGGTTTTTGAGGATAAAATTTTAACCGCCAATGAATTGCGCCAATATTTGAAAGATAAATTGCCGGAATATTATCTGCCGTCGAATTTTGTTTTTCTCGAACAACTTCCGCTCTCACCGAACGGAAAAGTTGATCGTGAAGCATTGCCCGCACCGGAGGAAAACCGTTTGGTAGTCGAAAAAGGTTTTGTTCCGCCGAAAGACGAGCTGGAAGTCCGTCTCACAAAAATCTGGGAGCAATTGCTCGGAATTCACCCGGTCGGCATCCGCGATAATTTCTTCGATCTCGGCGGGCATTCATTGTTAGCCGTCAGGCTTTTCACGCAAATCGAAAAACTTTTCGGCAAAAATCTGCCGCTCGCTACTTTGTTTGAAGCACCGACCATTGAACGATTAGCCGTTTTGCTGAGACAAAAAGGCTGGACTCCGTCTTGGTCATCACTCGTTACATTGCAGCCGGGCGGAGCAAAGCGACCGTTCTTTTGTGTTCACGCGCTGGGCGGAAATGTTCTCGAATATCATCCGCTGGCGCGTTTTCTCGGCAGCGATCAGCCGTTTTACGCTTTGCAGTCTTACGGTCTGAATAAAAATCACACGCCGCATTCGACAATCGAAGAAATGGCGGCGCACTACATTAAAGAAATGCAAACGGTTCAGCCGGAAGGTCCATATCTTTTAGGCGGTCGTTCTTTGGGCGGAACGGTAGCTTTTGAAATGGCTTGCCAGCTTCGAGCGCAAAATCAGGAAGTCGCGCTGCTTGCGCTGCTCGACACCGACCCGATGGGTTATCACAAACTGCTGCCTGAAAGCGACGCAGATTTTCATAAACTGCACCGTTTCATCAAACGAACTAAAGGACATTTATCAAATATATCTAATCTGAACTTTTATGAAAAAGTCGCTTATTTTCGGGGAAAAGCCAAATACGTTCCGGGAAAAATCAAAAATAAATTATGGCAGGCTGTCTATAAATTTTACCTCAAAGCAAACCGTCCGCTACCGAAAATTTTGCAAAGCGTCCAGGAATTCAATTTTATGGCGGTTATGAATTACGTTCCGAAAATTTACGGGGGAAAAGTTACGCTTTTTTGGGCAAGCGAGGATTTACGCGGCTCTTACGACGTTCAGGAAGGCTGGAATTTTCTTGCCGCCGGCGTTGAAACACATAATATTCCCGGAAATCATCTCGATATTGTCAAAGAACCGTTTGTGCAGGAACTTGCCGAAAAGCTCCGGCAATGTATCGAGCGGAATAAGCAAAATGAAAATCATAAAAACATTTCACTAAACATTGATTCGTTAGTTACTTTGCCGTCAAATACTGAAAATTATGAGCAGCTTTGGAAGAGCAGCCGACAGGCAGTCGAAAATGTTTGATTCAATATGGAAGCCGCCGCCGGAAGAATTGGTGTTGGAAAATGATGAAGTCCACGTCTGGCTGGTTTCTATAAATTCCGGCAGCATTTTTGAACTCGAACATATTATTTCAAATGATGAGCGCACGCGGGCAGCACGCTTTCATCTTTCAAAACACAAAACAGAATATGTAGCTTCACGAATATACCTGCGGATGATTCTCGGCAAATACACCGGAATAAGCCCGCAGCTTTTACGTTTTGAATATAATGAATACGGTAAGCCCACAATTGCGGATGAAACAAATAGCCATCTAAAGTTTAATCTCTCTCACAGTCACAGATTTGCCCTTTATGCTTTTACGCGCGACCAAGAAATTGGTGTTGATTTTGAGCTAATCAATCCGCTGACGGTTAGTGAGGAAATAGCTGTAAAAGCACTGACGGCTAGTGAATTGTTGCTTTTTAAAAGATTAACAACAAATGAACGGGTAGAGTTTTTTTACAAATGCTGGACCCGAAAAGAAGCTTATTCTAAAGCTATCGGGAAAGGTTTAATCACTTATCCAAATAAGATAGAAACTCTTTATTTATTCGACAAACCAGTAGTCGAACCAAAAATCAACGAGATATTTTCAAAAACAATTGATTGCTCTATTGTCGAACTTCCTTCAATAAACGGTTTTGCAGCGAGTTTAGCTATGGAAGGTTCAAGTAAGTCAAATTTGAAGTGTTGGGTAAGTTCCCACAATGGACTGGCGGGAGGGAACGTGCGGTAAACCCACACAGGATTATTTTTTTGATTGCTTATTTCCGTTTTTATTTTTAGATAAGGCAGTTCTGTCTTATCTTTCCCGTCAACCACATATTCTGAGTTTATTTTAGGCTGGTTATTTTTGTTTCGGGGTTGAGGAAGGAAAGGATGCTGTTGGCGAATTCTCAGCACCCCGAATTTTTTAGTCTGGCGAACCGCGAAGTTCTAGTCTTCTCGCGCACTTTGCCATCTAGCCACGCGATGCTCCGGCTGATGTTGATAGCGGAAGCCGTGGCGATATTATGCAGATGCGTTTTCTTTTCACCGATGTATCTTGTTTGCCGTAAATCGTAAGCTCTTACCGCCTGCGAGAAAGTGCCTTCGATCCCGGCTCGTTGGCTGTATAATTTACGCCACCCCTGATTATTTTCCAACGTTCGCTGCTCCGCCAGCCAGTCGTGTTTGGTTTGCGGCGAAAACGACAGCGAACGTCCGTCGCCGGAACGAGTGCAGAGCGATTGATTTTCACAGTTTTTGCACTGCGACCGCCTGAACCGCACCCGAACTTTCTCCGCGCCGGTGTATTTTCGCTGATACCGGTTGGTCGTTGCTTTCCCCGCCGGACAAGTCACTTTTCGGTTTTCCCAATCAATCGCAAAATCCGTCAGCGCGTAACCCTTCTTCTCGGTCGCCTGCCATTGGACGTTGGCTCTCAGCGGTCCGATGATTTCGACCGGCGGAGTGGCGTGGGCATTCTCTAATATCCAATCGGCTTCGACATAACCGGCATCAACTAGATGGATTTTTGGCAACAATTTCTTTTTCCGCAGCGAGTCGTGGATTGCGCGATTCATTTTCAGATCGGGCATCGTAGCAATCGTTGTTTCGACATTGCTGATCAAATGAGGGCAATGATGATCGCACGTTTCCGTAAAATGCACTTTGTAGCCGCGCCAGGTCGTTGCCCGTTTGTTGCCGTAACGCGCCTCAATATCATACGGCGAATCGAATCGCTCGCTTGCCGGTGCTAAATCCTTGGCGGCGCGGAACTGCGGCTTTTCGTTGTTTAACTCGAATTGATGTTCCCACATCTGCTGCAGAATTCTGACTTTCTCTAACTCCTTTAACTCCGCCGGGGTTTCAGCAGCCTCAATCCAAGTCAGTAGTTGAAAGCCGTCACCGGCGACCAGAGCGGCGTATTCATTCCGTTTATCTTCGCCTTTCGGCAGCCGGTATTCCTCGATCCGGCGCGAGTATCTATCAAACCAGTCAGCCGAAACGCGCTGTTTGAGCCATTCGGGAGCAACTGCGGCAATGTCGTTCAGAGCGGCGCGTAAAGTTTCGCAGACGCTTTCCAATCGATTCAAATTCCGCACCTTTGCCAAGATGTGCGTCGAATCGGTGCGCTGCCGTCCTCCGGCTTTGAGCCAGCCCTTATCTTGAAATCGCCGGGACATTTTCTCCAGCAAGAGCGTCTCCTTTTTCTTCTTTATCAATCGCAGGCGAAATTCCGACAAAACACTATAATCGAATCCGCTGTCGGCAAGTTCCAAACTCAGCGCATATTTCCAGTCAATGCGTGAGCGCACCGCTTCCGCCGCCTGCCGGTCGGATA
>JANMAA010000071.1:0-101625 GCA_031359215.1 Acidobacteriota bacterium | reverse complement strand
ATTCTAAATCTGCTCTAGAACTTACGTCGATTTACTCAGAGTAAAAAAAATGAGTGGAAATTTTTTCTTCCTAGAAAAAATTTCCACTCATTTTAAAGACAGGTTATCGAAAAATTATCTACATAAAGGCGAAATCAAACTGTTCCTGATGAACCGATTTATCGCCTGTTACATCGACATTGCCGAGATACGCTTCGATTTCTTCCAAAACGGTATGCTCGCTCTCATTCAAAGCGCGTGAAACGTCAGGGTGAACACGCAACGTTGTTTGATGCACATCCGTTACACCTTTCGATAAGCGGCGCGCTTCTTCTAAAATCTCGTAGCAGACGGTTTGCGGCGATTTTATCCAACCCGCGCCTTCGCAATAATCGCACGGCGCACACATCGTTCTTTCGAGTGATTGCTTGACACGCTTGCGAGTCATAATTATCAACCCGAAATCGTTGAACGACAGCACCTTATTCGGCGATTTGTCTGACGCGAGAGCTTCTTGTAAAGCCTGTGAAACCTTGTTCCGATTGCGTCGGTCTTCCATATCAATCAAATCCAGAACAATAATTCCGCCGAGATCGCGCAGACGAATTTGCCGAGCGATTTCGTCAACCGCTTCCATATTCGTTTTCGTGATCGTGTCTTCCAGCCGCGCGTTACCTTTGCCGACAAATTTGCCCGTGTTCACGTCAATGGCGACAAGTGCTTCGGTTTGATTGATGACCAGATAGCCGCCCGATTTTAGCCAGACACGCGGTTTCAAAGCCTTGTCAACTTCTTCCTGAACGCCGTAGTTTTCCAGAATCGGTTCGTCACGCGTATAAAGTTTGACGCGCTTGACCATTCGCGGCTGAATACGGTTGATAAATTCGACGATGCGCTGATATTCTTCTTCCGAATCCACACGAATCGCTGTGAAATCGTCGGAAAGCTGATCGCGCAAAAGACGTTGGATAATGTCCAAATCTTGATGGACAAGCGCAGGAGATTTTGCTTTGTCGGCATCTTTTTTAATGTCCTGCCAAGTTCTGACGAGATACCGCGCATCTTGCCGTAAATCTTCATCCGAGATGCCGATTCCCGCTGTTCTAACGATGAAACCGCCTGATGGAACGTCTTCTTCAAGTTTGATTTTTTGAATCAAAGTTCGCAATCTGGCGCGTTCGCTTGCCGATTCGATCTTGCGCGAAACTCCTAAATGTTCAATGGTCGGCATATAAACCAAAAAACGTCCCGGAAGTGCGATGTGCGAAGTTATCCGCGCACCTTTGCGGGCAATCGGTTCTTTAGCGATTTGCACGAGAATCTCTTGACCTTCGCGGAGCAAATCCGTGATCGTCGGTTGCGCCGAACGCTCGCCGCCGCGACGATTATCGCGTCTGCCGCTGTTGTTGCCTTGATAACGATTGTCTGGTTTTTCGTTTGCAGGCACTTCTTCAGGTTTGTTTTGTTGCTCGGAACTGCCGCGCCTTCTGCCGCGTCCGCCACGCCGCACCGCCATTTTCGAGGTATCGCTTGCTTCCTTAACGCTTGCCTGTGCGTCTGTCAATTTTTTGTCTTTTGCCGGTTTTTTACCGCCGCGCGATTTTTTTTTACTTTTATCTGTCTGATCGGATGAAGTGTTTTGTGCTTCTTGCTCACCGGCTTGCGGAGTAGTTTTTTTATTTTTTGCCGCAGGTGATTTATTAGAGAATTCTTTTTTAGCCGTTTTCGATTCGGTTTCCGGTTTTGCTTCTTCTACTTTTGTTTCTTTTGATTGGGGAATTGATTTTCCTTTGTTTCTGCCGCCGCGACTTCTTTTATTTCTGGGCTTGTCGGCAACTTGTTCGTCTTCGTCGGCGATGCGTTCAAATTTATGCTCTGTTTCATCAAATGAGCCGAAAAACGAGCCGACTTCGGCAGTTGCCGCACTTTCCATATCAAATTCTACAGCCCGAACTTTGTCGATAATCGCTTCTTGTCTATAAGCATCTTTGAATATCTCGCCCGTCGTTTCCTCGTCGTCAATAATACGTTCAAAGCCGTAATCTTCTATTTCAAAAAGCGGTTCGGCTGCTTCAAATGTTTCCGTTTCAGATTTATATTCTGCTTCCGTTTCAGATTCATATTCCGGTTTTGATTCATCAGATTGTGTTCTTTCTGATGTATTATCGTTTGATTTTCGACCTCGTCGGGACCTGTTTCGTTTGCTTTTCGGATGAACTTCAGAACTTTCTTCCGTTTCGACAACTTCGATAACTTCCTCATTTTTCTCCAACTCGACCGCCTTAGTCGCTTCAACTAAAGGTTCGGCAAGTTCCTGTGCCGCTTCCATTTGTTTTTCGCGTTCCAACCTTGCTCTTTGGATTTTATCGGTTGCTTCACGCGTCGCATCTTCGGGCGAAGATTTCTTCGATTTTTCCATCACGATCCGTTCGATTTCTTCTTCTTCATCAAAGAAGTCCGAAACATACAGAAACGCATCGCGCTCCAAACCGATTTCAACAAACGCCGACTGCATTCCGGGCAGAACGCGCATTACGCGACCCTTATAAATGTTGCCGACAATCCCTGCATTTTCTTCATCGCCGCGTTCGATATAAAATTCGCTGACGCGCCCGTTATCGAGAATGGCAATCTTTTTTTCGCGCCCGTTGACGCTGATAATCATTTCTTTTGACATATTTTAGAAATTTTCCTTGTATAGAGAGATATTCGTATTGGCAAGTATCATTACCAATAAGTTTTCAGCTTAAAGATTTATTTGCAGAAGAGTAATGCTTCGGATAATCGGGAAATTTACAGACCTAGCCTTTAGCCCGGTTTGATAGAGCAGATTTTGCGTTGGTTGTTGATTTATTTTGTTTTCGGAATTGATTTCCGTCACAATCGGGATTTCTGAGTTTTCTCACGCACGAATCTCGTTTTTTTCAAAAGCGATAAACGAATCGCCCTTTTTTAAAAGCAGGGAGCGCGAAATTTTCATTTCCACATCGCGCTCGAACCCGCTCGTAAATTCTCTTTCAATAAACCAATTTACTGTAAAAACCTTATAATCTTTGGCATTTGCCTTACACTTCCACACAATCAATCTTAAATCTTCAAGCAAACTGCGTTAAGTATAAATTAAAAATAATAAATGGTAAATGGTAAATTATTTATTTTTGTTTATTTGGCTTGATTTTGATAGCTTTATCATTTTAATTTACATTCTTCTACTTGGAATATTGTGCTTAACCTAAAGATAGGTTATTGTGTCATCTGTGCGACAAGTTAATAATCCGCCTAATCCTTATTTAAAGTATTCAGCCGATTTTTTGGGCGAGTCTTCGAGCGTGAAACTCGAGGTTTATGAAGAAACGGCAACCAAGAAAATGATTACAAAAGCGTGGTCGTCAGATTTCGGAAATCTCTTTACGGTCAATTGTTATCGCGGTTGTATTCACGCCTGCACCTATTGTTTTGCGCGGCAATATCACGAATATTTGGGTTACGGCGCGGGAACTGATTTTGAAACTAAAATTGTCGTCAAAATAAACGCTCCCGACATTTTACGCAATGAATTGAAACGAACACGGCAAACGATAAATCATCTCGATTTTTCTTTTGCAACCGATCCTTATTTACCTTTGGAAGCAAGCTACGAACTCACGCGCCGATGTTTGCAGGTTTGCCGCGAATTTCGTGTTCCGGTGGCAATTATTACAAAATCACCTTTGGTTACGCGGGATTTGGATATTTTGACCGAATTGGATTGCACGGTTTTTTTCTCGATTCCGTTTCCAACAACCGAAAAATCGAAGCCGTTTGAACTTTATACACCGATTCCCGATGTGCGCTTTCGGGCGATGAAAACTCTCACCGATGCCGGAATAAAAGTCGGCATCGGAATTGCCCCGATAATTTTGGGTTACAACGAATCCGATATTCCGAAACTTCTCGAAAAAGCCAGAGAAAACGGGGCGACTAAAGCGTTTATAAATTTAATTCATTTTGACACCGATTCAATTCTCGAATATTTCACACAAAAACTTCACGAAAAAATTCCGACAAAAGCCGCCAAAATTTTAAACACATTAAAGCGTGAACGCGACGGTAAACTTCGCCACCGGAACTATCAGGAACGGAACAAAGGCAAAACCGAACAATGGCAAACTGCCGTAAAATTGTTCGATTTGCATTACAAGCGTTTGGGTTTTGAAGAAAGCGCGATTAAAAAGGTGAAACCATCTCTGCCCGTTCAGCCGAAGTTGTTTAATTAAAATCAGCCGAACAATTTTCACTTTATAAAGTTGCGTGATGGTTTATTTATTGGTATAAATTTTCTTTGCCGATTTGCGAAGTAAAACGTAAAAAGGTAGAAAATGATAAAGAAGAAAACTTTATCAACATTCAGCCACCTTAGCTCAGTTGATAGAGCATTCGATTCGTAATCGAAAGGTCTCGAGTTTGAGTCTCGAAGGTGGCTCCATTTTTTAAGCCGTGCCGTTTTCTTTTGAACTGCACGGCTTTTATTTTTGGTAAAGAGTTTGGAAGCAATTCAAGATTTGAAAAATGATAAAAGATATAAAAAAAGTAGTTTTGGCATATTCGGGCGGACTCGATACTTCCGCGATGTTGTTGTGGATTAAGGAAACTTACGGCGCGGAAGTCGTCTGTTTTTGCGCGGATGTCGGGCAGGGCGAGGAACTTGACGGACTTGAAGAAAAGGCTTTGAAAACGGGCGCGTCGAAACTTTATGTCGAAGATTTGCGCGAGGAATTCGTCAAAGAATTCGTTTGGACGGCGGTTAAGGCAAACGCGCTTTATGAAGGCGTTTATCTGCTCGGAACTTCGCTGGCGCGTCCCGTAATTGCCAGAAAACAAATCGAAATCGCGCAGAAAGAAGGCGCGGATGCGGTGGCACACGGCGCGACTGGTAAAGGCAACGATCAGGTTAGATTTGAACTGACTTATTATGCTTTGCAGCCGGACATCAAAGTCATCGCACCGTGGCGGCATTGGGAATTTAAAGGTCGCGCCGATCTCATCGCGTATTGCGCCAAACACGACATTAACGTCACGGCGACGGCTGAAAAGCCGTATTCGATGGATCGAAACTTAATGCACGTTTCCTACGAAGGCGGCATTTTGGAAGACCCTTGGGCTGCGCCGCCGGAAGATATTTTCCTGCTCACGAAATCGCCCGAAAAGGCTTCGGAGACGGCGCAGGAAATGATTTTGACGTTTGAAAAAGGCGAGCCGACGGCGATTGACGGCGAAAAATACGGCGCGGTTGATATGCTTTCAAAATTAAATTTCATTGGTGGCGAACACGGCATCGGGCGCGTTGATCTGGTCGAAAACCGCTTCGTCGGGATGAAATCGCGCGGCGTGTATGAAACTCCGGGCGTAACGATTTTGCAGGCGGCGCACCGCGCTCTCGAATCAATCACGATTGACAGAGAAGTAATGCGTTTGCGCGACAGCTTGGGCGTAAAGTTTGCCGAATCAATCTATTACGGCTTCTGGTTCGCGCCCGAATTCGAGATTTTGCGCTCGATGGTTGACCAAACACAGGAAACCGTTTCGGGCGACGTTCGCATAAAATTATACAAAGGCAGCGTCACGATTCTCGGTCGTAAATCGCCGAATTCACTATACAAAGAACGAGTCGTCACCTTTGAAGACGACGCGGGCGCGTATAACCAACTCGACGCGGAAGGATTTATTCGACTTCAATCGTTACGGTTGCGATTGAGAAAGATGGATTAAGAGATTAGCCACGAAATAACACGAAAAAAGACACGAAAAAGCAAAAGGCAAAAAAATAATCGGTTTTAAAGAGTCGGGAAATATTGACTAATAATTTGGCTAAAAATTTTGAATTAAATTTCGTGTGTTTTTTACGTGTTATTTCGTGGCTAAAAAAATCGTAATTATTTGCGGCTAGAAATTATGGAAGATAAAATTGTATATAAAGACCTATCTTATCAAATTGTCGGTTTGGCGATTCAGGTGCGTAAAGAGTTGGGTTACGGTTTTCTGGAAAAGGTTTATGAAAATGCTTTGATGGTTTTGTTGGAAGAAAATGGAATCAAAGCAGAGCAGCAAGTTTCAATTAAAGTGCATTTTCACGGGCGTGTTGTTGGAAATTACATTGCTGATATTTTAGTCGAAGATTCGATAATTTTAGAGATTAAAACCATCGAAAATATTTCAAGATACGAAAGGGCGCAAACCATAAACTATCTGAAGGCGACAAATTTGAAACTGGCGATTGTTTTGAATTTTGGTAAAGATAATTTAACGCACGAAAGGTTCGTTTTTTAAAATTATTTTTCGTGTCTTTTTCGTGTTATTTTGTGGCTAATTTCTTTGAGGTATTAAAATGAAAGTTTTAGAAGCAGACAAAATCGGTTCGGCGACTTCGCCGTTGAAATTGGCGAAAACGGTCAGCGTGATTGATGAAAACGACGCGCCGAAAGCGGGTGATGTCGTGGTTGTGAGAGCGTTGAGCGAATCGGTGACTTACGGCAATCTCGAACTTCCGAACGGGCGTTTGGCGAAGATCAATCGCGGCGACGTTTTGTTCGGAGTTCTCGGCAAACGCCGTGCGCTGAAAGGTTTTGTCGGCGACGTTCCCGATAAAATCAAGACGGGCGACAAACTGAATCTGCTCAATATGGGCGGCGTGATCGGTGTCTGCCTTGGTCATCATTCGTCGCTGTCTGACGCGATTGAGGTTGAAGTTTTGGGAATCGCGGTGTCAGAACCATCTGCGGTAGCGGATTGTTTAAAGTCCGCGATTGAAACCGATGTTGAAAATACGCCGCGTGGTTTTCGCGCCGAAGCGACGCTCATTGCAGGCTGGCAGCCTGCGCTCCGGGTTTTGAATATCGCCGACAATGCGTTGAAACCGACCGACACTTTGAACGCTTCCGCGCCGATTGTCGTGATCGCGGGAACTTGTATGAATTCGGGCAAAACTGTTGCGGCGACGGAGATTATCAAGCAGGCGCATCACGCCGGGTTGAAAGTGGCGGGCGCGAAGATGTCGGGCGTGGCGGCTCTGCGCGACACTTTGAATATGCAGGACAGCGGTGCGGAATGGACGGCGAGCTTTCTCGATTGCGGGCTGCCTTCGACGGTTGACTGCGGCGATTTGTCGCCCGTGGCGAAGGCGATTTTGAATTACTTAAATTCGTTCGAGCCTGATCTGATCGTCGTCGAACTCGGCGACGGAATTGTCGGCGGTTACGCGGTTGGTTCGGTTTTGAAGGACGCTGAAATTAAAAACGCAATTTCGTCATTCGTCTTCTGCGCGGGCGATTACGTCGGCGTGATCGGCGGAATCGCAGTTGTGAAAAACTTAGGATTAGAAATTGATGTCATCGCCGGTTCGGTCACGGATTCACAAATGGGCGAAGATTTTGTCGAGGAAAATTACGGCATCAAAGCCGGAAATGCTCGACGCGACGGATTGCGACTGTTTAATTTGATAAATTCGGCAAAGCGAAAAGAATTGGCATTTAATTAATATTTGAATGTTTTGTTTCTTGGCGATGCTGCAGTTCTATCTGAATAAAAATAGAGAATTCAAACCTCAAACCTATTGAAAAGGGTGTATTCTTTTGCTCTTTTGATACTCTACGTGACTTGAAAACTCATTGATTAGTTTTCCGCCGGCAGACTTTCGTTATTGATTTGGCTTTGTTGTAGTTTTATTTTTTTCCGAAAAACAATCAAGCCGATGCCGGCTAAAATTAAAATGCCGCCGAAAATTGTTTGTGGCGGAAGTTTTTCACCTAAAACAATCCACCCTATAATAACCGCGATCAAAGGCGTAACGAGTGAGATCATCATCGCTTTAGTTGATTCGACTTTGCTTAAAAGCCAGTAATAAAGCCAAAACGCCGCGATTGTCCCGAAAATTGTCAGATACAATACGGAAATAATTGCTCTCCACGTCCAGTGAAAATATAACGGATTACCTTCTTTTATCAAGCCATACAAAATCAGCGGCAAAATTCCACACGTCATTTGTCCGAAAACCAAACTCGCGGGATGCAGATTTCCGCCATACGCTTTGATTAAAATCGAAGCGTGTGCCGCCGCGTAAGCACCGACGACAATTGCCGCGCACCCTACGAATGCCCACACACTATTGACTTGCAGTTGTTCAATGAAAATCGTCGCCACGCCGACAATACCGAGCAAAACCGCGAAAAATTTAAGCCATGTGATCTTTTCGGCTGGCAGATGAAGCCACGCAAGAGCAAGTCCGAAGACCGTAATCATCGCTTGCAAAACTGCCGCGAGTCCCGATGAGATATATTGTTCGCTCCAAAACACGAGGCTGTAATTTATAGAAAACTGTAAAATGCCTGTTCCAGCCAACAATTTCCAATCGCGTTTTGTTTTCGGGAGTGGAATTTTTTGTAGAAAAATAATGAAGGCTAAAATTATGAGCGCAAGAATAAATCTGGTGGCAGCAAAACTTATCGGCGGCAAATCTTCGAGTCCAATCTTGATGAAAATCCAAGTCGTTCCCCAAATCAGACACAAAATAAGCCAGACGATGATTTTCATCTTTTATCGTAAATCGTAAATGGTTAATCAAAAACTAGGCTAACCGTAACGAATTACAATTACTGCCTCTCGTAAAAACTCAATTGCGTTTCGCCCTGTTTGAGTATGCGCCACCGTCGAATTTCGCCAATCGCATCGGGTATCACATTTTTTGTGTGATGTTCGACAATCAAAACTCCTTCTTCGTCAAGTAAGTTTGCTGCGTTTTCACTAAATCCAACCAAAGCCGTTGCATAATCAGTTTGATACGGCGGATCATAAAACACAATATTCCAAGCGATGGAATGTTTGCGGATGATAAATTTTTCCGCTGAATCGCAAAAAACTTCAGTTTTTTCTTCGGAAATGTCGAGAAGATCGAGGTTTTTTTCAATTAAAGCGCAAGCCCGACGGGATTTGTCAACAAATGTAGAAAATTTTGCGCCGCGTGAAAGTGCTTCAATTCCGATTGCGCCCGTTCCCGCGCACAAATCTAGAAATCGCGTTTCATTATCAATTTTCGGCTGTAAAATGTTGAATAGAGTTTCACGCAAACGATCAGATGTCGGGCGGGTTTTGCCGTCTGCCGGACTTCGCAACATTCGCCCGCGATATTCGCCGGAGATTATTCTCATTTCAGTTATCAGTCAATAAATATCAGCCAACAATAATTGGTAACTGTTGACTGATATTTATTAACTTTAATTATTTTCGTTCGTAAAAACTCAAAGCGGTATCGCCTTGCAGAAGAACGCGCCAACGCTTCATTACGCCAAATTTTTCAGGGAAAAACATTTCGGCGTGATGTTCGATAACAAGCGTGCCGCCCGGTTTTATCGCCGTGCCGCGCGCAAAAAACTCCAGCATTTCATCATAATTTGTGTCGTATGGCGGATCTAAATAAACCACATCCCAAAATCGGCGGCGTTTGTGCATTTTTTTCAAAAAAGGCACTGCTTCCATTTCCACAACTTCGCCGTGACCTTCTTTGATGCCGCAAGTTTCGAGATTTTTCTTGATAAAACCGCACATTTTAGAAGAACGCTCGACAAAAGTGCAGATTATCGCCCCACGCGAAATGGCTTCGATGCCGACCATTCCCGAACCGGCGCATAAATCTAAGACTCTACCGGCTCTAATGCGCCGAAATAATATTCGAAACATAACTTCACGAATTCGCCGCGCTGTCGGGCGCACCTTGGTCGAAGTCGTGCTTTGTAAATGTTTTCCTCTGTGTTTTCCGTCTGTTACCTGCATTTCCGATACAATGCGCGGGCGATTATCCTTTTCCCACGGCTTTAAATTTTTTCCTTTCGGGACAAAGCGTTTTTTCGGTTGAAATTTATCATTTCGAGCTTGAAATGTTCCGGTTTTACGCGGCGGTCTTTCATCTTTTCCTCCAAATCGTTTATCGCGGGGTTGAAATCTATTGTCGCGTGGTTGATATGGTCTGTCTCCTCGGGGTCTTTCTCCGTCTTTTGCATAATATGGTTTTCGTTCAAAAGACTTTGAAGTGCTAGAGGTGGTTTGTCGTCGGTTTTCCATCTTTTTTTCTCCCTTTCTAAGTTAAGTAAGTCTATTTTTTCTAAAACTGCAAACAACTTCCCTTGTTCTACTCTAATTTTTGCAAATCGAAAAATTTGTGAACAAAAGCTATGATTAAATTTTTGAGTAAAATTTTTTTGTTCTGAAATTAGCGAAAAGCCAAAAATAAATCTAATTCCTAAAGATAAATGAGAGAACTATCTTAGTCATAATGCAATATAATCATTTTCAATATTAAATTTCAATATCTATATGCTTTTTTTATAGAAAACTTTACAATTTTTATCCGATACCCGCAAGCCGAAAACGGGCATCGGCTTTGGTAACTTCGATAAGTTTTGAAGTTTCAATAGTCAGACGTTTTTGTGTCAGATAAAATTCAGCTTCCTGTCGGGCGTTGTCTAAAATCTCCAAATCCCGAATTATATTGCCGATCTTAAAAGTTTGAATGCCGGACTGACGAGTTCCGAGAATTTCGCCTTGTCCGCGAATCTCCAAATCCTTTTCGGCGATGCGAAAACCGTCCGTCGTTTCTTCCATAATTCCCAATCTTTCGCGGGCGACAGCGGTTTTTTTATCGCCGGTCAGCAGAACGCAAAAAGATTGTTCCGCGCCGCGTCCGACTCGTCCGCGAAGCTGATGAAGCTGCGATAAACCGAATCTTTCGGCGTGTTCGATAATCATCAAAGACGCATTCGGCACGTCAACCCCGACTTCAATGACGGTTGTCGAAATCAAAATGTGCGTTTTGCCGGCGACAAATTTTCCCATTACTTCTTCTTTTTCAGAAGTCTTCATCTTACCGTGCAGCAAACCGACTGAAAAAGACGGAAAAATTTTATCGCGCAATTCTTCATACATCTTCGTTGCGGCTTTCAAATCCATTTTTTCCGATTCATCGATTAACGGATAAACGATATAAACCTGTCTGCCGAGTTTGATTTCGCGCTCGATTCCTTTATAAACGCCGTCGCGCTTATCTTCGCCGACGACGACGGTCTTTATCGGCGTTCTGCCGGGCGGAAGTTCGTCAATCACGGAAACGTCCAAATCACCGTAAACCGTCATCGCCAGCGAGCGCGGAATCGGTGTTGCGGTCATTACCAAAATGTCGGGATGAAGTCCACGCGCCGTCAGTTCGGCACGCTGCATTACGCCAAACCGATGCTGCTCGTCAATCACTGCCAAACCCAGTTTTTCAAATTCAACCGCATCTTGAATAACCGCGTGTGTCCCGATAATCGCCTGAATTTCGCCCTTGGCAATGTCGGCTTGCACTTTGCGCTTGGCAGCGGCTTTTAAACTGCCGGTAAGCAGTTCGACGCGATAATTCGTGTTGGCAAAAATCTTTTTGGCATTTCGGATATGTTGTTCGGCGAGAATTTCCGTCGGAGCCATCAACGCGGTTTGATAGCCGTTTTCCATCGCCGCAAACATTGCCAAAAACGCAATAATCGTTTTCCCGCTTCCGACATCGCCCTGCACCAGACGATTCATCGGCGCATCCGATTCCATATCTTCAAAAATCCGCTTTATCACCCTTTCCTGTGCGCCGGTCAATGTGAAAGGTAAAAGTGATTCGATTCTTTGCCGGGTTTTATCTGATATTTCGATGATCGCGCCTTTCGGTTCTTTCGTGCGTTCGCCTCGTTTGAGTTGAAGCGCAAAGGAAACCCGGAAAAATTCTTCAAAGATCAAGCGTTTGTGCGCGTCGCTCCGCGCCATTTCATAATCAGCCAAATTCGCTTTATCGGGCGGAAAATGAATTTCTTCGATTGCCTGAGCGCGTGAGATAAGATTTTGTCTTTTACACAAATCTTCGGGCAAGGTTTCTGTAATCGAAGATTTATCAATATGTTGCAGACAATTGTAAATGATTTCGCGCAGTCTTTTCGTCTGAAATTCGCCTAGCTTGCGATAAATCGGCACGCGTCTGCCGCTATGAATCATCGCAAATTCGGGATTGTCAAAATCTTCATTTAATTCATCAATTTGGATTTCGGGCTTTGTGTTTTCATTGTATTCAAAATTATCGGGTGATGAATCAAGCAAATTTCTTAACAAACCGAAAGTTTCCGTATCTTCAAAATTCGGTAAAATTTCGAGTTCGTCGGGTTTATTTAATCGTAGTTCAAAAGTATTTTTTCGCGCGTCCCATTCCCATTTGCCGTAAGCTACAAAGCGTGTGCCGCGCTCAAACTTTCCTTTCCAATAATTAACGACGTGATGCGCCTGTTTGCCCGACACGAACCACCACACAACCACAGGTTTGCGTGTTCTTTCGACATCACCCGCCGTAACTTCAAAAATATAAAGCGGCGGTGCTTTCGGCGAGCGGTTTTTGCCGACTTTGAAACCTCCCGAAACCCGCGCATAAAGTTCCAGAGATGCTTCTAAACCGTCGTATAATTCATCAATCTGAATCAGGTTTGAACGGTCTTCATACCGCATCGGAAAATAATTGAGCAAGTCTTCGATATTAGCTTGAATTATGTCGGTTTTGTTCGCAAAATTAGCCGCCGCGATTGCTAATTTCCGCGACATTGCCGGTGAAAGATTCGCAATTTCGTAATCGTGAAGTTCGATCAAAGGAGTTTTTAAACTGAGTTTCATCGGCAGAATTTTATCACAAATTTATTGCTTTAACCGACTAACATCGTGCCTGTTCCTTGGTCGGTAAAAACTTCTGACAAAAGCGCATTTCTTTTTGTTCCGCCAATAATATGAGCAGATTTCACGCCGCGTTCGATAATATGCAGCAAGTTTTGAATCTTCGGAATCATTCCGCCCGTTGCCTTGCCGGATTCGATCAGATTTTCCGCTTCTGTCATATTTAAACGCGAAATTTTTGTAGTTTTATCATCAGAGTTTAAATAAATTCCATTAACATCAGAAAGCAAAATCAATTTTTCGGCTTTTAATTGAACGGCTATTTCTGCTGCAATCGTGTCCGCATTGATATTAAAAACGCGTCCTTCGTCATCTGCGCCAAGCGAAGAAACAATCGGGAGATAATTATTATCCAAAAGAAGCTGTAAAAGATGCGAATTTATTTGCAAAATATCACCGACATTTCCGAAATCAACGGTTTCTTTTTCACCTGTTAGGCGATTCAAAATTTCTTTGGGCGGACGTTTTTCGGCGTGAACAATATTTCCGTCAATGCCGGAAAGCCCGACTGCCGATGTTCCGCGTTGCCGAAGCGCAGCGAGAATTTCCGTGTTGATCTTGCCCGCAAAAATCATCTTCGCAAGTTCTAAGGTTTCGTCATCTGTTACTCGTCTGCCGTCGATCACGGTTTGCGCGACACCTAATTTGTTTGCTAAATCCGATAGCTGTTTGCCGCCGCCGTGAATAACGCAAACTTTGATTCCAACCTGATGAATCAATGCCAATTCTTCCGCCAACGACGCGAGATTTTCTTTGTCTTCCGTAACTTTTCCCGAAAATTTGACGACAAAAGTTTTACCTTTAAATCGTTGAATATAAGGCAATGCTTCGCGCAATAAATCTAATTTTTCAGTGTTCATTCTTCAAATTTCACGTCTGAAGTTCAAACTTTAAGTTTCACGTTTAGAGTTCAAACTTCAGTTTGCAGATTTCCGCCGCGCTTCGCTGGCGGAAATCACACGCTAAAGCGTGAACTCTGAACGTGATTGTCAAACTTTTTCTTTTCAAATTAATTTCGCCATTATAGCTTTTTGAACGTGCAGACGATTTTCGGCTTCATCCACGACAACCGAATTCGGCGAATCAATCACAGAATCCGTGACGATCACATTGCGGCGGACGGGAAGACAGTGCATAAAAATCGCGTCGTTCGTTTTCTGCATTTTCGTTTCGTCAACTATCCAATCTTTTCGCAGACCGGCACGAAATTCTAAATCTTTTTCCGCCGCGCCGTAAAAATTTTTGCTTCCCCAACTTTTCGCGTAAACGACTTTCATCTCGTCAAACGCTTCATTGACATCGTTGACAATCTCCAAACTACCGCCGTTTTCCTTTGTTTGATTTTCGATTTCGGTCAAAAGTTTATCGTCTAATTCATAACCTTTCGGATGCGCGATTCGCAAATCGTGACCGAATTGCGCCGACGCGAGCGCAAACGAATTCGGCACTGCCATCGGCAAAGGTTTCGGATGAAATGCCCATGTCAGCAGAACTTTTTTCTTCTGCTTGCCAAACTTTTCACGAATCGTCATCATATCTGCCATCGCCTGACACGGATGGTGCATCGCCGATTCGAGATTGATAACCGGCTTCGTCGCATACCGCTCAAACGCCGACAAAATCGGCTCGGTGCGCTCTAAATTCCAATCCTGCAAGTTCGCAAAGGAGCGCACGCCGATTGCCGCAACATATCTTTCCAAAACGCGCACAAATTCCTTCAAATGCTCGGTTTTATCAGAATCCATCACGATTCCGTCCCGATGTTCAAGCGTCCAAGACGTTCCACCGGGTTCCAAAATCACGGCATTTCCGCCAAGTTCATAAATCCCAATCTGCATCGAAGCGCGCGTCCGCAAACTCGGATTAAAAAACACGAGCGCGACCGATTTGCCGCTCAAAGTTTTGTCGGTAATCTTACCGCTTTTGATTTTTATCGCCGATTCGATAATTTCTTCGAGTTCGGCGCGTGAAAAATCTGATGTTTTTAGAAAATTATTTTTTTTGAGATTCATTTTTACTATTTTTACCACACGACGGAATTTACTCGCGCTCCTTCTCCTTCGCGTTGCCTGATTTCTGTTGCCTGATTTTTCAATTCAATAAATCCAACAGGTTCGTGTGTGATTGATATTACTAAACAATTTGCGCTCTCTTTTGCAAAGCTAAATTTGATTTTATCTATCTCCCAGAAAATCGCAGGTAAACCAAAACTATATTTGGGATAACAGAAAGAAGCATCTCCAAAATTTTTAACCAATTTATCATAGATGGTTTTGAAATCAGTTTCCGAACTTTTCAAATCATCTTTATTCGTTTTAATTTTTAACGAAATATAATGAAGATTGTCCAGATAAATATGAAATGCTCTCGGATTTGGAACTTCAAAAATTTGCAAGGCATTAATTTCACATTTCAATCCACCTAAACAGGTTTTATTCTTCCAAATGAAATGCTTGCTTACGGAATGAATAATAATTTCAGGATTCAAAAAGTTAGACAAACTTGAAATAGGAGTTTCCCATTTGAGTAAAACCTTTTCGTCCTCAAAAAATAATCCTTCATCAAGTTGTAACGGAAGATTTGTTTTCTCCATAAATTGTTCAACTATTTTTTCTTGGAAATATTAAAATAAAACAAACTGAAAATTTTAAATATTATTAAATTGGTTTGATTCAAAATTCATCAAATCACCAATTCGCTCAATTGTAAAATCAGCCGCCGGATATTTCGAGATTTCCTTTTCGTCAAAGGCGTAATGACCCTGGCGCGGGAAAACTGTTGTTACTTTTTTGCCCCAGATTTCTTTAATTGCCGATAAAATTCGCAGTTTGTCGTCAACCAAAACGTAATGTTCTGCGGGATAACGGCGTTCGACATCGTGGAGTTCGTGTTCTTTGTGAATGTAGATCAAAATGTTGCCTTCGACCGCTTCAAAGATGCCGGAACGCTCGACTTTACGCGGTTGAAAGACGACATCGCCGTCAGATAGAATCACGACTTTGCCGAATTGTTTGCAGTGTTCGAGCGCGTCGAGCGAGTTTGGAAACAGACGATTGGCAAACGGATAGTTAATCAAATAAGTCGAAACGGACAACAAATGCGTGTCATACGGCTGTTCGACGCGATAACGCTGCAACGCTCCCAAATAATCGGCATAACCGAGTTCGGAGCGCAATTCTTCAAAAATTTCCCAGTAACGATTATTGCGTTTTTCACCGACTTCCTTCGCCAAAAAATTGCGTAAGTCTGTAGAAACACGGTCGTTATCAAGCAAAGTGTTATCAACGTCAAAAAGAAAAACTATTTTGTCCATAAATTATTTTGCACCCTTACTTACGCGCGGGTTTTTGCCTTGATTTTTACGCCATCCGAATTTATTTTCGACACATAAATATTAAAATCAATTTCGGTTCGTGAGTAAATTTCGCGCATCGCTTTTTCGACGTTTTGCGCCGTTTCCAAAGTTTCCGAGAGCATAAAAACACTTGGACCTGAACCTGAAATTCCGCCGCCGAGTGCGCCTGATTTTAGGCTTTCAGTTTTTAGTTCGTCGAATTGTGGAATTAATTTTTTGCGGACAGGCTCGACGATAAAATCTTCTAAACTTCGCGCAATCAATTCATAACCGCCCTTTGAAAGTGCAGAAACAAGTGCACCGAGATTGCTCCATTGATTTACTGCGTCTTTGAGCGGAACTTCTTTCGGCAAAATCTCGCGGGCGTGTGAAGTTTTGATCTCGATTTGTGGATGAATAACCGTTGCAAAGATCGGTGGAAAATCGAGTTGAACGACATCAAGTGGATTTACCGAACGAACCAACACGAAACCGCCGAAAAGACACGGCGCGACATTATCGGCGTGGCGACCTTGCGAAGCGACAAATTCACCGTCAAGCGCAAATTCGGCGAGTTCAAGCAGCGAAAATCTTTCATTTAAAAGTTTATTTGCCGCGACAACTGCGCCGACCGCGCTTGCCGAACTCGAACCGATTCCGCTTCCGGGTTTGATTTTTTTAGTGATTTCGACTTCAAAACCGACATTTTCATCAATCGAACTCAACATCGAAAGCAAAGCCACGCCCGCGACATTTTTTTCGGTTTCGGTCGGTAAATTGTATTTATCGAGATGTTTTATTCGGACAGTTTTTTCATCAATCAAGCGCAGCGTCATCTCATCACACGGCGCATTTAACGCAAATCCCAAACAATCAAAACCGCAGACGACATTTGAAACGGTTGCGGGCGCAAGCACAGTAATTTCTCTCATAAAATCATTTTAACGCAGAGACGCAAAGATTTTTGGACAAATAAATAAAAAACTTCGTGTCTTTGCGTTAAGTTTTCCCTAAAGTAAAAAGTCCTGTATCATTAACAGTTTGAGTTTTTCGCTCAAATTCAACCAACGATGCAATACTTTAGCACAAACCGAAAATCTGCTCACGTTTCATTTCGTGAAGCGACTTTAAACGGACAACCGGACGACAAAGGTTTATATTTTCCCGAACAAATTCCGCAAGTTTCGTGGGAAACTCTGCGTGAAAAATCAAAGGAAGAAATCGCGTTTGAGGTAATAAAACCTTACGTCGGCGAAACAATTGATGACGAAACGCTTTTGAACATCTGCGCCGAAACCGTGAATTTTGAATTTCCTTTGGTAAAGATCACCGAAAATATTGCCACGCTCGAACTTTTTCACGGCGCAACTTTAGCTTTCAAAGATGTCGGCGCGAGATTTATGAGCCGCTATTTGCAGTATTTTTCGCGCGAAAAGAAGGAAAAAACAATCGTCATTGTGGCAACTTCGGGCGACACGGGCGGCGCGGTGGCGAATGGATTTTATGATGTCGAAGGCGTTGAGGTCGTCATTCTTTATCCGCAGGGAAAAGTTTCCAAAGTCCAGGAATTACAACTGACAACGCTTGGCAAAAACATCACTGCATTAGAAGTTGCCGGAAATTTCGACGATTGCCAAACGCTTGCAAAAACGGCTTTAGCTGATGAAAAATTGAAACAAAAAGTCTTTCTTACATCAGCAAACTCAATCAATGTTGCACGTTGGTTGCCGCAACAGTTTTATTATTTTTACGCGCTCCAACAATGGGAAACCCAAAATCAAAAACCCAAAATCCAAGATCCCATAATTTGCGTTCCGAGCGGGAATTTCGGTAATATTTGCGCCGGAATTTTAGCGCATATTTCGGGTTTGCCGTGTGAAAAATTCATCGCGGCGACAAATGCGAATGATGTTATTCCAAACTTTTTGCAAAGCGGCGAAATGAAAATAAAATCTTCCGTTTCAACACTTTCAAATGCGATGGATGTGGCGAATCCTTCAAATTTTGTGCGGATTTTAGAAATTTTCGACCGTGATTTTTTGAATTTGAAAGAAAAAATGGAATCGGTCAGTGTTTCTGACGAAAATACAGCACAAACAATGCGCGAAGTTTTTGAAAAATACAAATACGTATTGGATCCACACGGCGCGGTTGGATTTTACGCACTTCAAAAATATCTTGAAAAACATCCAAATCAAAAAGGAATTTTCCTGGAAACAGCGCATCCGATAAAATTTGAGTCGGTTGAGAAGATTGTCGGAACTTACGGTGAAATGCCCGAATCTGTTAAAGATTTGTTTGTTAAAGAAAAATACAGCGTCGAGATCGAGGCGAATTACAAAGATTTGAAAGAGATTTTATTGAGCAAAATTTGAAAATAGACCGCGAAGCAAACGAGAAAAGATTTTAGCGTGTTCGGCGTATTTTGCGGTTAAAAAAATATGAAAGTTTTGAAATTTGGCGGTTCGTCAGTTGCCAATGCAGAAAATATTGATAAGGTTGTCGAAATTGCTGCAATAGCAGTTAAAAAAGATGTTTGCCTTGTCGTTTTATCAGCGATGCAAGGCACGACCGATGCTTTGATTGAGGTTGGAAAACTTGCTGAAAGCGGCGATGACGGTTTTCGCCTGAAAATAAAAGGAATCGAAAATAAACATCTTTCGACGACCCGCGATTTGCTTGGCGAAAACTCGCAAGACGGCATTTTCGATTTTATCGAAAACCGTATCAACGAACTTAAAAGTATTTGCGAAGGAGTTTATTTATTGCGCGAACTTTCGGCGCGAACGCTGGATAGAATCGTAAGTTTGGGCGAAATTCTGTCAACTAAAATAGTTTCGGCAAAATTTACTTCTTTGGGAATCGAAAATCTTTGGAAAGATTCGCGCCAACTCATAAAAACCGATTCAAATTACGGCTTTGCGACGGTTGATTTTCAAAAAACTAACGATTTGATAAAAAATTTTTATGATGATCAAATCCAAAATCCAAAATCCAAAATCCAAAATTTAATAGTATTGCCCGGTTTTATTGCATCCGATGCGGAAAATATTACAACGACTTTAGGACGCGGCGGTTCTGATTACACGGGCGCGATTTTGGCGGCGGCTTTGGATGCGGAACTTTTAGAAATTTGGACAGATGTAAGCGGAATGATGACGGCTGATCCGCGCATCGTTCGCAACATAAAACAAATTCCCAGAATAACTTACCGCGAAGCGATGGAACTTTCGCATTTCGGCGCAAAAGTAATTTATCCGCCTACAATTCAGCCTGTTTTGCAAAAAAATATTCCGATATTTATCAAAAATACTTTTGCGCCCGAAGATTTCGGCACATTGATCGAAGCCGAAGTTGCCGACAAAAAAGACATCATTCGCGGCATTACGAGTATTGATAAAATTACGGTTTTGAGTTTGGAAGGAAGCGGAATGGTCGGTATTCCCGGATTTTCAAAACGTCTGTTTGACGCACTTTCAAAGGCGCAAATCAATGTCATTTTGATTACGCAAAGTTCATCGGAACATTCGATTTGCGTCGCCATCGAAGAAAAGTTTGCAAAAATAGCGAAGGAGGTTGTGGACAGCGAATTTGAATTTGAGATAAATGTGGGAAAAATCGAACCGTTGGGCGTTGAAAGCGGTTTTTCGATACTCGCGCTGGTTGGCGATAATATGAAGGAACACACCGGAATTTCCGGCAAAATGTTCGCTACACTCGGACAAAACGGAATTAATATTCACGCCATCGCGCAAGGTTCGAGCGAGCGAAATATTTCGGCGATTATCTCGACAAAAGATGTCAAAAAAGCGGTCAACACACTTCACGAAGAATTTTTCTCGGACGGAAAAAAACAAATCAATGTATTTATTGCAGGTGTTGGAACGGTTGGCAGCAAATTGTTGGCACAACTCGACCAGCAAGCCGGATATTTATCTGAAAACCTTCGCTTAAATGTTCGTGTAGTCGGGTTGGCAAACTCTAAATCATTTATCTTCAATGAAGAAGGAATCGAGATTTCTAATTTCAAATCTGAAATTTCAAATCTGTCTGCGACCAAAAACGAGCAAAACTTTGCGGATTTGATAGTTGAGAAAAATTTGCGAAATTCAATTTTCGTTGACGTAACGGCAAATGAAGCCGTCGTTGAAAGTTACCCGAAACTATTGCAAAAATCAGTTTCGGTAATCGCCTGCAACAAAGTTGCGGCTTCGTCGAAATTTGAAAATTATCAAAAATTAAAAGATTTATCACGCGAATTCGGCACGCCGTTTTTGTTTGAAACTAATGTTGGCGCAGGCTTACCGATTATCAATACATTGAACGATCTATTGCGAAGCGGTGACAAAATCAATCGCATCGAAGCTGTTTTATCGGGAACTTTGAATTTCGTTTTTAACAATTACGACGGTTCGCGTTCGTTTGCAACTATCGTTCGACAAGCTCAAACGGAAGGCTATACCGAACCCGATCCGCGTCTCGATTTAAGTGGAACTGATGTTGCGAGAAAAATTCTGATTTTGGCGCGGGAAGCCGGATATAAACTCGAAATGCGTGACATCGAAAACAAAGGATTTTTGCCGGAATCGTGTTTGCAGGGAAGTGTTGAAGATTTTTACGCCGAGATGGAAATACACGAAAATTATTTCAAGAGTTTGCTGGAAACCGCGCAGAAACAAGGCTTGATTTTGAAATATATTGCTTCGTTTAATGAAGGTAAAGCATCGGTCGGACTGCAAAGCATTGATTCAAACCATAATTTTTCAAATCTTTCGGGCAAGGATAATGCCGTGCTTTTTTATACGAATCGTTACGCCGATTTACCTTTGGTCGTGAAAGGTGCAGGCGCAGGCGCAGATGTAACGGCGGCTGGAGTTTTTGCGGATATTATTCGGGCGGCGAGAATTTAAGATTCAGTCGATAATTAATACAAACTTTACGAAAATATTTATTAAATATTCGTGTTTATTCGTGTTTGTTGGTGGCTAAAATCTTAATCAATAAATCAATCTCGTCTTTTTGAACACACAACGGCGGTAAAAGTCGCAAAATATGCGGATTGCTCGATGTTCCGGTAATTATTTTGTTTTCAAGCAGTTTTTGATGAATCGGCTTGCAGTTTTCGGCAAATTCGATGCCGATCAAACCGCCTTTTCCGTGGATGGCGACAATTTCTTCGACTTCCACTAATCTTTCGCGCAAATAATTTTCAATTTCCGCAATATTCCGGCGCATATTGTCGGTTTCAATCGCTTCAATCGTTGCCAAAACCGCCGCCATTGCAAGCATTCCGCCGCCAAAGGTCGTGCCTAAATCGTTTGTTTTAATGACTTCCGAAATGCACGAATTGACCAAACACGCGCCGACCGGAACGCCGCTGCCGAGAGATTTGGCGAGCGTGATAATGTCGGCTTCGACATTTCCGGCTAAATCAGAACTAGAAAAAAACCAGTTTCCGGTGCGTCCGATTCCGGTTTGCACTTCATCAAAAATTAAAACGATGCCGTGTTCGTTGCAAATTTCTCTTAATCCGACGAAAAATTCCGGCGAACTTTCGGTTACGCCAGCCATTGATTGAATCGGCTCAAGCATTATCGCCGCCGTTTCTTTGTCGGCGAGTTCACGAACGGACTCCAAATTTCCGAATTCGGCGCAGACGTGATGCGGCACGTTCGGTCTGCCGAGTTCACGATATTTCCCCAAAAACGTCGCCGAAATCGCGTCCGCCGTCCGCCCGTGAAAGCCGCCCGTAAACGTGATAATTTTCTCGCGCTTGGTCGCAAAACGCGCCATTCGCATCGCGTTTTCGTTTGCTTCCGTTCCCGAATTGCAGAAAAACGCCTTCGTGATTGATTCGGGCGCAACTGAAACGAGTTTTTCGGCAGCTTTTGCGCGAATCTCCGAATAAACCATGTTTGAATAAAACAAAACCTTTTCAGCCTGTTCCTGAATCGCTCTGACGACGTGCGGATGCGAATGTCCCGTCGCGCAAACTGCGTGTCCGCCGTATAAATCGAGATATTTTTCGCCGTCGCTCGTCTCGATCCAACAGCCTTTGCCGGTTTCGACCGCGATGTTCATCTTCGCGTAGGTCGCCACTTGATAATCTTCTTCCAATTGTTCGATTTCTGTAAATTTCATAATTTTATTAGCCACGAACGAACACGAAAGGACACGAAATGAGAGAAGAAATTTTAGCCACAGATTTACACAGATGGACACAGATAAAACCGAGAGATAAAAAACTAAGAGATATAAATAATTTCTTTGAAAATCTTCTTAAAATCTGTGTCCATCTGTGTAAATCTGTGGTTTCATAAATTCTTTTCGTGTTTGTTCGTGGCTAAATCCTCTTCTGCATTATCCAATCAATCTGCGGATCATTGCCCAACTGAAAAACGTGTTCGCCGCATTTTTCAAAGCCGAATTTTTTGTAAAATTCCTGTGCGCGAAAGTTAAATTCCCAAACGCCGAGCCACGCGATTTCGCAGTTATTTTCCTCACCGATTTCTAAAAATCGCAACATCAGAGTTTTGCCCGCGCCTTTGCCGATATATTTGTTGAGCGCGTAAAGTCGGCACAGTTCAATCGTTTTGCCGTCTGTCAGACAATCTTCCCGCGAATCGAATTGAATTTTGGCGTAGCCGGCAGTTTCGCCTTCGATTTCGGCGATAATATAGATGATTTTTTCGTCGCTTAAATCCGCCGCAATCCGCGCCGCGCTGAAATATTCATCGCGGTAGAGTTTCATATCGTCGGGATGATTTTTCGGATGCTCGCCAAACGCTTCGTCAAACGCCTGCCAGCCGACGTTTGCCAGCATCGCTGCGTCTTCAAATTTTGCCCCCCGAAGTTTTATCATTTAATTGTTGAAAGCGCGTCATTAAATGATAAAACCGCGTCCGGGTTATTTTGCAGCGCGGCTTGAAATTTATCATTAAATGTTTCGTCGCCGTCTTTAAAATCGAGCAGGATTTTTGCTTCGCCCAACAACGCCTGAGCATCCGTTTCAGTCGCCGGTCGCAGCCGCGAAGTCGCTTCGTCAACCAGCGCAATCATCGAAGATAATTTTCGCAGCCACGCAAAATGCGGATCGTCAATGACAAGCTGCAAATATTGATTTGCACCGTTTATTTTGCCGTTAATCGCTTCATATTCAGCCTTTGCGCCTTCAAGCAGAGTTTTGTGAAGACGCAGAAACGCTTTACTCGCATCCTTCAACTTTGCCCGCGTCTCATCCGTTAATGTGTCGTGTCCGTTTTCAAATTCAGTGTTCATAAATTTATTTTAACTGATTTTCCGCCTACCAAATACCCAAAAGGTTAGAGCAAGTTTTAATCTTAGAATTTGTCAATCAAATCACCATTTTTATCCAGAACTGATAGATAAAAAGTGCCTTGTTCAAATGGATCATTCTTTGTTGCTTTTTTATAGCGTAGTGAAATTCCTCTATCTTCTATAACTTTCTTTTGGTATCTAAAATCTCCCGTGCTTCGTAAAGCAATCGTCCACTTTCCATTTTCGTCAGGCTCAATAAAAATATGTGTATCGCTTCCGGTGTCCACGCCTGTCCATTCATAAACGATGTAGGCTCTTTTATTGGCTTTCCAATTATTGTAAATAAAATTTCTTGCTTTGATTGTCTGTTTTTCGCAGTTTTTAAATTCGGAAAGTTCAACCAAACAATTGGAAAATGTTTTTCCTAAAGTATAATGGGATAAATCTCTGTCCTGTATTAGTTCTGCTTGAGTAATCTGAAAATCCTCCGGTTTAAAAGCAAAAACAATGAGCGGAGATGCAGATTCTACTTGAGGCAATTCAACTTTAACCTCTTTCCAATTTTCATAAAAAGTATTAAAAAATGTAACAGAAGCTAATCCAAAAGCTAAGGCAAACAATATAATTCTAAATTTGAAATAATTGGACATCATAATTTTATAGATGCCGGATAAATGAAATAGTTTATTTGTCCGTATAAAAAACTTTGTATTTCAAATACTTTCACGTTTAGAAACTCGATTTCAACCTTAAATAGATAGGAATTATGGATTCGAGCCGACCAAACGTAAACCCGTTGTTTCCTCCAATCCAAACATCAAATTCATATTCTGCACGGCTTGTCCGCTTGCGCCTTTCACCAAGTTATCAATCGCCGAAAAGACGACGATTTGTTTGCCGTTTGAATGCGCCGCGATGTCGCAAAAGTTGGTCGTTTTTACCCAATTGATGTCGGGCGAATTTTCGACAAGGTGCACGAAAAACGAGTCTTTATAAAAAAGCTGATAGATATTTTTCACATCTTCGTTCGTTAGAAGATTCGTTGTTTCCAAATAACACGATGCGAAAATACCGCGTGAAACGGGGAGCGAATGAGTCATAAAAATAAATTCGCTCGAAAATTCGCCGACTTCGCGCAAATGCTGTTCGATTTCAGGAACGTGCTGATGTTGAAAAGGTTTGTAGGCGTAAAACGAGTTCATCCGCTGCGGGTGATGCGTGTTCGCCGCCGCCTTTGCGCCCGAACCGCTTGAGCCGGTTTTCGCGTCAACGATGATTTTTCCCGTCAGCAAACCGCTTTTGACCATCGGCGCAAGCGCGAGCAGCGTCGCCGTCGCAAAACAGCCCGGATTGGCGATGTAATTTGCCGATTTTATTTGTTCGCGGTTCGTTTCGGTCAAGCCGTAAACGAATTTTTTCTGCAACTCCGTCGCGGAATGTTCGAGCTTGTAAAACTGTTTGAAAACGTCAGCGTCATTGATTCTGAAATCGCCCGACAAGTCAATAACCTTCACATTTGCAGGAAGTTGCGGAATCAAATTCAACGCCTGACCGTGCGGCAAAGCGAAAAACGCGACATCAATATTTTCGAGCGCGAACAAATCTTCGGGCGATTTTTCAAACCGCAAATCCGTCAACCCGAACAAATTTTTATGCACATCGCCGACCGCTTTGCCCGCGTGTTCATTAGCCGTCACCAGCACGATTTCCGCACTCGGATGAAACAGCAGAATCCGCAAAAGCTCACTCCCGCCGTAACCCGAACCCCCAAAGATTGCGATTTTTATTTTCTCGTTCATTTGTTATATTTCGATGTTCTTAGATGTTCGTAAATAATTGCAACAGTTTCTTCAACCGTATTTCCAACAACCATTTCAGCATTTCTGAAAGTTTCCATATAAAAAGGGCAATTGCCAAATGAGTTTTCAACGTGAATTTCATCATCTGTGCTTTCGCCAAGCCAGAAATACCAAATTCCATCATCATCGTGCGGATTTTTGACTTTTAATTTCCATATTCCAACATTTGGAAACTTCGTTTTAACAACTTCAATAACTTTGTCTATATCGCGGTTGCTTTCCATATCTCATTAGTCTTTCATTTCCCAAAGTTTTCCTTCACGTTCTACTAAGCAATTATAACAAGCACTATTTTTGCCGTCTAAATTGTGCCAACTATGTTTTTCGCCATTTGCTTCACAATCTTCAGGTGAATCTGGATAAAAATTCTCCAGATATTCATTTGCTTCTAAATCGCTAATCGTTTTGCTCGAAAACACTTCGCATTTGTCGTCTAATTTTTCATAAAGTTCGTAAACCTCCGTGATTGCGCTGAATTCGGTTCCATCTAAATCTTTCACATAATCTTTTGCTTCTTTATTTGCAGACTTCAACGCTTTTTTTTCGCTTTCGGCTTTCAGCAAAATTATGCGTTCTTCATACCACTGTTTTTGATTTGATATTTGAGATTTATGCAGGAAAATGCCCTTTGCTGTGAACCATTTATTTTTGCTCATAAGTTCGTGAAGTTATTTATTTGAAAACTCAATCAAATCCCAAAGATTGCCGTATAAATCCGCGAAAACGGCGACTGTTCCGTAATCTTCAACTTTCGGTTCGCGGACGAATTTTACGCCTTTTGACAGATAATCTTCGTAATCGCGCGAGAAATCGTCGGTGCGTAAAAAGAGAAAAACGCGCCCGCCGGTTTGGTTGCCGAGGCGTGATTTTTGTTCTTCGCCGACTGCTTTGGCGAGCAGTATTTGACAGCCGTCGGAATTTTTCGGCGCGACCAAAACCCAACGCTTCGTTTCCGACTGCGGCGTGTCTTCGAGCAGCGTGAAGCCGAGTTTCTCCGTATAAAATTTGATCCCTTCGTCATAATCGGCAACGACGAGCGCGATGTGTGCGATGCTTTGATTCATAAATTAAATCCGGTAATTTTACTATTTCAATCAAAATTTATTTACATTTAAGTTTATCATTCAAAGGCTCAGAAGTTGCTAAAACATTTCAAATTAATTTGACGAATAATTTTGAAAATTAGAAATTATTTTATTGTTGGCTGTGTAATGTTCCAACTAAAATTTTATAAAAAAGTTGCAAGAAAGTTTTTTGCGATTCGTTCTTTCGGTCATCTGGCAAACGCCAAATTTATAAAGTAACGGAGTTTTTTTTATGACTAAATTCAATAATCCACTAAATAATCTAAAAGTTGCGAGTCCGTGTTCGGCAGATTGGGACGAAATGATTGGCAATGAACGTCAAAGACATTGCGGCGATTGCAAATTAAACGTCTATAATCTTTCGGGAATGACGCGCACGGAAGCGGAAAACTTTTTGATAAATGCGGAAGGTCGCGTTTGTGTGCGATTTGTCAGACGGGCGGACGGAACTGTTCTGATAAAGGATTGTCCGGTTGGCTGGAAGGCGATCAAACGCCGCGTTTCAAAAACGGCGACGGCTTTCGCTTCACTTATTTTTGCAGCTTTAGGTGGAATCGGGTTGACGAGTTATTTTGCAAAAGAACGCGAACAACACACGATGGGAGAAATGATTCCCATAACTGAAAATACGACAACGGGCAAAGTTGTAATTGATGATAATTCAAACGTCGCAATTGAAGAACCAAATATCGAGATTATGGGAGAGATTATAAACTTTAAAGAAACGGAAGGTAGAGTGTCAAATCTTAAAGATGTTAAACGCCAAATAAGTAAAAAATACAAGCGTTAAAATGAAAGAACGCTGACAAAATGTTGACGTTCTTTGCCTCACTTAATTCTTCACAAAATAACCTTGTCGCGCCCGAAGACGCAGGTTCTGCTGATTTTGCAAACTGACATCCAGTTTGACATATTTATTGGTCGGAAAATCGGCTTCCGAATAATACTGAACGAGATATTGAGCTTGCAATTCGTTGGCGAGCTGCCGAAATATGTTTACCAATAGATTTTGATTTAATCGTTTGTTCTGCTCGTTTTGAAAATTGTCCTTTAGATTTATCGGCAGAATTTTCGGTAGAAAAGCTGTTCCACCGGTTTCGGATGCGAACTTTTGCAGATTATTTTGTCCTTTGACGCTTACCTTGTTTAGCTGGAAAGAATTTCCCGCCGGATTTACCGAATAAAAAACTGCATCCGTGTTTTGCAAAACCTGCATTACACGAACCAATTCCTTATCGTTTGCCTCATCACGATTAGCGCGGTTAAATTCGTAAAGTTTTTTAGAATCGAGCGAGTTTACTTTTTCGCCGAGTTTCAGATAGCCGTTGTTAATCGCTTGCCTGATGCGCTTGCTGTTAGTGTCTTCGCCGTCTGAAATTACGACGATAACCTTGCGTCTGCCGGGAGGCGAACTTTTCTGTAAATATTCCGAAGCGGCGGAAACTGTATCGAAAAAAGCGGTAAATTGCTTGGTCGGCTGAATTGTTCTGATCGCAATTGCCGACCTGTCAGCCGAATCACGCGCCTGAACTATCAAGGGACGTTCGCCGACTGTAAAGATCGTAGCGCGATCTTCCGGGCGCATTACTTCTTGAAGAAACTTGGCGGCGATTTCCTGCTCGAACTCGAACATCGGATTGGTTGTTGCCGAAATGTCGAATAACAAAGCAATTTCCAACGGAATTTTTTCGGCATCGGAAACCTGAGCGATTTGCTGTATTTTGTTTTCCTCGAAGATACGAAAATCCTGCGCTTTCAACCCCGTAACAGCCTGACCGTTGGCATCCAAAACCGAAACCGGAACAACTACCAGCCGCGATTCGATGCGTAAAACGTCACCGTCATCTTCAACCTTCGCTTGTTTCGGCGGTGTCGGCTGTGTAGTTTGGGCAAAGCCATATAAACCCAAAGTTAAAATTATTGATAATATAATAATGCTTCGCTGCAATTTCACGTTTTACACCTCGAAATTTCTAAACAAAATAAGATAAAAGGGCAAATGGTGAAAGGTTTTGCGCCCATTCACCATAATTGCCCTTACTTAAATTTAATAATTTACTGTTCGTCGCTTGGGTTAGTTGTCGTATCTTTTCTGACTTCGACATTCTGATTCAAACCGCGACTTGCCAATAATTTGACTTCAACGCGGCGATTTTGTTGACGACCGTCAAGCGTCGTATTATCAGCAACCGCTTGAAGTTCACCGAAACCATAAGATGTTCCGATTCGACGAAGCGGGACATTATGAGTTTCAACCAAATAATCGATCACGGCTTGAGCGCGACGTTGGCTCAATACTTTATTTTTCTTGGCATCACCGTCAGCCGAAGCAAATCCGGTAATTTCGATAGTATAGCCTTTCATTGTCAATGCTGTTTGAGCAACTTGATCGAGGCTGGCTTTGGCTTCGTCTGAAAGAACCGAACTTGCAACCTTGAAGTTGACGGTTGAAGTTGATTGAACAACATAATCGTCCAGCGACGAAATTCTTTGGTTAGTTGCGTTCACTCCGGCGATTGCCGCATCAGCCGAATCTTGGGCAGCTTTTGCACCGCCGCGGGCGGCATTTGAAATTGCCATTAATTCGTCAATTTGACCGGAAATACGTTCAGCATTTTGTTCGGTTTGCGTTAAACGATCTTCTGCCGGTGTTACCCGACTATCAATCGATTGTGCGACTGCTAAATCATTTTTGCTAAAACGAACCTTATCGGCAGCTAAACTTCCTGTGGTGTCGCCGCGTCCTTCGACTTCCAAATTCAAACCACGAACAACACTATTTAGCGGAGTGTCTTTGCTTCCACCGAAAAAGCCGCCTTTGGTTTTAATGCTCGTGTTCGACGCTAAAACAACTTTGGTATCAACTCCGACAGAATCACGAACTATAAAACTACTTGCGTCTTTAGCAACCACAACGCCTTTGATCTTATATTTTTGTCCGCTCGTCAAACTACGAACTTGCGAATTTTGCGCGAAAACGCTTACCGCCCCGATTAATAAAGCTAAAAACAACACGGAAAATTTCTTTAACATAACTAAACTCCTATCCTAAATTTTTTATTTCTGTCTCAAAATGCCGAAGCATTTGACGTATGCTCAACGGATCGGGTTGTCAAAAAATATATGATTAGCTTGAATTATTTCTACCCTTTTACCACATCCCCAATCCAAGAGCGTTCCTTCAAAACTTTCAATAACTCCCATAATATAGAACAATTCCTATGCCACAATCTAAATATATTGCTATTTGTTGATATTTCTATAAATAATTAGTTTTATATGCACGCCGTTTTTACTAATTAACGGAAAATATGTTCTCAATCTATACATATTTTATAATGTATATCGAAAAAGTGTTTGATTTTGATTCGGTATTGGGGGGAAATCATCTAAAGAAAACCGTAGATAGAGGATTCCTCTTTATCTACGCTGTTCATTGTATATGTAAAAAGATTAAATTTAAAGGCTAAACTGAGTTGTTTCAAGATAATCTTTCATAAACGATAAAAATTTCTCGGCATCCGCACCGTCAACTACGCGATGATCGTAAGTTAATGCAAAATAAGCCATTGAGCGGATTGCAATGTAATCGTCGCCGTCAGGTGTTGTCAAAACCTTCGGACGTTTTTCGATTGTGCCGACGCAAAGAATGGCAACTTGCGGTTGATTGATAATCGGTGTGCCGAAAAGTCCGCCAAAAACGCCAGGATTGGTAATGGTAAAAGTGCCGCCTTGAACTTCGTCGGGCATCAATTTTTTCGTTCTCGCTCTGTCGGCTAAGTCATTTGCTGCCAAAGCCAAACCCGAAAGCGAAAGCGTATCGGCGCGTTTTATAACAGGAACGATCAAACCCCAGTCCAGTGCCACTGCCATTCCCAAATTGACATCGCCTTTATAAATGATTTGATCGACTGAAACCTGCGAATTAACGATCGGGAATTGCCGTAATGCCTGTGTAACTGCTTGAAAAATAAACGGCATAAACGATAGCTTCGTCCCGAAACGTGTCTGAAATTCTGCTTTATTCTTATCCCTAAATTTCGCCACATTAGTCATATCGAATTCGTAAACACTCGTAACGTGCGCCGAAGTTTGCTTCGAGAACGTCATATGTTCCGCGATTTTCTTTCGCATTACTGACATCGGCTCAACCCTGTCCGAAGCAGAAGGCGTTAAAATTGGCGTGGTAAAAGTCGTTTTCGGCGAGGATTGCGGAGTAAATTGAGGAGCATCTTTGCGAAGCAAATCCTGCGGTCGCAGTGCCGCGCCCGATTCGATAAAAGACATAATATCCTTTTTCGTCACGCGACCACTCATTCCCGAACCGCTAACGCGCGAAATATCAACGCCGTGTTCTTTGGCAATGTTGCGAACAAGCGGACTCGATTTTGTTCGCCGTAAATCTTCAACCGATAATTCGCCGTTCGATTTTCCGTTACTGTGTGCGTCTTTTATCGCATCAGGACGTTGATAATCGTAACTTCTGCCTTCGGTTTCTTGAATTTCCCGCTTTTCTTCGGTTGGCATCGAAACAGGTTTTACAACGGCAACACTTGCGCCCATCGCTTTGGCAGCGGCTTGTTCGGCTTGCACTTGTCCGGCGGCGGAAGTTTTGCTTCCGTCCGTAATTGCGCCTTCCGCACCGACTAATCCGACGACTGCGCCGACCTCGACGGTTTCACCTTCATTGACATTTATTGCCAAAAGCGTTCCGGCAATAGGTGACGGGACTTCCGCATCGACTTTATCAGTCGAAATTTCTAAAAGCGGTTCGTCTTTTTCGATTGAGTCGCCGACCACTTTCAGCCATTTTGAAACCGTTCCCTCGGTGATTGATTCGCCCATTTGCGGCATCACAACTTCTGTCGAGTTGGCAGAGTTATCAGAGTTATCAGAGTTATCAGCGTTTTCAGAGTTTGCCGAAATTGTCGCAGTTTGCGCTTGTTCGACAATTTCAGGTTGTTCAACTTTCGGTTCTTCAGCCGGTGTTGTTTCCGCTTGAGTTTGGGCATCAGACTTTGGACTTTGGACTGACGCTTCGCTTTCTTCGCCGACAATCCCGACGGCTGTTCCGACTTCCACCGTTTCGCCTTCGTTTGCCCTGATTTCCAACAAAATTCCGGCTGACGGTGACGGGACTTCGGCATCCACTTTATCTGTCGAAATCTCCAAAAGCGGTTCATCTTTTTCGACCTTTTCACCGACCTGCTTTAACCATTTTGAAACTGTTCCCTCAGTAATCGACTCGCCCATTTGCGGCATTACAACTTCTACGCTCATAAAATCTCCGTTTATTAAAAAATGACTGTAATAATTATAAAAATCAAATAAATAGAATACAAGAAAATTCGTGATAAGAAAACAGAGGTAAAAACAAACAAATTTTATCAACTGATCAAACGCGCAATTAAAAATGCCGCGCCAGCCGCGATGCTTCCGATCAAACAGGTTTGAACTGCGCTTTTGAGTGGTTTTGTTCCCGTGAAAGTGCCTTTGATATAACCGAAAATAAACAACGCAATGACGGTAACGGCTACCGACCACAGCAAAGCCGTTCGTGCTTCGGAAAGAATAATATACGGCAGAAGCGGAATCAGACCGCCGAAAATATACGCGCCGCCGATGGTTGCGCCGCTTTGCAAAGCGCGTTTCGGATTAGGCTTTTCCAAACCGAGTTCAAACCGCATCATAAAATCGGCGAAATCCGTCGGACGTTCCGCCAGAGATTCTACTATCGGCAGACTTTCCTTTTGCGTCAGTCCGTAATCTTCTAAAATCTCCATCACTTCATCTTTTTCGTGTTCGAGCATTTTATCGATCTCGTAAATCTCACGTTTATATTCGCTGTCATAATGTTCGACATCTGATTTCCCGGCTAAATAACCGCCAAGCCCCATCGCAATCGAACCGGCGACGATTTCCGCCAAACCTGCCGTAACGATAATTCCCGTCGAAACCGCCACACCGGAAAGCCCGGCGGCAAGCGCAAACGGAACGGTCAAACCGTCCGCCATCCCGATGACAATATCGCGGACGATCTCGCCCGATGTAAAATGTTTTTCGACGTGATGTGTATGCGGCATAATGACTAATAAACTTTGTTGATTGTATCAATAATTTGGAAAATAGAGAATTATCGCAATTTTCGTCGATGCGTGTTCGCGCGGAAGCCGTTTCAGGTAAAAAAGTGGAATTTTTTCAGCGATGTAAAAGACATTGTTCCAAAACATTTTTATAAATTACCGATCTCCAATTTTGCAGAAGAAAAGAACTTTTTCCAAAATCGTGCGTAAAAAAAGAGTTTTAATCTTTAGGCTAAATTCTGAATTTAAGTTTACCTGCTATAATTATTTGTTTTTTCAGACATTAACAGACTAAAATACAGCTACCGATGAACACAAAATTAATTTTTAATACAGCGTTTTTAATAATCGCTTTTACAACAGGCGTTTTCGCCCAACCGTCCAAAGTTTTTACTGCGGAAGATTACGCCCGAGCCGAAAAAATGCTCGGGTTTAATACGTCGCAGTTTGTTGACCGCGGTTCGATTCGACCTACTTTTCTACCTGACGGCAGATTTTGGTATCGAATGTTGACACCAACTGGAATCGAATACGTTTTGGTTAATCCGGCAAACGGTTCGCGTGCAGCTGCGGCTGATTTGGTAAAACTCGGTATTTCCGATTCATCCGGCAAACCTGAACCACGACGCGGCAACCGACCTGACGGAGTTGTTTCGCCCGACGGCAAGCGCGAAGCATTTATTAAAGATTACAATCTCTGGATGCGCGACACCGGAACGAACAGGGAAACACGGTTGACGACCGATGGCGTGAAAGATTTCGGCTATGCGACGGACAATGCCGGTTGGGTTCACAGCGACCGTGCAATTTTAGTCTGGTCGCCGGATTCCAAAAAGATTGCGACATTTCAGCAGGATCAGCGCGGCGTGAGCGATATGTATCTCGTTACAACCAATGTCGGCGCACCGAAATTGGAAGCGTGGAAATATCCGCTTCCGGGCGATAAAACAATTACGACTATCCAGCGCGTGATTATCGAAACCGACTCACCGAAAGTTATCAGATTGCAAATGCCTGCCGACCAGCATCGCTCGACGATTTGCGACGATGTTTCGTGCGACGGCGGTTGGGAAGACGTGCAATGGAGCAAGGACGGCAAAACGCTCGGTTTTGTTTCCACTTCGCGTGACCATAAGATCGAAAATCTGCGCGTTGCCGATGCCGCGACGGGTGCGGTCAAAGACATTTACGAGGAAACATCACCGACTCAATTTGAAGCCGGACAAGGCGCGGTCAACTGGAAATATTTGCCTGAAACAAATGAATTTATATGGTTTACCGAACGAAGCGGTTGGGGACATTTATATCTTTATGATCTGACGACGGGCAAGATAAAAAACCAAATCACTTCCGGCGATTGGGCGGTTTGGCAAATATCGAAGGTTGACGAAAAAAATCGTGTAATTTATTTCAATGCCGGTGGGCGCGAAAAAGGTCAAGACCCTTATTTCAGCCATTTTTACCGCGTTGGCTTCGACGGTAAAAACTTAACTTCGCTAACGCCCGAGGACGGCAATCACGACGTTACACTTACACCTGACGGCAGATATTTTATTGATAATTATTCAAAACCTAATGTTCCGGCTGTTTCGATTTTGCGTGATGTAACGGGCAAACTCGTGGCAAATCTGGAAAAAACCGACATTTCGCGGCTAACGGCAACGGGTTGGAAACCGCCGACACCGATCACGGTCAAATCAAGCAACGGTAAATGGGATTTATACGGCTTGATGTTCACCCCGACAAAACTCGACGCGAACAAAAAATATCCGGTCATAGATTATATTTATCCCGGACCGCAGGGCGGAGGTGTCGGCAATCGTTCATTCGCGCCGGCACGCAACGATCATCAGGCTTTGGCTGAACTCGGTTTTATCGTTGTCATTATTGACGGAAGCTGCAATCCGCTTCGCTCAAAAGAATTTCACGATGCGTGTTACGGCAATATGGGCGATAATACGCTTCCCGATCAGGTTGAAGGCATTAAGCAATTAGCGGTGAAATATCAGTTTATGGACATAGATAAAGTCGGTATCTGGGGACATTCGGGCGGCGGATTCGCAACTGCCGACGCGATGTTCAGCTATCCCGATTTCTTCAAAGTCGGTATTTCAGAATCGGGCAATCACGACAACCGCAATTACGAAGACGATTGGGGCGAACGCTACATCGGCTTGCTGTCAGGCGATAATTACGAAAAACAGGCAAATCAGATCAATGCCAAAAACCTAAAAGGCAAGTTACTGCTCGCACACGGCGCGATGGACGACAATGTGCCGCCGCAAAACACTCTGCTGGTCGTTGACGCGCTCATCAAAGCGAACAAGGATTTTGATCTGATTATTCTGCCAAACGCCCGTCACGGCTACGGCGCGGACAGCTTTTATATGATGCGCCGCCGCTGGGATTATTTCGTCAAAAATCTTTTAGGCGCAGAACCGCCAAAGGAATATTCTCTGAAATCTAAACCAGACCCGCGAATGTCGGCTCGGTAATTGTCAACTGGGAATAAAAGAAAGTCGGTAAATCGAATGCTCGATTTTCCGACTTCCTTTTATTCCGACAGGTCATAATTTCTTAAAAAATTAGTAAGCTGCTAAACGTCGCACCGCTTCGACAATTTCGTTGACCTGCGGCAGAAAATAATCTTCCATCGTTGGCGCAAACGGCACGGGCGCATCAATCGAAGCGACGCGAATCACGGGCGCGTCAAGCCATTCAAACGCTTCTTCGGCGATGATGGCGGAAAGTTCGCCGCCGATGCCGCCGGTCAGACTCGATTCGTGCAAGATCATTACGCGATTCGTTTTTTTCACCGTTGCCAAAATCGCCTCTTTGTCGAGTGGCGCAAGCGAACGCAAATCCAACACTTCAACTTGCAAACCGTCTTCTTTTTCCAAAATATCGCTCGCATCGAGAGCATTTAATACCTGTGCGCCGAAAGTTATGATTGATAAATCTTTGCCTTCTCTTGCCGTTCGTGCCTTGCCGATTTCGACAATATAATTATCCGTTGGTAATTCCTCGCGCAGACGCGGCAGGCGATAAAGTTTTTTGTGTTCAAAAAACAAAACCGGATCAGGATCGCGAATCGCCGCTTTGATTAAACCTTTCGCATCATACGCCGTCGAAGGTTCGACCATTTTCAATCCCGCCGTGTTGAGAAAAAAAGATTCGGCATTCAGTGAATGAAACGGACCGCCGCGCACACCCGAACCGCACGGACCGCGAAAAACGGCTTGAATTGCACCGCAACCACGATAACGCGATTTCGCCGCGTAGTTCGTCAGCATATCAAAACCCGTCGAGATAAAATCAATAAACTGAAATTCGGCAATCGGCTTCATTCCCATCAACGCCGCACCACACGCCGCGCCGACAATCGCCGCTTCCGAAATCGGCGTATCAATCATTCTTTCCGCGCCGAATTCATCAATAAATCCTTCCGTCAACTTAAACGCGCCGCCATAAACTCCAACGTCTTCGCCAATCACAAAGACCGTTTCATCCCGCATCATTTCCTCGTGGATTCCCTGCCGAATTGCTTCGATCAGCGTCGTGCCTTTTAATTCCTGTTTTATTGTTGTTGCCATTGTTTAATTAAAAGAATTTGTTTTTCTCCTCGCGCCGAAAGCTAATTTGAAACTTTATAAGTATATTACAAATTCCCTGAAAATATTATCCATTTTCTAAAAGGATTGCGTGAATAAGTTACTTCAATACTTTTTGTAAAAAATTGTCTATTTAGTGTTTCAGACAATCATTTCCGTCAATAATTAAAATAAAACCTCTGAGAATATATTATTTTCCACAGAGAAATGCTTATGTTCTGTCGAAAATAATGAATATTCTACGCGGAAAAATGAATATTCCATTGGGAATTATAAATATTCCATCGGGGAAAATGAATATTCCACATGGAAAATAGAATATTCCGTAGAGAAAATAGAATATTCTACACGGAATATTCTATTTTCCACCAAGAACTATTCTTATTCTATCGAATGAAATGTTTTGACTTTTAGGGTTGAGTCGTTATTGAACAGTAAAACAATTGGTTCTGCGCCGCTTTGTTTTACTGCCTCAATAACTTTTACAAAATCTCCGTAGCAAATAGAATCCGCCGCTTTAATGCCAACTGCTTTAACGATTTTTTGGCTTTCCGATTCATATACTTTATTGTTTTCCCGCTCTTTAAATATCACCGCTAATCGTTCCGTCAAAAATTCCGTTTCTGAAACATCTCCCACACCTTGAGAATTTATTTTAAGCCTACCGTTTTCATCCAACGAAACATATAAAAGACTATCATCGTTCGGCAATCCTTTTGGAACCGGATTCGGGATTTCTTCCTGCGGAAACAAAAAATGCCGAAAACGCCAGTAGTTTTCTTCTTCCGTGAGGTTTTTATCATAAATTGGCGGGATTTTGACAATTATTACGTTCTGTTCAACCAGACGACCTTGTGAACAACTCATAATTAGACAAAAAATGATTGTTAATAAAAGAAATTCGCCTTTCATACAATTATTAGACATCTGTTTTGAAGGAAAGTTCCAATCTCAACCAAATCTGAATCGTTACAATACTTCCTTTAAGTTAAATAATCGTCGTCACAATTTCGCGGATGCTGCGCTGCAAATCGCGGTCGTCAGTGATTGGTGAAACGAGCGCGACTTCGGCGGCGTTGACGGGCGCGATTCCTTTGGCAATCATTTGTGCCGCGTAAATAAGCAGACGCGTCGAAACGCCTTCTTCGAGTCCGTGTCCGCGAAGATTTCTGACCTTTTGCCCGATAGTTACCAAATCCCGCGCTGTCGCTTCGTCAATGCCGCCTTCTTTAGCGACGATTTCAGTTTCGGCTTCGGCATTTGGATAATCGAACTCCATAGCCACGAATCGTTGGCGCGTTGATTGTTTCAAATCCTTTAAAATTGATTGATAACCCGGATTATAAGAAACGACCAGCATAAATTCGGGCGGTGCTTCGATAACCGTGCCGCGTTTTTCGATTGGCAATCTTCGTCTGTCGTCGGTTAACGGGTGAATGATAACAACCGTATCTTTACGCGCTTCGACGACTTCATCGAGATAACAAATCGCGCCGCTTCGCACGGAAGTTGTTAAAGGTCCGTCGTGCCATACGGTTTCGTCGCCTTCAAGCAAAAATCGCCCGACCAGATCGGTTGACGACAAATCTTCGTGACACGCGACAGTGACCAACGGACGCGCCAAACGCCACGCCATATATTCGACAAACCGCGTTTTGCCGCAGCCCGTCGGACCTTTGAGCATCACAGGTAATTTTGCGCTGTATGCGGCTTCAAAAAGTTCGACTTCCTGCGCGACCGGAAGATAATACGGCTCATTGCCGACTTTGTATTTTTCAACTGCTAATTCCATAACTTAAAAAGTAAAAATTAAAAGGTAAAAAGGCAAAAGTAAAAAGCAGAAAGTTAATAACTCCCCGCACTTTATTATGACAAATACTTCTGTCTTTTGCCTCTTTGCTGGTATATGTTATGTTTTAAGTTCGATGCTTATTGAATTTTGGCATAATGAAAGGACGATTTGATTTAAGATGTATGAATTTGCAGTAACACCGGCGATAACTCAGCTTCGCCGTGCCGGAGTTATGATTTCGGAAGTTTTGCCCGAATCGCTGGCAGACGAATTGGAACTCGCGGCAGGCGATAGAATCGTGCGCGTCAACGGGCGACAGGTGCGCGATTATCTTGATTTTCGCTTTCAGACGGCGGGCGAAACCGAGATGACTATGCTGGTCAAAAAACCGAACGGCGAGAGCTGGGAATTGGAAATCGAACGCGAAGAAGGCGAAGATTTCGGCTTGGAGTTCGAGCAAATCGTTCCGCGTCAATGCGCCAACGAATGCCTGTTCTGCTTTTGCAAAGGAAACCCGGACGATGCGCGACCGTCGCTTTTTGTTCGTGACGAGGACATTCGCCTCTCGTTTCTTTATGGAAATTACACGACGCTTTCTTCAATCACCGACGACGAAATGAAGCGAATCGTCGAACAACGCCTTTCACCGCAATACGTTTCGGTTCACGCCACCGATCTAAAGACGCGTGCCTATCTTCTCGGCGTTGACGAAAAACGCGCAGATATTTTCGGCAAACTGCAAACGCTGCTCGATAACGACATCGAGATTCACGCGCAAGTCGTTCTTTGTCCCGAAATCAACGACGGCAAACAACTGGAAAAAACACTGCGCGATCTGGCGGCGCATTATCCGAAAGTCGTTTCGACGGCGGTCGTTCCGGTTGCGTTGACGCGCTACAACAAAGACGAAAGATTAACCCGCGTTACGCCCGAATTTTGCCGACGGACGATTGCCGAAGTCGAAAAACTGCAAAAGGAATTTCGCAAAAATATCGGTGTAACCTTCGCTTTTCTCGGCGATGAAATCTACATCAAAGCCGGAATGCCGATTCCGTCCAAAAGACATTACGGCAACTATCCGCAGATCGAAGACGGCGTTGGAATGATTCGCTCATTCCTCAATTCGTTTGAAAATTTACTGAAAAAAATTAACCGCAGAGACGCTGGAGAGACGCAGAGTTTTGCTTTTAGTTCTAAAAATGTCAGAACAAATTCCATTGCAATTACTCCTAAAATCCAAAATCCAAAATCCAAAATCCAAAATCCAAAATTACTAAACGGCACAATTTTAACAGGTGAAATGTTCGCGCCGATTTTACGTGAACAGATTGAAAAATTAAATTCGCTGACCGGTTCGCGCCTTTCTGTGCTGGCAGTTCCGAATACTTATTTCGGCGGCGACGTTTCGGTTGCCGGACTCTTAACAGGGCAGGATTTTCTCGCCGTCAAAGACGAAATCATAGGCGATTTCGCCATCATTCCAAAACATACGATCAAATCAGACGAACCGATTTTGCTGGACGGAATGAAATTCGACGACCTAAAAGCGCAGTATAAAGTACCGATTTATGATCTTGATATTAACGACTTAATCGCCTCAATAAACTGAATCACAATTTGAATAAGCAGTTCTTAACTTTTGCCTTTTACCTTTTTACTTTGACCATTCATCCGATATTGAAACATCAACTTTGACCGGAACTTTTTTGACGTATTCTTCGCCCGCCGCACACATTGCTTTGTCCATTTTGTTGGCAATCTGTTCGGCTTCGACGGCATCGGCTTCGACAATTATTTCATCGTGAACGATGTTGACGAGTTTGGCGGAAGTGCCGCGAATGGCTTCGTGTAAAAACTTCAGCGCGAGCTTCAGAACATCAGCACTCGTGCCCTGAATCGGCATATTCATACCGTTGCGCCGCGCCGAGGCGACCTGTGCGCGGTCATTTTCGTCAAACCGGAAACGCATCATTCTGCCTGACGCGGTCCGTGCGATTCGGTTTGTCAGAACTTTTTGTCCGGCTTCGCGCAGCCACGCATCGAGTCCGCGATAGGTAGCAAAATATTTTCGCATCAGATTTTCGGCTTCGGTTTGTTTCAAGCCGGTCATCAGCGCGAAACGCTGTGAACCGATGCCGTAAACCACGCCGAAATTTAACCGTTTGGCAAAACTTCTCTGTTCCGATGTAACGTCTTCGGGTTTGATATTGAAAACCTGCGCGGCGGCTGTCGCGTGAAAATCTTCGCCCGATTGAAAAGCTTTGATGAAGTTTTCGTCGTTTGAGAATTCCGCTAAAATTCGCAGTTCGACTTGTGAATAATCTGCCGTTATCAACTTTCTGCCGTCCGGCGCACGAAAGCACCGGCGATATTCCTGCTCGTGCGGAATTTGCTGAATGTTCGGTTTTGAACAGCTAAAACGTCCGGTCGGCGCACCGATTTGGCGAAAGTCGGCGTGGATTCTGCCCGTTTTCGGTTCGATAAATTCAAGAATATTTTCGCCGAAACTCGACAAAGATTTTGCCACACCGCGATATTCGAGCAGTTTTGCAACCACCGGATATTCGGCGGCAAGCGGCTGCAATTGCCAGCCGCGCGTTGTTGCGGGAACGGGAACACCCAAGTTTTTCAGCGCGTCCGTCACCTGCGCCTGCGAATCCAGATTTATCTCTGTCACGCCAAACAGCGAGGCTTGCGCGACACCCGCTGAAAGTAAATACTGCAATTCATCGGCAACCTTCGCTTGGGTTATTTTTACTTTTTCGAGCTGTTCACGCCAACGCGCTTCGTCCAGATAAAAGCCGTTGAGTTCCATTGCGGCAATCGGTAGAACACAGTCGAATTCGAGTTTTGCCACACGAATCAGCTCATCGGATTTCAATTTTTCGACGATTTTTTCGCGCAGCGGAATCATTGTCGCGGCATCGCGGGCGGCGTATTCGATTTGCGATTGCGAAAGTTCCGCCGCGTTCCAATCGCTGACCTGTTCCGATTTGTCGAGTTCCGTGCCGAGAAAATAGCTCGTTACTTCCGCCAGAGAATGCCGCCGGTCCTGATCGCCTGCCGCAATCAGTTGGCTGGCTAGCAGCGTATCGAACACGCCGACAAGTTCCACGCCCAAATGATGTAAAACCCATTTCGCGTCAAACTTGGCATTATGGGCGATTTTTATCGGCTTTTTAGCGGAAAGTAAATCCCGGAGCGGCGCGAGTTCAGCCGTCGTTCGCAAATCGCCCCGCGCCGCAAACGGTTTTAAGTCTATAACTTTCGTGTCCGCGCCATTGCTCAACTGCACAAGGCGAATCTCGCCCTGATACGGGTCAAGCGCAGTCGTCTCCGTATCAAATCCGAGATAATCTTCCGTCGTGAGTTGTTCACACGCTTTTTGCAGGTTTTCTGCGTCGGTAATAAGCTGAAAATATATTTCCATAGTTCGTAAATCGTCAATTGTTGATGCTTAATTGTAACCGTCATTTCCGACAATTGACAATTATAACGTCGAAAAAATATTACCTGCGTTTTCAGATTTATATGTCAAATTCAACGTCCGATAATTTAATTGCTTGAGTTCAAACAAATAAATAAACCTACCGGAACTTTTCGATGAGATTTAAGAAACTGACTTTACATTTTGAATTAAATTGCTAATCAATCCTATAATCAGCAAAAGCAATTTACTCTAATAGTCTAAAACACGGAGGAAATATGTAATGTTTCACGAAGGACAACAAATCGGGCTTTACACACTTATCGGTAAAATCGGCAAAGGCGGATTCGGTGAAGTTTGGCTGGCGGAACGCAAATCTAAATTCGTTACGACGAAAGTTGCCGTCAAACTTCCGCTTGACGAACAGGTTGATCCAGAAGCCATCAGACAGGAAGCGGCACTGTGGGAACAGGCAAGCGGACATACAAACATTTTGCCGATTATTGATGCCGATGAATACGACGGGCAAGTCGTCATCGTTAGCGAATACGCGCCCGACGGTTCGCTTAAAGAATTGTTGAGGAAAAACGGCGGGAAATTGTCGGTTGAACAAGCCGTTGAAATGACCATCGGTATTTTGAAAGGTTTGGAGTTTCTTCATTCAAAAACAATCATTCACCGCGATTTGAAACCCGACAACATTCTTTTGCAAGGCGACACGCCACGCATAGCAGATTTCGGCATTTCGAGAGTTATCAAAACGAGTTTGCACGCGACAAATGCTACGGGAACTCCGTATTATATGTCGCCCGAAGCCTTCAAACGCCAACGAACCGTTCAAACTGATACTTGGTCAGTCGGCGTAATGCTATATGAGATGTTGAAAGGTGAGTTGCCATTTTTAGGCAACCAAATCCACGAGATTTTTTATGCTGTTACGGAAGAAGAACCTGAACCTCTGCCGAATTATATTCCGCTTGTCGTGCGAAACATCGTCATAAAATCATTGGCAAAAGAACCTACTGAACGCTATCAAACCGCCGATGAAATGCGCGATGAATTGAGAAATTATCTAGCAATTCCCGAACCGGCACCGATACCTATTCTAATTCCCACGCCGACACCGATACCTTTTGTAAATCCTGTTCCCGATGATAAACCATATATTCCACCAACCAAACCTTATATTCCTCAGCCCACACTGCAACCAGTCAATCCTGATGAATTTGAAATATTCCCGAAAACTCACCCTGCTCCACCGCAAGAAGAATCTAGTATCTTTAAATCACTTCTTAAATTAAATAATGAAAAAATGCCGAAATGGATTCCTATTTTGCTTTGGGGAATCATTGGAGCATTATTTGGAGCAATATCATTTCTCTCAATTCTACTTGGAGACATTGGTGGGAAACTAGGTCCTGGAGTTGTATTTGGAATTGCTATTTTCTTGTTTGGAGAATATTCAGACTCATCTCTAATTGCAAAAAGAAAGAGAATTTACAGGTTTTTAATTGTTATTATTTTAAGTACGATTGGTTGGAACTTAGCACTTAATATTGGAAGAGGAGATTACAATTTTATTACTTTCTATTTTAATGACTTTTTAGTTGCTGGCATTGTAGGTAGTTTATTTATTGTTACATCCGAATTGTTATGTTGGAACTTTAAATTTCAAAGATGGATTTGCGCTATATATATTGTGATTATAGGCGGTTTAACGGGGTTCATAATTAAAATTCTTGGAGGCGGTCTTCCTTTATTATTTATAATTTGGCAAACATTTGTATTATTAGCTCACACAATTGCTTTTGGTTTTGGCAAAAGAAATAAATGGTTACTCTCAAGTACAGCAACTCTAGCAATAATCGCAGTCATATTTTTCTTAGCTAAATCTGCTAATAGTGAAAATGAAAATTCTATTAGCAGTAATACTAATACGAATTACAATTCTTATGGGAACAATACAAATTACAATTATAATTCTTCTACAAGTAATACCAACACAACTCCTCTATCAGTTCAATATGCTGATGCGGCAGATAAACTATATGAAGAGAAAAAATATTCAGAGGCGGCAACAAATTATAAAGAAGCAATTAGGCTTGACCCCAAAAATGATACTTATTACAACAAATTAGGTAATAGTCTTTTTGGTCAAGAAAAATACTCCGAAGCAGAAACAGAATTCCGATTAGCAGTCAGACTCGATCCAAACGAAGCTGTATATCAACATAATCTTGGCGACGCTCTCTATAATCAAAAAAAATATGCAGAAGCCGTTACCTTTTTCAACGAGGCAATTAAACTCAACCCAAATAATGACGATTATTACAATAAACTTGGCAACACTCTTTACGGACAAGAAAATTACTCACAAGCATTATCCCAATATAAAGTTGCAATCAGACTTTCTCCCACTACAGCCGTTTATCAATATAATCTTGGTAAATGTTTTTCCAAACAAAAACAGTATGCAGATGCGATAGTGGCTTACAGGGAAGCAATTGGACTCAATCCAAATGGTGACAGCGATTATTATAATGATCTAGGTGTCAATTTGTATTCTTTAAGTAAGTATTCTGAAGCTGAAACAGCATTCAAAGGAGCTATAAAACTTAAACCCAAAGGTGCGGTTTTACATAATAATCTTGGCGATAGTTTATATAAACAGTCAAAATATTCGGATGCGATAGTTTCTTACAAAAAGGCATTAGAACTTGATCCAAACAATGAAGAGTACAAAACAGACTTAAAAAATGCAGAAACATGGAGCAATCTGCTTGGTAAGTAGTCATAAATTGGTGAAAGATTTGTTAAAATTGGAAAATACTTCATTTGCAGAAATTTGTTGATTGGCAACGATATTTTAATCTTTGGTAATAATGGTTTGATGATTCAGCGATAAAAAATGGGTTATATGCAACTGCGAATCGGCTATATCCAACTGCGAATGAGTCATTTGCTATTGCGAATTGATGATTCGCAGTTGCGTCTTGGTTATTTACCATTGCGAATTGGCTATTTGCAGTAGCTTCTTGACGATTCGCAGTTGCATCTTGATTATTAGCTATTGCGAATTGGCGGGTTGCAATTGCTTTTTAACTGTTTATAATGGCTGACACAGTTCTAAATTCAATAAATCACAGGAGAAAATAGTAAAATAGCAAAAAGAAAATTTCCGACAACTCAGAGCGGCATTATGCAGTTGGTGCAAGAGATGATGAGCGGATTTGCGAAGAATCCGACCGTTTTTCCCGCACCACCGACGGATGTGGCGGCGCAGTTGGCGCGATTCGCACAAATCACCAAATTCTTTTAATTGATATTCCTTTCAAATAATCATCAAAAGCCGCATCTGCGCTGATAAGATTCATATTTTCGACAATCGCCTGTGAAACGATAATGCGGTCAAACGGGTCGCGGTGATAAAACGGTAAGCGGTTTTGTTCGACGGTGTGCGCGAAATTTATCGGTAAGATTTGAATCGAATTATCGGTTATGTCATCAATTACAGATTCGTAATTTCCTTTGATTGTAAGTTTTCCGAGGGCGGTTTTAATCGAGATTTCCCAAAGACTGGCGATGCTGAGAAAGATTTCATTTTTTTCGTCTTCGATTATGATTTTAGCGGTTTTGCTAAGTTCTTTGGCGTTGCCGACAAACCAGAGAAAAACGTGAGTATCAATGAGATATTGCATTACATATATTCCTTGAAATCTTCGAGCGGCGCGTCAAAATCGGGTGAAAGTTCATATTTTCCTTTTGCGCTTCCAGCTTTTCTCAAACCTTTCATACTGCCGAATTTACGCGGTTTTCGTTTTAGCACTTCGTCTTGTTGGACTTCGATTAAATTTAAACTTGCCAAATCATCAAGCAACTTTCGCGCTTTCGGTTCTAAAATTGTAATAGTTAAAGTTTCCATAGCTGAATCATAACATAAAAAAAGCCAAGAATTTGTTAAAATTCTTGGCTTTCTTTACTATTTTCCGCTCATAATCAATTTGGCAATCGTCTGTAATTGCATATTCGATGTGCCTTCATAGATTGCGCCGATTTTGGAGTCGCGCCAGAATTTTTCGACGGGATAATCTTTGACGTAGCCGTAACCGCCGAAGAGTTCGATGGCTTTGGACGATACTTTTTCCGCTACGCGCGATGAGTAAACTTTTGCCATCGCCGCTTCTTTTAAGAAAGGTTTGCCGGCATCTTTGAGTCGCGCCGCGTTATAAACCAGTAATCGTGCGGCTTCGATGTCAATTGCCATTTCTGCGAGTTGAAATTGGACGGCTTGAAATTGGTTGATCGATTGTCCGAACTGTTCGCGTTCATTGGTGTAATTTAACGCCGCTTCAAATGCGCCCTGGGCGATTCCGACCATCTGTGCGCCGATGCCGATTCTGCCTTCGTTGAGCGTTTCAATCGAAACTTTGTAGCCTTTGCCGACTTCACCGAGGACATTTTCTTTCGGAACCTGGCAATTATCGAAGATCAATTCGGTGGTCGAAGATGCGCGGATGCCGAGTTTGTCTTCTTTTTTGCCGACGGAAAAACCTTCAAAACCTTTTTCGACAATAAACGCCGTGATGCCTTTATAACCCGCGTTTGGATCAATCGTGGCGAAAACGATAAAAAATTCGGCTTCGTTGCCGTTGGTGATCCAGAGTTTTTGCCCGTTCAACGCGTAAAAATCGCCGTTGTCCGTCGCACGGGTTTTGAGCGCAAAAGCGTCCGAACCCGAACCTGCTTCGCTCAAAGCATACGCACCGACTTTTGATTCAGCCATTTGCGTCAGATACTTTTTCTTTTGCGCGTCGTTTGCCCAACGCACAATCGCATTTGTTACCAAAGTATTTTGCACATCAACAAAAACGCTCGTTGAAGCATCAACCCGCGCTAATTCTTCAATCGCCAAAATCGCATTAAAAAATGTCGAACCCGCGCCGCCGTATTCTTCGGGCGTTTCGATTGCCATTAAACCTAATTCAAAACATTGCTTGATTAAATCAGCATCGAGCTTGCCGTCGTGTTCCATTTTTTCGACTCGCGGACGAACTTCACCTTCGGCAAATTCGCGGATAGCGGCGCGAAATTGCTCTTCTTCTTCGGAAAAAACGGTTAATGCCGGACGTAAAATTTCTTTTTCAATAGCTGCTGCACTCATATTTTTATTTCAAACTTTTTCTAAATTGTATTAAATTTCTGAAAATTGTCGTATCCTTTTGATTTTGTATTTAAAAGTAAATGAAATAACATCATAATCAACGAATTAGTAAAAAGGCAAAGCAAGTGAATCCTGAAATCCAAGTTCCAAGTTCCAAGTTCCAAGTTCCAAGTTCCAAACAGAAACATCTTTATCGGCTAAAAATTGTCGGTGCTTTGTTTACACTTTTGGGTATCGGATTGTTTGCTTATCTCATTCATTCCGTCGGAATTCACGAAATTATTGCGGGCATTACCAAGATCGGTTTCACTGGCTTTCTGCTTATCCAATTTCTTTATTTTTTGAGAATACTGTGTCGGGCGACAGCGTGGCGATTGTCGGTTGCCACGCCTTATAAATTGGATTTGCGCGACACGCTTCCCGCCGTAATTATCGGTGAAGCGTTGAGCAGTTTGATCCCGCTCGGCGTGCTTGTCAGCGGAACTGCCAAAGCCGTCGCTGTCAGAAATCGTGTTTCATTAGTTGTCGGTCTTTCCTCCGTAACGATGGAAAATCTTTTTTATGCCTTGATGACAGGAGTTTTTGTCTGTCTCAGCGCAGTGGTATTTTTGCTGGGTTTTCAACTTTCCGAAGTTATTATTCTGACAATCTATTTTTTGATCGGCGTGATTATTTTTCTAACGATTTTCGGCTTTCTGGCGGTCATTCGGCAGTGGCATTTTCTCAGCAAAACCTGCGAATGGCTTTATGAGATCGGTATCGGTAAAAGATTTTTGGAAGATGGTCGCGCCAAGGTTCGTCTTTTTGAAGATTTGATCTTTACGTTTTATCGTAATCACTCCCGCCGTTTCGCGCCGATCATCTTGTGTCAATCGATTTATCATTTGCTTGGCATCGGCGAAGCGTGGTTTATTTTGAGCCGCATCAGCGAAGTTATCCCGGGTTTTTACACGGCATTTTTGCTCGAATCAATCAGCCGCATCGTCATAATCATATTTAAATTTGTGCCGCTTGCCATTGGTGTTGACGAAGCCGGAGCGCAATTCGTAACGGAAACTCTGGCAATCGGTGCGGGCATCGGCGTAACCTTTGCGATCATTCGCAAAGGCAGAAATCTATTTTGGATAGCCATTGGCTTACTTTTGATTATCAAACGCGAAGTGTCTTTGAAAGATTTTAACCGCGAAATACGCGAAATACGCTAAAAATTTAAAAGATTAAAGCTAAATTTAATTAGGTTTCTTTTTTTAGCGTCTTTTCGCATATTTCGCGGTTATAAAAATTTAGAAAGTAAAATTTCGCTTGTAACCTATCGGCGTGTTCTTTATACTAGGCAATGGCAATTACGCCTATTTGAAGGAGAAAAATTTTGCAGCCAAAAGTGCATCAGGGATTTTTAACCGCTACAGGTTTTCGTTTTGCGATTGTCGCTTCGCGGTGGAACGATTTTTTGACATCGAAGTTGATTGAAGGTGCATTGGACGGGCTTGAAAGACTCGGCGCAGATGAAAATGCGGTCGAGATATTTAAAGTTCCGGGTTCTTTTGAACTGCCTTTGACGGCGCAAAAAGCGGCTTCAAGCGGAAAGTTTGACGCGGTTATATGCATCGGAGTCGTCATTCGCGGCGAAACTCCGCATTTCGATTATGTCGCGGGCGAAGCCGCCAAAGGCACGGCGCAGGTTTCAATGCAAACGGGCGTTCCTTGTTTGTTTGCGGTAGTAACAACCGATACGCTTGAACAGGCGATTAATCGAACAGGCGTAAAGGCGGGAAATAAGGGTTTCGAAGCCGCGATGTCGGCGGTTGAACTCGTGAATTTGTATAAGACGATGGATAGCGACGAAGCACCGACGAAAAGTAAAGAAATGGCTTTTCCGCATGTCGTTTGAAGAATTATGGGAACACGGCGAAAGGCGCGTGAAAGTGCTTTGCAAATGTTATTTGCGGCAGATGTTGCCAAAACGCTCGGAAGTGTTTTGACAATCAACTATTGGAATGAACTCAGCGATGCGGAGTCGGACGATGCAACGCGCGAGTTTGCCGATAAATTAACTGTCGGCACATTGCGCGAACTTGCCACGATTGATGAACGAATCCGCACCCGCGCCGAGCATTGGCGCATAGAACGGATGGCGATAGTTGATCGCAATGTTTTGCGCCTCGCCGTTTATGAATTTCTTTTTGAAGAAACGCCGCACACCGTTGTTATCAACGAAGCCTTAGAAATTGCCCGCCGCTTTTCAACCTTTGAAGCCACCCAATTTATCAATGGTATTCTCGATGCCATAAAACACGATCTGGCAAACAATCCTACTGAAAATGAGAAAGAAGCGAATAAAAAAACGCATGCTTCGTCGCTTTAGTCAGACTCATCTGAATAAGTAGTTGTTTTTTTCAGTATGAGTAAATCGTCCGTTCAAGCAGATGGTTTTGGCTAAAATATGGAGACATTTCGCCGACAATTTGTTTATGATTCAGTGCAAAATCTCAAAATTCTGCAAAATAATTTAAGAGATACAGAAGATTTTTACGATTCGGAGAAGCGCGAAGTCTTTCGCACACTCCACACCATCAAAGGCACGGCGCAAACGCTTGCTTTTGACAATTCCAGCCGTTTAGCGCACGAACTTGAAACAATTCTTTCCGCCAAGGAAATTATTTCAACTGAAAAATTTAGTGAATTTTTTACTGAAGGCATCGGATTATTGATAAATTCTCTCAGGCAAAAAGATTTCGAATTTCCTACGCAATTTGTCGAAAAGGTTCAACGATTAATTCCTCAAAAACTCCGACAATTCGTTCCGGTTGATTTTCCGCCGGAAATCCCGCCAAAAATTCTCGCCTCGCTTTCCGGGATAGAGAAAATCGCGCTTGACTCGGCATTGCAAAATGAGAAAAGTCTTTGGTGTTTCGAGGTCGGATTCGATTTAGCAAATTTCACCGAAAAATTTAAAGAACTGCGAGATAATATAAGCAATTCAAGCGATATAATCGCTACATTTCCAAGTAAGAAATTTAATGACAGCGGCAAAATAGGTTTCCAGATTCTTTTCGCAAGTTCGGCAAAAAAATCAATCATCGAAGATATTGCCAAAACTCAATCGGCAGAAATTATGTTGAATATTTCGCCAAAGATTTTTACTGAAGATTTGCAAGGGATTTTGTCAAAAATAATTGCTCACGGTAAAAATTTAGCAAGTAAATTCGGCAAAACAATCGATTTTGAAATTGCGGCTGATAAAATTGATCTTCCGGTCGAAAAACTCAAATCCGTTTTCAACATACTTCTGCACTTAACGCGCAACGCGATTGACCACGCCATTGATAAAAAAGGGGTGATCAAAATTAATATAAAATTTGATAAAAATGGTTGGCACTTGATTTTTGCCGACAACGGAAGCGGTGTGGATTTGGAAAAAGTAAAAGCAATAGCAATAGAGAAAAATTTGATTTCCGCCGGTGAAATCCTGACCGAACAAGCAACGCTTAACCTGATTTTTCAATCTCAATTTTCAACCGCATCAGAAATAACGGAAATCTCCGGTCGTGGAATCGGGCTTGATGTTGTTAAAGATACAATTGAAAGACTCAAAGGAACGATCAATGTGAAAAGTCGAAACGGAAGAGGCACGACGTTCGAGATTTTTTTGCCTGAAAAAATTCAACCGCCGATGCACTAAGATTTTAAGAAATGAAACCAAAAGCATTATCTAGTCTGTTTTTGAATAAAAAATTCTCTGCTTTTTTGTGTTTCTGCGGTTTATTTTTTCTGCCATTTTCCACTTTTTCATCTGCCCAAGACTTACCTGACAAAATTCGCGGCTACAAAGTTTATAAAGCGAAAATCTCGGTCAAAAATCAGAATAAACGAAATTCCAAATCTGCTAAAAGCGTAGAAAAAGATAATTCCGAAGCGTATGTCAAAGTCGGTGAACCCGAACTTGTTGACGTTTCCTTAACAGGCGTAACGCTTGAACTTTCGGCAGAAATTGACGCGCTCGAACAAAGCGGCACGGTTGATTTTCTAACATTCAAAGATTTTCGCGTCAACGGTTTAGCAGTTGATATAGAAGAATATCGGGAATCTTTTGAATTCAGGAAAAATGAAATCATAACTTTGCCGAAACCCGTGAAAATTTTTGTCGGAACACGACAAACCCTGCGCGGCGCAGTGAACGAAATGAGAGATTCAAAAGCAGAATGGACGGTTACGGGAACGGTTTTCGTCTTCGGACATTTCAAAAAATCGTTTCTGAAATTCAAGCGTGTTGTTCCGGTCGAAGTAAATATTAAAATCAAAAATCCGTTAAGAAATAGCGAACAGTAAGTTGCGATAAAATCTAAAACTTAAACTCTACTGCCAAAGCTGCTTTTATCATTGATGAATATTCGTGTTTTTCGGAAGTGAATTCTTCTTGAAGACAAACAAGAGCTTCATCTCTTAAAGGTGATGGCGGATTATTGTTAGCTAAATTGTAAATTAGACGAATTTTCTCCAAAACGGTTTTTCGATTTGATTCCAACTCAACGCGGTCGAGTCCTGCGCCTTCAATAGTAGTTTTTCCGCGCAAATTTCCGTCAATTGCAAAAACAATTTCACCGCGAAAAGAAATAAAGTCTTGCGGGTTTTCAGTTTCGGGATTGATAAAAAGTGGTTCTTCTTGGCTTGTGCCAATTTTGTGAGAAATGCAACGATTTTCAGACTTTAGCAACGGAAATAAATTCTTTTTGAAACGGCGATTGCACAATTCGCAGGCAAAGAACAGATTTTCCCATTCGTAAGCCAACCAAAAATAACCCGGTTTTTGCAACCTATCTTTTGCACTTTGGCGATAACCGCCTTTTGGTCGAAAATGTTCGACATCGCCGGATGAAATATGTGTAACTTTCGATTCGCAAAGAAAACATTTGTCGTGTTGAGATTTTTTCAAAACACTTTTCACGGTTTCGTGTCCGTAAATTTTATTGTCAAACTCGAATTTTATCTCGCCTTTGTTAAAAGCCTCACACATTTCAGTGCGTTTGGCTTTACCTTCCGTCTTTAAAATTTTAGGAATTTGTTTAGGTTTCTTGACGCGAATCATAATGAGAATTTAGCTTTGTCCGTTTTGTAAATGAGCCGCCGCACGGCGAATAATGTCCATCGCTTTGTCGTCTTCGGGATTTTCCATTACGCGCAAATCGTCGAGTTTGGCGGAAAGCGTCTTGAGTTTTTTCTCGTCGGCTTTGGTCAGTTTGGCTTTTGAAAGAATTTCACGGCGTTGTTTTTCGATTTTTTCGAGTTCCGTGTCGCGTGTGCTTGGCAAATCAAAAAGGTCGCTCGTCAAAATCTGATCGGCACGCCAGCCGCGCACAGCTTCGACGGATTGGTCAATGACAACGTGATCGCCTTCACGCCGGCAAACGACGATATTCGCATCACGCGCCGCCGCCGCCTGCACAATCAAAGGGCTGTGCGTCGTCACGATAAACTGCGTGTTCGGGAAAAGATTCGTCAGATAATCAATCAATTCGCGTTGCCATTTCGGATGCAGATGCAAATCAATCTCATCAATCAAAACAACCGCCGGTTCTGCCAAAGGATTTTCGCTTTCAGGATAAAGGTCAAACATTCTTGAAGCAAAATCAACTATCCAAGCCATCGAAGTCCGATAACCGAGACTCAAATCTTTGCTTTCAACCCAACCATAATGTGTATGAAATTCTACTATTGGCTTCGGATTTCTTCCGCTTTCGGTTTCGCTAACTCTTATGTCAATAACATCAGGCAAGATTTTGATAAGAATCTCTTTCACAATGTGTAGTTCGCATTTTCGTTTGTCCGAAAATTCAGATTCGCGTCTTGAAGCATAATCAGATTGCAAAAGCCATTCTTCTGGATTAATAAGCAATTTTGTTTCATCAAAAAGAGTTTCGTAATTTTTTTTCTCTTTTTGCTCGGATAAAGAAGTTTCTCCAGCCTTACGACTAGCACCATAACCAAAACAAAACATCTCAATGGGTTTACCAAAAGGAAAGACTATTTCAATTTCTTTTTCTAAACCAATTAATAAAGTCCAGCTAACTTCTGTATATGAATTATTACTTTTAGTATTAATAGGAAATCCTTGAGCAAAAGTGCAATAACTAAACATAGCTCCTTCCTTTAGAAGTGCTTTTACAAAGAGGTTTAGTATTTCTAATGTTTTTTCTAATTCAGCCGAGATATTCCAATCGTCTGGAATATCTATAATATTGTCAAAGTACTTATTTATTATTGGTGTATTCCGCCGTAGAGATTTTAAATTAGAACCTAATTCAAAATGTGTTTTAAATCCTTTTGATTCAATTGTGTCTAATTGTGAAGATGTAATTTCTTTTCTAGGTTTTACAGGAGCAAGAGATGCCAAAATTTGCAAAAGCGTGGTTTTTCCTATTCCATTATCACCCAAAATAATCGTCCATCGTTTTGGATTATTATTACCATCCGAAAGGTCAATCTTCTGTCTTTCGCCGAAGCAACGCACATTTTCCAATTCAAGCGAGAGAAAATAAGCGTTTTGCGGCTTTTCTGAATTGTTTGAGTTGTTCTTTTTTTGCGGCATAGCGGCTGAATGTTTTGGTATAGCTTTCTCAGAAACTTTTTGAAAACTCGATAATCTCTATCTTGTCATCGAAGATGACGAACATTATAGCCTAGAGAGAATCGCTAGGAATGTAAAAAATAAGTCAATTGCTCGCTGAGGGCGAGCAACAATCATCTTTTATTTGTTCGATGCTTTCAGCGTCGGAACATCGAATTTATCAAACACCTAGCGATTCTCGCTAGGCTATAATTTTGGTCGCCTTTGGCGACGTGAATTAAGTTTCAAACAGTTTCTCAGCAAAATAATAACATAAAGCCTCAAAAAATTATAATTTCGTCAGGCTGTGAAATTTCAGTATTTTGCGTTAAAATTATCTTTTGCACCCGTGAATATCAAAAGAGGTCATAAAACAAAGTGAGCGAAAAAGTTACAAATTTATCCGAGTATATTACCGAAAATTTTGGCGCGAATGCCAGCTATGTCGAAGGTTTACTGAATCGTTACCAAAGCAATCCGAATTCTGTCGATGAATCTTGGCGGACGTTTTTTGGCGATTTGTTAGACGGTAATGCGCCGACTGAAAGCGGCAACGGACAGGCAACCGCCGTCAAATCGCAACCTGCAACTCCGCAAACCGAAACCAAACAAGCCGAAACAATGGCGAAAAAGCCGACGGAAACCAAAGTCGGTGAAAATGTCGGGGTCAAACCATTAACCGGCGTGGCGAAAGTTATTGTCGCTAATATGGAGGAAAGCCTGACGGTGCCGACAGCGACGAGCGTGCGAAGTTTGCCTGTTAAAGTTTTGGAAGAAAACCGCCGAATTATCAACGAAAATCTTAAACTTCAAGGACGCGGTAAAGTTTCTTATACACACTTGATCGCGTGGGCGATTGTCAAAGCGTTGAAAGAATACCCGTCGCTCAACTTCGGTTTCGGTGTTGTGAATGGTGCAGCTTCGCGGCTTGAAAATGAATCGGTCAATCTCGGGATTGCGATTGACATCGAGAAAAAAGACGGTTCGCGCAACTTGCTCGTGCCTAATATCAAAGGTTCGGAAAAGATGAATTTTGCCGAATTTCTTGATTCATACAATGAAACGGTGAAAAAGGCGCGTGACGGAAAACTTGAGATTAATGATTTTCAAGGCACGACGATTTCGCTGACAAATCCCGGAACGCTCGGCACGGTTTCGTCGAATCCGCGCCTGATGGCGGGGCAAAGCGCAATTATTGCCACCGGCGCAATCGAATATCCGGCGGAATATCAGGCGATGTCCGCCGCGACGCTTTCGCAGCTCGGCATCAGCAAAACGATCACGTTGACTTCGACTTACGATCATCGCGTTATTCAAGGAGCGGAAAGCGGGTTGTTCTTGGCAAAGATTCATCAGTTTTTGATTGGCAATCACGCCTTCTACGATGAGATTTTCAGCGATTTGGGCATCAATTACGCGCCGCTTCGTTGGGCGGAAGATAATAATCCGATTATGCTCGGCGGCGATCATTATCGTGAACAAACGGTTAAACAGGCGAAAGTTTTGGAACTTATCAATGCTTATCGGATTCGCGGACATCTTCTCGCCGACATTGATCCGCTCAATATGACTCGCTATCACGCATCGGAACTCGATCTTGAGAATTACGGTTTGACGATTTGGGATTTAGACCGTGAGTTTATCACGGGCGGACTTCACGGAACGGAAACGGCATCTTTGCGTGAGATTTTAAATATCTTGCAAAAAGCATATTGCGGAAAGGTCGGCATCGAATATCGTCACATCCAGAGCAAGGAAGAAAAGATTTGGCTGCGCGAACAAGTCCGTCAACAATTCGTGGACACCGAACCGCTCACGCCCGAAACGCAGAAGCAACTTTTGCAAAAGCTCATCGAAGCCGAACAGTTCGAACAATTTCTGCACCGTAAGTATCTCGGGCAAAAACGCTTTTCACTCGAAGGCACGGAAACCGTTATTCCACTTCTTGACCAGCTTATCGAAGAAGCATCGGGGCGCGGTGTGGAAGAAGTCTTTATGGGAATGGCACATCGCGGGCGTTTGAACGTGTTGGCGAATATCATCGGCGATTCGGACAAAGGCGGAATGGCGGAACGTATCTTTACAGCATTTGAAGGCACGACTCATCCGAATTTTCCGGCTGACGAAGGCGATGTTAAATACCATCAAGGCGCAATCGGAACCCGTCAGACAAATAACGGCAAGCAGGTAAAAATTCAACTTTCATCAAATCCGTCGCATTTAGAGTTTGTTGATCCGGTAGTTGAAGGAATGGCGCGGGCGCGGCAGGACGAACTGCTCGAAGGCGATGATGAATCGCGCGAAATGGTCAACGATAAAGTTTTACCCGTTCTTTTGCACGGTGACGCGGCGTTTTCAGGGCAGGGAATTGTTATGGAAACCTTGCAGTTGGCTAATTTGCGCGGTTATAAGACCGGCGGCACGATTCATATTGTCATCAATAATCAGATCGGCTTCACCACTACGCCGGAAGCGGGTCGCACTTCGATTTATTCGACCGACGCGGCGCAGATAACACAGCTTCCGATCTTTCACATCAACGGCGATTCACCCGAAGCGGCTTTTCGCGTGGTGAAAATAGCTCTTGATTACCGTCAGGAGTTTAACAAAGACGTTGCGCTCGATTTAATCGGTTTCCGAAGGCTCGGACATAACGAAGGTGACGAGCCGAGTTACACACAACCGCTGATGTATGCGCGGGTTAAGGCTCATCCGGGCGTGCTGCACATCTACGCGCAAAAACTTATCAGGCTCGGCGTGATAACGGAGGACGAATTAAAGGAAATGACCGATAAGGTTATCGGTAAATACGAGGACATTTTAAAGCGCGCGAAGCAGATTGCCGAAGAGAAGCCCAAAAAAGTTAATTTAACGCCGCCGGTCGATGAAGAAGACGGATCGAATATTTTGGAGACGGCTATTTCAGGCGAAATATTGAGTAAAGTGGCGGAGAAAATATCGCTCGTTCCCGAAGGATTTCATATTAATCCGAAAATGGTCGGTCAATTAGCGCGTCGGGCGAAGATGGGAACGGGTGAAGTGCCGATGGATTGGGGATTTGCGGAGGCGATCGCGTTCGGGTCGCTGGTTTTAGACGGTAAGAATGTCAGGTTGAGCGGACAAGATTCCGGTCGCGGAACATTTTCGCATCGTCACGCGCTGATGTATGACACGAATAACGGTGCGGTTTGGTGTCCGCTTGCCGAACTTCGCGGTGAAAACAAAAAAGACGACGTTCGATTCGATGTTTTCGACAGTTCTTTGTCGGAAAACGCCGTTCTCGGGTTTGAATACGGCTATTCGATGCTCGCAAAAGACGCGCTCGTGATGTGGGAAGCGCAATTCGGCGATTTTTCCAACGGCGCACAGGTTATTATTGACCAGTATATTTCCGCATCCGAAGATAAGTGGCAGCAAAAATGCCGGCTTGTGCTGCTTTTGCCGCACGGATACGAAGGGCAAGGTCCCGAACATTCTTCGGCGAGGCTTGAGAGATATTTACAACTATGTGCGGAGAATAATTTACAGGTTTGTTACCCGACAACGCCCGCTCAATATTTTCATCTTCTGCGTCGTCAGGCGCATCAGGCAACTGTGCGACCGTTAATCGTGATGACACCGAAAAGTTTGCTTCGTCTTCCGGCGGCAAGTTCGTCGGTGGCGGATTTAACCGGCGGCGGATTTCAGCCGGTCATCGATGATGCGGCGATTATCGATAGAGATAAAGTGAAACGCATCGTTCTGGCAAGCGGCAAGGTCTATTATGATCTCGATGCCGCACGGCAGGATGCAAATGATGAGCGTGTAGCGATTGTCCGGCTCGAACAATTTTATCCTTTCCCGGCTGAAAAACTGAAAGAGATATTTGCAAGCTATAAAAACGCCCGACAATTGTTCTGGACACAGGAAGAACCGAAAAATATGGGTAGTTGGGGATTTGTCGAATCGCGTCTGCGGGAAACTAAACCCGACAATATGACCTTAAACTATGTCGGCAGAGCCGCTTCCGCATCTCCGGCAACCGGAAGTTACGCTATTCACAATCTCGAACAGGAAAAGATCGTCAAAGATTCATTGATAAAAGATTCCGAAGAACTTTCAGCCGCGAGCGAGCCGGAAGTTTCGGAAAAACTAGCCCCCGCCGGCGCGTAAACAAGTCGGCAAATGCAGAAACACGCACGAAGTAAGTGTGTCTTGAACTTCATTAAAGAAGATTACACACTTGCTTCGTGCGTGTTTCTGCATAATTTTATGCGTGACTTACGGGTTGACGGTAACATAGACCGGATCGGACGGTTGACCGACGGGTTCGTTCTTTTTGATGAGGATGGCACGCACTTGCAAGCGTTCCGGTTGTCCGGGAGTGGTCGGTTGAACGGTAATTTCGAGCGGCGACGACGTGCCGAAACCGGCATCCGTCCAAGTTTCCGATTCCATTCGCCTGATCTGCACCTTAAAACTATCCATTCCCATTCGCATCACGAACGCGTCGAACTTATAACTTTCAAATAACGGTGTCGCTTTGATGGTCGGCTTGACCGTGTTCGGGTCGGGCGGTGTCGGCTGCACCGGATTGATGCCGAGCATCGCGCCGATCTCTTGCGTAAAACTCGCCGCCAATCTGATGCGGTCAACCAGATCGCTCAAGCGTTCAAACAAACCCGTCGGAATCTCGACCGGCAGTGTCATCACCGGCACGGCAGGAAAATCCGGCATCGGATCGCCGACCTTATGTTCGGTGATAATGATGCGATATTTTCGCACGGCATCATCGAAGTTTTTCATCTCGACAGTCGTTTCGCCCAAAAACTGCATCACCGAATTGTCATTGGTCACTGAGGTTACATCAGCCGCCGAAAATCCCAGATCAGTGGCTAACTCGGCAAATTGTTTCTTAAAATTGGCAAACCACAACACACGCGCCGCCATATTGGTCGGAAACCAAGCAGGATTCGGAATCATATTTTTATTTTCTCCTGTGAACTGAAAGATTTAAGATAAGTCGCAAGGAGTATATGTCTTAATTGAAGAAATAACAAGAAATATTATTTTATCGACAATCTTCCTCAAGTTATCGACAACCTTCGATAGAAAAATGACACCCTTCATTAAGTTAATGAAGCCCTCCGATAGAAAAATGATACCCTTCATTAAATTGGTGAAGCCCTTCGATGGAAAAATGATACCTTTTACCAAGTTAATGATACCCTTCACTAAGTTATCGATAGCCTTCATTTATTAAATAATTAGCTTCAAAAATAAATGAACATATCTCAATTATCCAATTTCACCCAACAACCATCGGCATTTCATCATTAATTATCAAAAGCCGCCGCGTTTTTATTCGATTCGACCACAATTAAACCGATTCACTTAGCTGCAAATCATATTAAATTATTCTGACAATAAAAATGTCTCCTTTAAAAACCTTTACTTTGCAAAATAAATGAGCCTATAATTACTTATCACAAATTTCTCGACAAAGATTTAATTACTTTGTCTATCTATTCAACCAACGCCCGTTAAAGTAAGGAGTCCTGCAATGAAAAACTTAAGAAACCTATTTTCGTCAACCCGTCGAAACAATCTCAGATTGTTCATTTCCCTATCGATTGTCGCATTATTTGCCATAACAAGTTTGCTCGTGTGGCAAACAACGGCAGAAATGCAAACCACCGAACAATTTTCGATCAACGGTGTGCCAACGCCGACACCATTAATTTTAACTGTTACCAGAAATGATGATCGAAATGCCACCTGCGCGACAGGCGATTGCTCTTTACGCGAAGCCATTGCCGCCGCAGATGCTTTTGCATCTGACGATATAATTAACTTTGCCCCAAATCTAACAACTATCACCTTGACCGGAACGCTTGCCATCAATAATACCGGCACATTAACCATCAACGGAACAGGTGCAAACATTTTAACGATTATCGGAGCTGGTAACATCTTTAATCTAACCAATGCAACTGTTACTATCTCTGGCATGACCTTGACCCGAGCTCAGTCATTATCCGGCGGCGCGCTGCTTGTAGCAGGAGGAGCATTGACACTTGACGGCGTTCACGTTTTCCGCAACCAGGCAGTTGACCTTGCGGGGAACGGCGGCGGATGCATGTCGTTAATTGGCGGCACGCATCGTATTGTCAACTCAACCCTTTCCGAGAACAGCAGCATTGCTTGTTCTTGCATTGTCAATACACCCAATACCACGCTGACAATTGTTAACTCGACTATCTCAGGAAATCAGAGTCCCGGCAGTAGGGGGGCAGGCAGTATTTGCAACTCGGGCAATGCAACGCTCCGCAATGTAACCATTACCAATAATCTTACAGGCAGCGGCGGCGGTGGCATCTTCAATAATGGGACGCTTAATTTCGGAAATACGATTGTGGCGGGCAATATTGCGTCATCTGGTAGTATTACGGAAATAAATTTTTTCAGCGGCACAATAACATCGGCGGGTGGCAATCTTGTCGGCGATTCGCCGGGTGATTCAACTAACACCGGACCTTTTGCCATAACCTACCAGCCATCCGACATACGAGATGTGAATCCAATGCTCGGCATACTGCAAAATAACGGTGGAAGAACTCCGACACGCGCACTACTTGCTGGCAGCCCGGCGATTGATAGCGGGTTAAATACTTTGGCAATTGATCCGTCTAACAGCACACCGCTTAACTTTGACCAACGTGGAACAGGTTTCCCGCGCATTGTTGACGGCAATAACGATAATACACCAACGGTTGACATCGGTGCTTATGAAGTTCAAACAACACCGACTCCAACACCGACAGTTACACCAACTCCAACAGCAACTCCAACAGCAACACCGACTCCAACTCCGGGTAATGTTTGCACACCAAGCACAACTGTAACCGAAGGCGATCTATTCCCGGGTGGTATCGTTTCATTTGGCGTAACAAGTGGTGCAGGTTCGGTTACGGTGGATCACGTTAATGCGGGAACTGGTCTGCAATTGCTGACGGTGGTGAGTGCCACTAATGCGGTCGTTAATATTCCGCCATTTACGCCCGGAACTCAGAATCCAGTCGTTGTGACATTTACTCCGATCAATCCGGGACTGGCGGTTGACTTTACTTTGCGAGCGGCAAGCACTTTCCACGCGGCGAACATCAGAGCACGATGTGCGGAAGTCTGCACACCTTCGACAACTGTTACCGAAGGCGATTTGTTTCCGGGTGGAATCGTGTCGTTTGGCATATCGAGTGGAGCAGGTTCGGTTACGGTGGATCACGTCAACGCGGGAACGGGAACGCAATCATTAACGGTAGTCGGAACACCAATCAATGCAGTAGTGAACATTCCGCCATTTACAGCAGGAACAACAATGCCGATAGTGGTGACGTTCACTCCGATCGATCCGAATCAGCCGGTAGATTTCACGCTTAGAGCAGCAAGCACGTTCCACGCGGCGAATATCAGGGCGCGGTGCAATGTAATCGTCAAACCGGAAAGAAATGTTATTCAAACCGGCAACTCGGCAGTATTGATTAAATAATTAGTGGAAGTGTTCTCGATAAACAAAAGATGCGGAATCATTTATAAATATGACTCCGCATCTTTTTTGTCAGTCGAAAAATATACAATGAAAGTTAATTAATTCTAATTGTCCTTTTTCATTTTCGCAACTTGTTTCTCGATTTTTTCGATGAGACGCTTGGCGTGGTTGCGGGTGATTAACGGGACTCGTTCGTCGTCGGTTAATTCTTTGAAAAAGGGAATCATTTGCGCTGCGTCGGACACTTCGTTGCGTTTGATAAGTGATTCGAGCGCATCCATCATACGCGGCGTTTCGAGCGGTTGGTTTTCACGCGCAACACTGAAATCGAATAGCCAAATATACTGATTACCGATCTTGCGATACTCGTCCGCCAATGCTTTAGCGTCTTTATTTTCCGTCCAATTAAAGGAAGCGGTTCGCTCACGACCGTCTTTTTTGATAGTGAACTTCATCGTGCCGAGATGAGAATAATCTTTAACATATTGATAACTTTCGTTTGAATTAAGAAAGTCGAGCGCGTTCCAAACATTCTTTATGCGCTCCAAAGCCGTCGGTGAAAGTTGAATCGGATCGGTAATCGGCTCGGAAAACGTCTGTTTCAGGAATGTTATCTTACCTTTTCCGGTCTCATCGTGTTCGATGGAGACATCCGAAACCGTAAAATTCGGCTGCGCGAACGTATAAAAATAGACGGGAACGGTCTTTGCTTCGACAACGACCTTTTTATCATCTTCGGCGGGTGTCCGCTCGTTTTTCTTGACGGCGTTAACAGGTTTGGCGACTTCATCCGTCGTAACCTTCTCCTGTTTCGATTCAGTAACCGGCTTTCTCGAATTGCGTTTCTTCGTTTGTGCAAAAACCAAACCCGTTAATGCCAGAATTATCGTCAAAAATAATATTGTAAACCTTAATTTTTTCATTTTAATTTATTACCGGTGTATTTATTAAGCCGTTCTTTGTGTGCTTAACCATTTTCGGAAATGTCTTAGCGATGATGTTTGTCCTTTTGTTTTGCTTATTTCGAGAACTTCGGTTAATTTCTCCGCAGAAAGAAGCGGCAGCGCACAACTGTTAGCCGTTTGATGATAACTTTCGGCTTCGAGTTGATAAAAGGAAACCTTTTCACCGTCGTAAATCCACACTTCAGGCACTTCCAACGCCGCGTAGATCGGAAACTTATCGAGCGATTCGGTAGTAACATCTATCTCGACCGCAATATCGGGTGCCGGATATTCTTTGCTGTCAAATTTTAAGCCGATGATCTTTTCGGCACTTTGAATATAGAAACATTCGTCCGGTTCAACGCCTTTTTTGAGAAATTGTCGCCTGAAAGTAGTCGAACCTGCACCTTCGAGCGTTATTTCAAATTCATCACAATATGCTAAAACAAAATTGTGAAACGAAAAACTGTAATGATCGTGTTCTAATGTTGGCGGCATAATCTCTAGTTTCCCTTTATCAAAAGCAAGTCTCCAGCCGGCACGTTCTTCAAAGTCATTTAGAAAAAGTTCATATTCTTCCCATGAAATATCGTTCAGCAATATTGTTCTGCCGCTTCCGTTCAGCAAAAAATCAATCGCTGTAAATTTGTCTAACACGAAGTTATCTTCCGTCGCTATATTATTCATTGCTTAAATAAAACCTCTCTATTCAAATCTTACGGAAACCACTTTTGAAACTCCAGCCTCCTGCATCGTAACGCCATATAACGCTTTTGCCGCTTCCATCGTTCTTTTGTTGTGCGTGATAACAATGAACTGTGTTTTCTCCGACATTTCGGCGATCTTGTTCACAAAGCGTCCGACGTTGGCATCATCCAGCGGCGCGTCAACCTCATCCAACAAACAAAAGGGCGCGGGACGATAACGAAAGATCGCCAAAACCAGCGCGATTGCCGTCATTGCCTTTTCGCCGCCTGACAAAAGTAAAATGTTTTGCAGACGTTTCCCGGGCGGCTGCGCGACTATTTCAATCCCCGCTTCCAAAATATCTTCGGCTTCCAATAATGCCATCTCACCGCGTCCGCCGCCGAAAAGTTCACCGAAAAATTCGGTAAAATTATGATTTATCTTTGTAAAAGCATCACGAAATCGTGTCCGTGAACGCTCTTTTATCTCGCGCAAGGCTTCTTCCGCCGCGTTAATGCTGTCGATAATATCCTGACGCTGCGATGTCAGAAAAAGAAGCCGTTCTTCGGTTTCCGACAACTCTTCGAGCGCGAGCATATTGATCGCACCGAAATTTTCAAGTTTGTCGCGCAGATCATCAACCCTGTTTCGCGCTTCCTCATAGTCGAAATTTGCTCCGATCTCACCGTTTTCAACCAATTCCACCAAAGATATATTCAAATCCTGCGAACATTTTTCGTTAACATTCCGCAATTTCGTTACTGTTTCGGCTTGTTTGATCTCGAACGTCGCCCGTTCGTTTCTGGCTTCGGCGGAAAGTTTATTTAACTCCGCGAGTTCGGCACTCATCGCATCCGCAAACTCACGCGCAGAGTTTAGATGCGCCGTTGCCGCCGTAAGTTCGTCTTGCTCGCGCTCCTGATCTTCTTCCGCCGTCGATATTTTTTCCTCGAACGCCGCAATCGACTTAATCAAACCCTCCTGTTTGCCGTCGGTGTCCAAAATGTCCAAATTTTGGACGGCAAGCCGGGATTCGAGTTCTTTCATTTCATTTTCAACGCGCCTCAGTGCCGTTTGCGCCGACCTCCGACGCTCGGCGGAAGTCGCAGTTAAGGTCTTTTTCTCATTTAAAATAATATTTTCACTCTCGGTATTCTTTCTCGACTCGTTTAGTTTTTCCGTGATGACCGAAAGTTTTTCAGCCGAACTGCCCCGCGCTTCTTCCGCCTTCGTCGCGTTGATTTTTGCTTCCTTTTGTCTTTCCTGAACCTCCGCAAATTCAATTTTGAGTTGCTGAATTTCTTCCGCAACTACCTTTTCGTGCCGTTCGCTGCGTTCCATTTCTTGTTTGATAGACTTTTCCCGAATTTCCAAACTCAACAATTCACGCTCGATCTTTACCATTAACGATTGCACGTCAACAATTTCATTTTCTTTTTCCGTCAAAGCAAATCGCGCTTTATCCATTTCTTTTTCGGCGCGTTCGACTTCCTTGCTCAAAGCCTTATTCTTCGTATCGAGTTCGCGCAATTCGCGTTTGAACGCTAAAAGTGAAGTGTTTTTCTCGTTGGAATTCGATTTGCCGCTGATGAAAAGTTTGCCGCCGAAATTCAAATCACCGTCGAGATTTGCAAAAACTTCATTTCCTTCCACTTTTGCTTCGCCAAGGTTTTCTGTAATCTGCACGGACATCTCACGCGGAAAAATCCCGGTCAGAAAATCGGCAAAATCATCCGAAATACCTAATAAATCCTTTATGTTTTGTTTAGTGTTCTTTGTTTTATGACTGTTTTCACTGAAGTTGAAGACAATAATGGCGATTCTGCCGATGCTTTTGTCGAGATAATCGATTGTTTTCCGCGCATCGTCAATATTTGCGACCAAAACTGCTTGTAAAAAGTTGCCGAACAGATTCTCGACGGCTTTTTCCGTTTTCTCGGCGACATTGAATTTATCTGCCAAAGTCCCCAAAAACTTCACGCCGATCTTCGATTGTTCGGCAAAGAGCTTCTGCACCGTCGGAGCGTATATCGTGCGTTTATCTTCGAGTTCCTGCAATGTTTCGAGCCGATGTTTGGTGCGTGAAAACTCTTCGCGCAAATCTCTTAGAATCTTTTCCGCATTTTGTAAGATCACGCGTGCTTCGCCTGATTCGACCAGAAGTTTTTGTTTTTCGGTCTGCATCTTTAATAACTTGGCGCGTTCTTCGGCTAAACTCTTTTCAAGTATTTTTGCGTCTTTTTCGTGTTCGGAATGATTTTCGGCGGCGCGAATGTTTTCACGATGCAAACCTTCAAGCCGTTCTTTCAATCTTTCAACAGTATTTTCGAGTTGCCGTTCAATTTCCGCAAACCGTCCGACGGCGGAAGTGTGCGTCATTAGTTCAGCACGTTCCGTATCGAGCTTGCCTTCGAGTTCACGCCGCTCTTTAATTTTTTCCTGGTATTTGTTTTCGGCTTCGTGCAGAGAAGTTTCGGCTTTTTCGGCTTCGGCGCGTTCTTTTTGCTCGTCGGTCGTCAGCCGTTCGATTTCCGATTTGAGCAATTTAAGACGTTGTTCGTTAGCTTCGATTTCACCTTTTAATACTTCTGAACGCGCATTTAAATTTGTGATCTGTTCTTGCTGATACCGCTGTTCACGCAAGTTTCTATCACGCTCTAAAGCATTTTCCGAATGGGCGGCGCGGAGAGTTGACAGATTTTCTTCCGACTCACGAGCCTTATTGGTTGCTTCACGAAAGGCTTCATCTTTTTCGGCGACACTGTTAAATACTTTTCGTTCGGTTTGAATCGCTACGGCAAGTTTGTCTTCCAATTCTTCCACCATCTCCGACAAATGTTTGCCTTCGGCAGAGTAAACCTGTCGCAGAGTTTCCCGAAATTCTTCGCGCAATATCTTATAACGGCGGGTTTTAGCGGCTTGCCGGCGCAGAGAATTTGCCTGTTTATCAATTTCCGAAACGATGTCGGAAATGCGGTTGAGATTTGTTTTAGCAGATTCAAGCCGTGTTTCGGCAGCACGTTGGCGTGTGCGGAATTTGGAAATCCCGGCGGCTTCTTCGATCAAATTTCTGCGGTCGGACGGTTTTGAAGATAAAATCTGTCCGATCTTTCCCTGTTCGATCAGCGCATAATGACCGCCTGAAAGTCCTGTTCCGGCAAATAAATCCTGAATATCGCGCAGACGGCAATTTTTCGCGTTGAGTTGATATTCGCTTTCACCCGAAAGATAGAGCCGCCGCGTAACCGAAATAGCTTCTCCGGGCGCAAATTCGAGCGCGAAACTGCGCGGTTTCCAATGCCGTTTGGTTTTTATTTTGGTCTGGACAGTTTGAATCGAACCGACCTGCGCGGCTTGCGTGGTTTCAAATTCTATGTTTTCAGCTTGCAATTCTCGTGCTTCGATTTCGTCAACGTCAATTGCTTTTGCATCAATACCGCTAATTGCTTCATCAATGTCGCCGAGTTCGTTTTCGTCGGTTTCAAAAAGCAGTTCATCGTCGCGGACAAGATGAAGCACGACTTCTGCCATTCCGCTCGGTTTGCGTTTGCTCGTGCCTTGAAAGACGACATCCTTCATCTCTTCACCGCGCAAAGATTTTGCCCGTTGTTCACCTAAAACCCAAGCAATACAATCACTTACGTTTGATTTGCCGCAACCGTTCGGACCAACGACAGCAGTGATGCCGCTACCTGTAAAAACGATTTCGGTGTAATCGGCAAAAGATTTAAAGCCGGTGATTTCGAGACGCTGAAGTTTGAACATCGTGTAGTGCCTTCGGGAAAAGTTAGCACTATATTTTGTGGTGTTTGATGATTTAAGTCAAATGAAAAGGGAAAATCCGGTTCGAGTTTCCCTGAACTGCTTTTCCCTTTAATTTTTTTCGCTTTACAGGTCTTCGTCGCTCAAGTTACGCAAGCCTTGTTTTTCGGCTTTTTCGTTATCGAGTTCGGTTAAAACGTCGAGCAGAAAATTGGTGTTGCTTGAAACGGCGAGAGCAATCGGAAAGTCGTATTCGGAAGTGGTAAATTCAAATGTGCCGCTATTGAGTTCTATAATTATACGAAAAGCCGCAATACCGCTTTGCCCATTGCATTCGGCATCGACGATCTTGCCTTCGTTGAAGGAAACACTCGCTAAATAGCGGTCGGATTTTACGACCAGTAAGCCGGTCATTCGTGAATTTTCAATCACCTGCACGGCATCGAAAATGCTAACATACGCCAGATTTCCGGCAAACGTAACATCGGTGCGAATTTTTTGCGGTTTTTTATCGCGTGTAGTAGCAAAATCAGGACGGCGACCTTGCCGAATCGCTTCGAGTCCGGGCGCAACCGAAATACGCGGATCAAGCAGTTTAGCTTCCTGCAGACGATCATACGCCAAACTGAAATCTTCGCGCCCGATGTATAAGCTAACGAGTGCCAGACATTGTTTGGCGGCTTCGTCCATATTTTTCTGTGAAATACAAATTTCACGCATCTTTTCGCGCAGAGGAATCGAGCGCGGGCTGCGTTCCATCGATTCACGCAACAAAGTAAAAGCCTTTTCCGGTGAACGATATTTAACAAAAAGGTCGGCATCAAGCAAGACCGATTCGACGGAAACTTCGGTGAAAGGATTTTGTAGTTTTCCCGTATTTACGGATTGTTCTAAAACTTCGTTCATAATTCTTTTGAAAAACAAAATTGTTCAACATTTTAAAACTAACATATTTGATAGTGATTAGTCATCAAAAATTTTTCATCAAAAAAAAGCAGGATTGCTAATAAAAACAATCCCGCTTTTGTCAGTTAATTTGCCAACAATTCTAGAAATCAAATCGCATTCCGAGTCGAATTTCCCGCTGTCGGAAGGTTCGCGTCGGCACAAGGAAATTATTTCGCGCTAAAATCTGAGCGGCAGTAGGCGGCGTTCCGTCATTTCGCAAAGCGGTAAAATCAATAAACGCTGCCCCGTAATTGAAAACTGAGGCATTCAAAATATTATCAAATTCAATAACCGGACGAAGTCTCACTTTTTCGGTCAAACGAAATTCGCGTGTTATGTTCAAATCGAAAGTAAAGAACGATGGTCCGGTGCCGGCATTGCGCGGTAAGTTTCCGCCTCTTGCGCCAATCGGTGCCAGCGAGAATTGTGCCGCAAGTGCTTCCGGAAACGGTGAACCCGGATTGCGCGAAACGATGTCGGCAAGATTTCCACTAAAATTGAGTCGGTCAGTTCCCAAATCGTCAAGGTTGCGGTCTCTGCCGCCATTGCCGAGACTGAACGGTGCGGAACTTCCGGCACGAAATAGCGGCGCAAAGCGCAATTTGCCAAGCCAAAACGGTGTATCAAAAGAACCGGAAAACGCGATTCGATGGCGGCGATCCTGAATAGTGCGCGTAAATTCACGCTCGAAATCGCCGTTTATTTCAGCATTTGCCGTGTTATTCAAGCCGTCGTCTTTGGTTGAAGAAAGCGTGTAGTTAAAGCGAAAACTTGCGCCAAAGCCGCTACTCCCGAATTTTCGCAGACGGGAACGCAATTCAAGAATCAAACCTTGATAAAACGCTTCACCAATCGAACCGATGCGCGATTGTTCTTCAAAATTCTGATTCGGTCTAAACTGTGCGATTGCCGCCAAAGCAATGCCTATCGGTCCGCCGGTGGCATTATTATTATTTCCCGGCACGGCAACGACTGGAGTTGTTGCTACGGTGCTGATCGTATTTAAATTCACAAAACAATTGACAGTTGTAACTGCACAAGTTGTTGTTCCATTCGCCGCTGTCGCAAGTCCGACTCCATCGTTGCTCGAACCGAGATAAAACGTATATCGTCTGGTTGGAGAAAGTTGGAACGGATTTGCTACCAGATACGCCGTCCAATCGGCAAAACCGCTGGGCAAAACCGGCGCATTGATATTGCGGTCGCGCCATAATCGAACCGTTTTGTTCCAAGTATAATTGGCTTCAAAAACCAGACCTTTCGAGATTTGGCGTTCAAAACCGATGTTGAATTGATAGCTTTCTGGAATTTTCAAATTTGCGTCAACCGACCGCAACGGATTGCCTGCACTGCCCTGATTCAAAATAAAGCCGGTGTTACTGTTGCAAGTGAATGTGGTTACGACAGTAGCGCAAACATTGGCGACAAGCGTGTGCAATTCCGCTTCGGAAGCAAACGAAGTTGGAAATCGTTGAGAAAGAGCATTAAGAATAGCGGTTCGGCGCGTATCAGTAGCAGCTGTGCCAATCGTATTCGTGTCGAACGGCACAACGCCGGTGGCGTTTTGGATAAAATTACCGATGGTGCGAAGCAATGTCCGATTGTAGAAAATACCGGTGCCGAATCGAATAACGCCTTTGCTGTTTTTGAACGGCGACCACGCAATGCCGATTCGCGGACCGAAATTATTGTTATCAGCAACGCTCGATTCGCGCTCGTAGCGAAGTCCGAGATTCAAAGTCAGATTTGAACGAAGTTTGAATTCATCGTTAAAAAAGATTCCCGTATAATTGTTTTTAACATCCGAACCTGTCCCGAAATTCAGTCTGAATCTCGATAAAGTATTCGATTGAAACGTGGTGACATTAGTAAAATTAAATGTGCCGGTGGCATCGCTCAAATCCGTTGCAGCGGAGCGGATATTTTGAATGTCAAAACCGCCTTTAAGTGAATGTCCTCCAACCAGATAAGTCATTGTTTCTTGAAACTGATAGCGTGTTTCGCGGCGGCTTATCGGAAATGATTCGTTGTTGCCGCCGGAAGCCGTCGAATTGCCCGCAATTAATGTTTGAGCTGCGCCTGTTTCAGGGTTCGTGTAACCGATTAAAACAACCGGCTCATTTGGTGTGTCGGTTTGAAAACTCGGCTCGAAAATCGAGTATTGAAAGCGAAATTGATTGACGGTTCTTCCGTTAAATATGTGATTATCCGTAAAGTTAATAGCATCGCTATTGGTATTTCTCGCCTGAAGCGCATCGTCAAGACGCGTGGTAGTTGATCCTCTGGTTCGGCGATTTTTTCTTCGTCCTAACTGATAGCCAATCGTAAAATCGTTTTTTGAATACAATCTATGGTCAATTTTTGCGGTAACGATGTGGTCAGTATTAGGTGTCGAAAAAAGAACATTATATGCCGCCAGGTCGCCGCACGCTATGACCGGACACGCGGCGTTTCCAGCCGGAAGCGGAAAACGCGGGTTTGAAACTAAAGGCACAAAGGTATTGATAAATGTAGTGTCGGTTAGATTGTCATATTCATAAGCAAATGAAAAAAATGTCCGGTTGTGTCCATCGTAAATTTTTGGCAAAACGACCGGACCGCTAAGTGTAAATCCCGGATTGTAATCGGTTAGCGGAAGCCGCGCAAATCCGCGACTGTTGTTATAAAAAGAATTCGCGTTCAAATTGTCGTCGCGGAAAAAGAAAAATGCGCGTCCGCGCAGACGGTTTGTGCCGCTTCGTGTCCGCAAGTTTATTCTTCCGCCGGAAGCCCTTCCGTATTCGGCGGAAAATTGATTAGTAATAACCTGAACTTCTTCGATAGATTCGAGCGACGGCTGAAAACGGACATTTGCCGCGAGATCGTCGTTGTTGTCCAAGCCGTCAATCGTAATATTATTTGAATATGAAACACCGCCGGACAGCGAAAAATTCCCTTGTTCAGCCGGAGCAGTCGCGTTAGTTACGTTCCGGTCTTCCGCCAAATTGCGAGTTGAAAGTGCTTCTTCGGAAGTGCCTCCAAGCGTTAGAACAAGATCGAGCGGATTGCGCGAATTATTGGGAATTTCCTCGATGTCGCGTCCGGCAATCGTTCCGCCGACAATCGTTCGCGTTGTGTCAATCGCCGAAGTATCGGCTTCGATGGTAACTATTTGTTCGGCGACGACATCAGCCGGAGCGAGAATGAAATCGAGTTGAATGCTTTGGGCTGAAATTGTCTGAATATCGGTTCTTTCTTTCGTTCCGAATCCGTTTGCCGCTACCTTAACTTTATAAAGCCCGGGTTTAAGTTCGATAATTCGATAACGTCCCTCATCATTGGTTACAAAAGTGCGTTCATCACCGGTTTCGACTCGCGTTGCCGTAACGGTTGCGCCGACAATGGGCGCGTTGTTTGAATCGGCTACTTTCCCATTAATTGTTACATCGTCCAAGTCTTGAGAAAAAACTGTCGTGATAAAAACAACAAATAGTAAAAAAACAACAGCAAGTGAAAGCGCAAGCCTTCCAAATAAATTTTTCATTTATAGTCTCCAGATAATTACTGACGGGGATTATTTTTTTGACGGAGTATTTTGACTTTAAAAACTCAAATTGTAAAGAGATGAGCAGAGGTTTTGGGGTTAAAGAATTCTTAATTATTCATCGTCGCCGCGTTTATAGGTAAATTGAGTAACACTTAGCCGCGAAATCGGAATTAAGGCTTCAGAATCGGAAAACATTTCGCTTGATTGTGAAAATTCGTCGGCGTGAGTGCGTAAATACTCGACAAAGCGTTCAAATTCGCGTTGCATCGTATCCATTTTTTCGCGCATATTGAGAATAATTTCAACACCTGCCAAATTAACGCCCAAATCGCGCGTTAGCGATAAAATTATCTCAAGCCGCTCAATGTCGGCATCTTCATAGAGGCGCGTATTTCCTTCTGAACGCGAAGGTTTAAGTAAACCTTCGCGTTCATACAACCGCAAAGTTTGCGGATGAATTTCAAAAAGTTCCGCTACTGCGCTGATTGTGTAAGTTTTGATTTTCTTTTTCATACAACCTTAAAGTCCGGGAGTTTGGAAAGTCCAGAGTGTTTTGAGAGTCGAAAACCACTTAATTTACAACTTTTTTAATTACACTCTCCAGACTCTTTGGACTCTTCAAACTCATTCCAATCCCATAACTCGCCGTGGGCTTTCCGAGTTGGCTTTTTCAAAGTTTCGCAAAATGTCTTTAGTTTCTTCGCTGATAACACGCGGCAAAGTTATTTTCACCTCGACAAATTGGTCGCCGCGCAGATTCGGATTTCGCAAAGAAGGAAAACCGCGTTCACGCAAGCGAAACTTCTGTCCTGATTCCGTTCCTGCCGGAATTTTTAATTGTGCTTTTCCTTCAACCGTCGGCACTTCGATTTTTGCTCCGAGTGCTGCTTCCGGCACGGTTATCGGCACAATAACATAAATATTATCGCCCTTGCGTGTAAAATAGCGATGTTTGCCGACATTAGTCAGAATAAATAAATCTCCGGGCGGTGCGCCGAGTCTGCCGCCTTCACCTTTTTTCGGAATCCGCACCCTTGATCCGGTATCAACGCCTGCCGGAATCCGAATTTTTACCTGTTCCGTTTTCGGCGTAACACCTTTGCCGTTACAGAGTGAACACGGTTGCCGGCGGCGACCTGTTCCCTCGCAATCAGGACAGGTTTGCGAAAATTGCAGTCGTCCGCCACTTCTTTGTACTTGTCCGGTGCCTTTGCAAGTGGAACAAACCACGACCGGACCGCCCGTGTCGCCCGCACCTTGGCAACGCGAACATTGTTCGGAACGATTAACTGTAATATTAGTTGTCAATCCTGTAACCGATTCTTCAAAACTCAATGCCAAAGGTATTTCAATATCTTTGCCTTTTTTCGGTTGCGGACGCGGAGGTTCAGGTTCACGTTTTGCGCCGCCGCTGAAAAGATCGGAAAAAATATCACGAAAACTCGACGAAGAACTGCCGCTACCGCCGGGTTCAAAATCGAAACCGGAAAAATCAAAACCGCCCGTGCCGCCGGAACTTCCACTTGCGCCTGTTGCATAAGGCGAATTTACATCGAGATTATCGGCGTAATATCCGAAACGATCAAAAACCTTGCGTTTTTTCTCGTCCGACAAAACATCGTAGGCTTCCTGAATTTCCTTAAATTTTTCCTCGGCAGTTTTATCATTCGGATTTACGTCAGGATGATATTTACGCGCCAATTTGCGATACGATTTTTTTATTTCGTCCGCTTTTGCGTCTTTTTTTACGCCGAGTGTTTGGTAATAATCTTTTTTTGCCATTTCTGGAATTTATTTATCAAATCCGAATGCGAACTTAATCGCCTCAAAAACTTCCTGCATCCTTTCATCGGGAAGATGTGTTAAAACTTTTCCAAGTTTGTCTTTCTGAACAGTTTGAATGTTGTCTAAGCTGACTGCACATATCTCACTTAGCCCGTCGCTTTCGTCAAGCCAAACTTCTGTCGGAAGATTTCGGGTATTGGTTGTAATCGGGGCAATTGTCACCCAAGTTAAATTCTGTATTGCGGCACTGCGCGTCAAGATCAGGACAGGACGGCGTTTGTCAGGCAACTTGAATGTATGATAACAAATATCGCCTTGTATCATACCTGTTTCCAAAATTCTTCCATCTGTTCATCTTCAATTTCAAACTCATCGGGCTGAACCGGATTCTTCCCATATCCTTCGGCATATATTTGCGCAACTTCGGCTTCTTTTTTCTTCTTTTTTGCTAAGTCAAGAAATGCTTCACGAAAAACATCTTCACGATTTTCCTGCAAAATTTTTATTGCCGCATCAACTTCCGCTAAAGTTTTTTCGTCAATTTCAATTTGAACTGTCATAACTTTTGAAGTATCGCAAAATCAGCCGTTGCCTGCAATGAATTACAATCCAACGGCTGATTTTCAAACAAAAGGCTAAATGAATAGGTTGCCTTTTATCGATTACTTTTTCTCTTCGTCAACATCAACATATTCGGCATCAATGACGTTATCATCGCCCGAATTTGAAGATGTCGAATCGCTTCCCGCACTTGCCGAAGATGCTTGTTCAGCAGTTTCGCCTTCAGGAGTTGCAGCAGTTTGACTGTAAAGAACTTCCGCAATCTTATGCGAAGCTGTTTGCAATCGTTCAAACGCACTATTCATTGCATCAGCATCACTTCCGGCTAAAGCGGTTTTAGATTCGGAAATCGCCGCTTCAATTTCGCCAGCCGCGCCTGAATCTAGTTTTTCTTTATTTTCGTTGAAAGTTTTTTCAACATTATAAACAAGACCGTCCAAGCGGTTTCGTGCTTCGATCTCGGCTTTTTTCTTCTCGTCTTCGCCGGCGTGCGATTCGGCTTCCTTCATCATTTTGTCAATTTCTTCCTTCGACAAACCTGACGAAGCCGTAATCGTAATTTTTTGTTCGCGTCCCGTGCCAACGTCTTTCGCCGAAACATTGACGATGCCGTTAGCATCAATATCGAATGTAACTTCAACTTGCGGAACGCCGCGCGGTGCCGGTGGAATACCGACGAGATGGAATTTTCCGAGCGTCTTATTATCACTTGCCATCGGGCGTTCACCTTGCAAAACGTGAACTTCAACCGAAGTTTGATTGTCCGAAGCGGTCGAGAAAATCTCCGATTTGCGCGTCGGAATCGTCGTGTTGCGCTGAATCATCTGCGTACTCACGCCGCCCAAGGTTTCGATTCCGAGACTCAAAGGCGTAACGTCCAAAAGCAGAATGTCCGTCTTTTCACCACCCAAAACTCCGGCTTGAACCGCTGCGCCTAAACCTACAACTTCGTCCGGGTTGACCGATTTGTTCGGGTCTTTGCCAAAAAATTCCTTGACCATTTCCTGAACTTTCGGAATACGCGTCGAACCGCCGACAAGGACGATTTCATCAATATTTTTTGCTTCGAGTCCGGCATCTTCAATCGCCTTTTTAACCGGCGGCATTAAACGATCAAGAATCGGCTGAACTAATTGCTCGAATTTCGAGCGCGTCAGTCTCGTTACGAGATGCTTCGGTCCCGATTGGTCAGCCGTGATGAACGGCAAATTGATCTCGGTTTCCATTGCCGACGACAACTCGATTTTTGCTTTTTCGCCCGCTTCTTTCAGACGTTGCAAAGCCATTTTGTCGTTGGTCAGATCAATCCCTTGATCTTTCTTGAATTCGTCAATGATCCATTTAACCAACATTTCGTCAACGTCGTCGCCACCCAAATGCGTGTCGCCGTTGGTGGATTTTACTTCAACCACGCCTTCGCCTACTTCCAAAACGGAAATATCGAATGTTCCGCCACCGAAGTCGAAAACAGCAATCGTTTCTTCTTTCTTTTTATCCAAACCGTAAGCAAGCGCGGCAGCAGTCGGTTCGTTGACGATTCGCAAAACTTCTAAACCGGCAATTTTACCCGCGTCTTTTGTTGCCTGACGTTGTGCGTCGTTAAAATACGCCGGCACCGTGATTACCGCTTTCGTAACAGTTGCGCCAAGATAATCTTCGGCAGACTGTTTCAGTTTTTGCAAAACCATCGCCGCAATTTCCGGCGGACTATATTGTTTGCCGTCGGCGTTGATCCGAACATCGCCGTTTGAAGCGCGTTCCACTTTATATGGCACTTGTTTGATTTCGTCCGTAACTTCGCTAAATTTGCGTCCCATAAAACGCTTGATCGAATACAACGTGTTTTCAGGATTCGTCACTGCCTGCCGCTTGGCAACTTGTCCGACAAGGCGATTTCCGTCTTTTGTAAATGCGACCACCGAAGGAGTCGTGCGTCCGCCTTCCGAATTTGTAATAACAACCGGTTCGCCGCCTTCCATCACGGCAACGACCGAATTTGTCGTTCCTAAATCAATTCCTATAATTTTACTCATTCTTTAAAGTCTCCAGATTATGAATTATTCCGCTTCACCCTTTTATAAGAGAAAACATCGGCTTTAGTTGAGCCAAAATATATTATAAGATTTGAGTGTATTGTTGTCAAGTTTGTTGATGGTGCTTCTCGCGGCTGTCTCTAAATACTCACAACTCAAGCAAATATTACACTAATATCCAAGCTAAACTTCAATCATTTTCGATGTCTGCGATAGATTATATTTATTCATGCTTGCAAAAGGTTTCAAAGAAATAGACAATTCCGATTGAAAATTAAAATACTGCAATAAATTAAATAATCAAGAGTTTGCAGAATGAATGATGCTTTCGGCAATAACTATTAAAATATGCTCGAACTTAAAAACATAACCAAAACCTTCGGTAATGTAGTGGCGAACAACGATGTTTCCATCAAAATTGAAAAAGGCACGATTCACGCCATTGTTGGTGAAAACGGCGCGGGCAAGTCAACCGTGATGCGAATCGCCTACGGTTTTTACACGGCTGACAGCGGCGAGATTTCGGTTGACGGCAATCACGTCAATATCAAATCGCCCGAAGACGCGATAAAACTCGGAATCGGGATGGTTCATCAGCATTTTATGTTGGTTGATACGATGACGGTTGCCGAAAATATTGTGTTGGGCGCGGAAACGGGCGGCGCGTTTAATCTCGATTTGGACAAGGCGAATAATGACATTTTGGCTTTGTCGAATGAACTGCGTTTGGGTGTAAATCCAAAAGCGTATATCGAAGATTTATCCGTCGGCGCACAGCAACGCGTCGAACTTTTGAAGGCACTTTATCGCAATGCCGAACTGTTGATTTTGGATGAACCGACCGCCGTTTTAACGCCGCAGGAAGTCGTGGAATTTTTCAATATCTTGCGCCGGATGCGCGAACAAGGCAAAACGATTGTCATTATCACACACAAACTCGAAGAGGTTTTGGCTATTTCCGACGATGTTACGGTTATGCGCGACGGAAAAGTTGTCGGCAATCTCAAAACTTCGGAAACGACTGCCAAAGATTTGGCGCGAATGATCGTCGGGCGCGATGTTTTGCTGCGAGTCGAAAAAACTGACGCGAATCCGCAGAAAGATGTTTTGAATGTGCAAAATCTAACCGTCAAAAACGCGCACGGCGAAGCATTAAACGGTGTTTCGTTTTCTGTCAAAGCTGGCGAGATCGTCGGCATCGCAGGCATCGAAGGCAACGGACAAACCGAACTAATCGAAGCGATTGCCGGTTTAACGCCGTCGGGAAATCTCAATGGCAAAATTGAATTGTTCGATACGGATATTACTAAAACTAATGCCAGAAAACGCAAAGAACTCGGAATCGCGCACATTCCCGAAGATCGCCACAGACGAGGGCTTTTACTTGATTTTGACTTAGCTGAAAATTCAATGCTCGGCGTTCATTATCGTCCGCCGGTAGCAAGCGGTATCGGGATTTTAAGCCAATCGGCAATCAACAAACGGGCGAACGAAATTATCGAAAATTTTGATGTGCGACCGCCGAACGCGGAACTTCCGGCGCGTGCGTTGTCGGGTGGAAATCAGCAGAAACTCGTCATCGGGCGCGAATTTGAATTAAATCCGAAACTTCTTTTAGTTTCGCAACCGACGCGCGGCGTGGACATCGGCGCAATCGAGTTTATCCATCGCAAACTAATCGGATTACGCGATGCGGGAAGCGCGATTTTATTGGTCTCCGCCGAACTCGAAGAGGTTACGGCATTGGCTGATCGCCTGTTTGTAATTAGTAAAGGAAAGTTTGTTAAAGAAGTAAATCCGAAAACGACCTCAAACGAAGAAATCGGATTGCTGATGACGGGCGGTAAATAATTTGCCGACAAAAATATATGAAGATTCCTTATGCTTCAAAGGGAATTTCTGCGTTTTGCAGAAAATGCAATTCGTTGCGCGAAACTTTTTCAAGCAGTTCGGGTTCGTCGAACATTTTAAGCAGTCCTCGAACAGTGGCATAGCGCGGTTCATCGGCAACGATGACCGGCAGATTTACAAAATTACGAATATACTGGTCAATTCCGTTTAAGAGTGCGCCGCCGCCGGTTAAGATAATTCCACGATCATAAATGTCAGCCGCAACTTCCGGGCGTAGTTCGGTTAAAGTATCGCTGACGATTTGGGCGACACGACGGACGATGTTTTCAACTACCGGATAAATTTCGCCGATGGTAATCTCAACCGCTCCGGGACTTCCCGTTTGCACGTCACGTCCACGCACAGTCAGGGCTTTATCAAGATTTTCCGGTAGAAAAGTAGTTGCAAAATCAGTTTTGAGGATTTCCGTGGTTTCTTCACCGACCTGCAAACCGCGATGTCGGCGAAGATGGGTTGATAAAGCCAAATTAATCTCGTCGCTTCCGATTCTTTCCGATCTTGAATGCACCACCGAACCTTTAGCAACAACGGCGATATTGGTTGTGCCGGCACCGATGTCAACAATTGCCGAAGCACGTTTGTCACGCGGAGTAACACCTGCGCCGAAAGCCGCTGCCAGACCTTCTTCCATCATATAGATTTTGCCGATGTGGGCATCTTCCGCCGCGTTGAGAAGGGCTCGTTGTTCGACGTGAGTTACATCGGAAACCATACTCATAACGGCTTGCAGTGAAACTTGTGAACCGCCGGTTTTCGCTTTTTTGACAAAGTGCGCGAGCATCAGTTTAGTGCGTTCGAAATCGGCTACGACACCGTTATTAAGCGGTGCTAAAACGGTAGTGTCGCGTCCTTCACGTCCGCGCATATCGTAGGCTTCCTGACCATACGCGACGATTTCGCCCGTTAGTTCATTGACGGCAATCAGCGAGGGTTCATCAAGCACGATGTCGCGCCCTTTGACCGCAATAATCGTACTTGCTGTTCCGAGGTCAATCGCCATCGAATCGGTAACAAGTTTTTTGAGTGATGAAAGTCCCTTCATAAAGACTGTTTTGAAAATCTTAATCAAAAAATAGATTTATCTGAAATTTGAAACCTAGCTAAAATAGCTCAATTCCATTTTACATCAAATAGTGATACAGGTTGCAAGCGATTTTTTACACTTAAGGGTTCGCATGGAATTAAAGTGAATAAATTTCCGCTTGCCGCCGCTGTCGCTTCACTTATCAAAATCTGTCCGCCACGCGCATTTGATTCAAGCCGCGAAGCCAAATTAACGGTGTCGCCAATCGCCGTATATTCAGAACGCTGGTCTGAACCGATATAGCCGATAGTCGCCTCGCCCGTGTGCAATCCGATGCCGACACTTATCCGGCTGAACTTGGCATCTTCCAACTCTTTGTTTAAAGTTATCAATCTTTTTTGCATTACAACGGCAGTTTTCAGAGCATTTTTGGCATCTTCAGGAGTAGCGTTGGGTGCGCCAAAAATTGCCATTAAACCATCGCCTATGTATTTATCAAGAGTTCCGCCGTGAGCAAAAATTATTTCGGACATTGCGCTAAAATAACGATTTAGCAATCCAACTACTTTTTCAGGGTTCTCTCTTTCAGAAAATGCGGTAAATCCGCGAATATCGGCAAAGAGAACCGTAATAGTTTGGTTTATCCCGCCTAGTTTAAATGAATCAGGATTTTCAAGCAACTGTTTTACGACATATTCGGGCATAAAACGGCTATAATTTGCCCGTGCCACTTCTTCGCGCGCAAGTCGTTTATGCGCTTTGACAGTTTCCACCGTGACCGCTGTCTGCGCTGCGACCGCACTGATAAGCTCCAGATCATCGGAACTAAAAGCGGAAAACGGATCAAATCGATCGGCATAAACCACACCGTGAACATTCGATTCGGTTATCAAAGGAGCGCAGATAGTTGACCGCACGCCTTGCGCGACGATTGATTCCGCACCCTTGAACATCGCATCTGTTTTTGCGTCCTGCGAAAGCAATGCGACTTTTTCCTTCATTACTTTCTGCGTTATTGTCCGACTTATTGTCAGTTTTTCGGTCAAAGCTACCAATTTTTCGTCCCTTGCTTTGATAGCAATCGGATAAAGGCTATAATCCAAAATTTTGCCGTCAAGCGTTTCATCAGCAAGCAATGCGACGACTCTTTCGGCAGGCGTTCCGCGAAAGATTAAATCCGTCGCCTTTTCAAATATTTCTTTTAAGTCAAAAACCGTGCCAATCGTTTTGCTCATCTCGTAAAGCAAATCCAACATCTTGGCTTTTCGCCGCAAGTCTTTAATTTCTTCAGGTGTCGCAATTCCCGTTTCAGATGAAAGACTGCCGCGACTGCCGCCGATTATTTCATTCGCGGAAATTAGTAATTGGGTATGTCCGAGCGGTTTGTCGTCATAGTTTACGCCGGTCGGAGTTTCGGTTTTATTGAGCGAATAATCGGTCGTCGGCTGAGGGATTTTATATGCGCTTGACAGACCTTCGACAGGTTTCGGCAAACTGATTTTCTTGAATTCCAACTTAGTTTCGCCAATCGTAATGACATCGCCCGATTCGAGAATTTTCTCTAACTGCGGCGTTCCATTGATAAATACATGGTTGACGCTGCGCGTAATTTCACCCGCTACAAAGTAACCGTCAACCATTTTAAAATTCTCCGCTTCGGCGACAATATATGCGTGACGGCGCGAAACCCGACGGTCATTGAGAACGATGTCGTTATCTTTTGCCCTGCCAATGTTATAAGCCATACCCGGAACGAGACTTACTTCCCAAGTTCGCCCGGTGGCATCTGTAATTTTTAGTGTTGCGCTCACGATTTTTATAATTGTAAATGGTTAGTGGTAAATTGTTAATTATTAATTGTAAATAAAATCACCAACAATTTACCATTAAAATTTAACAATTTACATTAGAATTATGATTTATTTTGACAACAATGCGACAACGCCGATTGCGCCGGAAGTTTTTGAGGCGATGAAGCCTTTCTTAACCGAGTTTTACGGCAATCCGTCATCTGCTTACAACTTCGGGCGCGAAAACCGAAAAGCAATCGAGAATTCACGCCTGCAAATCGCCGATTTACTTGGTGCAAACGACGAAAACGAAATCATTTTTACTTCCGGCGGCACGGAAAGTGACAATTGGGCTATTTTCGGAACACTCGAAGCACGTCCGAACAAAAAACATATCGTCACCACGCGGGTCGAACACGAAGCCGTCCGCAAAGTTTGCGAAAAATCAGCAACTCGAGGCTATAAAATAACGTGGCTGGAGGTTGCTGAAAACGGTTCACTTGATTTAGACGAGCTAAAAAACTCCGTTTGCGAAGAAACGGCGATTGTTTCCGTGATGTTGGCAAACAATGAAACCGGCATTTTATTTCCCGTCGCCGAAATCGCCGAAATTGTCAAGGAAAATTCCGACGCGGTTTTTCACGTTGACGGTGTAAATGCCGTCGGCAAAATTCCGCTTGATTTAAAGAATACCGAAATAGATTTGTTCAGCGTTTCAGGACATAAATTTCACGCGCCAAAAGGTATCGGTGCGCTCTACGTCAGAAAAGGTGTGGTCTTACCTTCATTTTCTATTGGCGGCGGACAAGAAAACGGCAGACGTGCGGGAACAGAAGCTGTTCACCAAATCGCCGGAATCGGCGCGGCTGCAAATTTTGTCAAAGATTTTTCGGCGATGGACAAAATCGGACAATTGCGTGATAAACTCGAAACCGAAATTTTGCATAAAATTCCAAATTCTCGTTTGAACGGAACATCGGACACAGCAAATCGACTCCCTAACACATCGAATATTTCGTTTCCGAATTTAAACGGTGAAGCTATATTGGCGTTGCTCAATGATTCGGATGTCTGTGTTTCGACGGGATCCGCGTGCAATGCGGAAATTCCTAAAGCGTCGCCTGTTTTGCACGCGATGAATATTCCTTATTCCCAAGCGATGGGCAGTATTCGCTTTTCGTTGGGAAGATTTAACACCGACTCTGAGGTTGATTTTGTATTGGAGATTTTGCCGAAGATCATCTCGGACTTAAGCGAAATTTCATTGTAAGATGTTATTGTTGATAGTCTTAAAATTAATTCAGGGACAGCAAAATAAATTTAAACAGCGGTTTTAGCCAATGCAGATTTTCGATTTTTTAAAGCGTCAATTACTCATCACGCACGTTTCAGGCATTCCCGTGCGGATAGATTATCGTTGGTTTTTGGTGCTGGCGATTATGTCCTGGGTGACGGCGACGAGCGTTAACTCTGTCTTTGATAATTTTCTGACGAGTTTTGTTTTCGGATTTTTGACGACTTTAATTTTTTTCGTTTCTATTTTTCTCCACGAATTCGCCCACGCTTTTGTTGCCCGTTTGGAAGGTTTGCAAGTTGTGGAAATCGTGCTTCATCCATTTGGCGGCTTGACGCGATTCAGACACGAACCGGACACGCCGCGTGCCGAGTTTCGGATTGCGATTGCCGGACCTGTCGCCAGCTTTTTGCTTGCGCTTCTTTTTCTCGGGTTGATGGCGATTTTTAACGCGCTTGGGACTGCTATTCTCGTGCCGCTGTGTTTCGTATTGGCTTTAGGAAATTTTCTTTTGGCGGTTCTTAATATGTTCCCCGGCTATCCGCTCGATGGCGGCAGAGTTCTGCGGTCTTATTTGTGGCGGCGCGGCACTAATTTGAACGAGGCGACGATATTAACCGGGCGTTTCGGTCAAATTATCGCCGTAGTTTTAATAATCTTCGGTATTTACATTGCATTGGTTCGCAGTGATTTTTTTACCGGCTTTTGGACGATTTTCGTCGGACTTTTTCTATATGACGCGGCAAAGTCAATTATTCTTCAGGTTAATAATAATGAAAAACTGATTGTCGAAGATGTGATGTCTTTACCTGTTTCCATCCCGTTTGACATAACCATATTGTATTTTGTCGATCATATCTTACCGCTTCACCGGCAGACGGTTTTTCCTGTTGCCAAAGATAATCAACTCTACGGTATATTAGCTTTGGAAGATTTGAAAAAATCGGCGCGCGAAGACTGGCATAAGATAAAAATTTTAGATGTAATGCGTCCGATTAATCCTGATTATTTTGTTGAAACGGAAACGCTTCTGACCGATGCGCGGGATGTAATGCGCGAAAACGGCATCGGCGCACTCGGTGTAATTGATAAAACCGGAAATTTAGTCGGTTTTCTGCAAAGAAAAAGAATCAGACAAAGACAAAAATAACAATAAAAAGAGTAAAAGTTAAAAAAATACTTGATTTTAAGAATATTTGAGATATAATCACCGAAATTTCACTTAATACATAAAATGAAATAGACGTTTCAGCAGTTTTGAAAGCAGATGTTTCACTCTTATCGCATCACTATCTAAACGCTAAACAGAAATTTTCTGAAATTTATCTTTGATTAGAGGTTTTTACAAATGCCGACGAAGGTTGGCTAGTTTATATTGAAAACCTGAATTTGATTTTCTAACAATCTTTTGATCGGGATTTGCCTCTTGATCAAAAGATTTATGAAAAAATTCGTCAAAATTTTTGCGGTCATTGCCCCGACTGTCAAAATTTTTAAAGCGAAAATTTCATCATGGAAAATTGTCTTTTTAAATGAAAAATAGAGAGTGTCCAAATTTTTATTTCCGATTTTTACTGCTTGCCATTGTGCTCGGCGGTGGATCAATTTTCATATCTTGCAATACTCAATCCAAACAAAAACATCTGACGCGCGGCGAAGAGAACTTGCAAAAACGCAAGTTTCAAGAAGCCGTAATGGAATTTCGAGCGGCTTCGGATATTGACAAAAGCTCGGCGGAAGCACATTGGGGATTAGCCCGTGCTTACGAAAATCTCGGACAATTTTACGAAACCATTGAAGAACTGCATCAAGTAGCCGATCTGAATCCTGAAAATCTCGAAGCCAAAACAAAACTCGGCAATTATTTTCTACTTACCGAACCACCGCAAACCGACGAAACAACTAAAATTCTCGAAGATGTTTTTGCGCGTGATGCCAATTTTATCGAAGGTCATATTTTGAAAGCCAGCCTTTTTGCATTGCAGAAAAAACCGGAGAAAGAAATACTGGATATATTGAATCACGCTATTTCGCTCGATCCGAACCGCACCGCATCTTATCTGAGTCTTGCGCGCTATTTCGTGAAACTCAATAAAACCGGCGAAGCGGAAAAAACTATTCAAAAAGGAATCTCTGTCAACCGCGATGTTGCGCCCGGTTATCTCGAATACGGCAGATTTTTGGGTTATGCCAATCGCGCCGATGAAGCCGAAGCGCAATTCAAAAAAGCGGTTGAGGTCGAACCAAAAAACATCGAAGCGCGTGAAGGTCAAGCCGAATTTTATCGTTCCAATAAACAATTCGATAAAGCCGAATCTGCTTATAAAGCGTTGATCGGGCTTGAAGAAAACAGTCCCGAAAGTCGGATGACATTAGGAGATTTTTACGCCCGGATCGGGCGGGAAGATGAGGCGGTGGCGGTGTTGAGCGAAATTGTTTCGGAAATTCCCGAATATGTCCGCGCCCGCTATCGTTTAGGAGAAATTTATATTGACCGCAAAGAGAATGAAAAAGTTAATGAGCAGGTCAAAGCACTTTTAGAATTAAATGATAACGATACGGAAGCCCTGCTACTTCGCGCCCGGCTCAAATTACAGGAGAACAAGGCTGACGATGCGGTTAAAGATTTGGAAAAAGTTTTGAAGAAACAGCCGACCCAAAAACACGCACTTTTTTATATGACACAAGCGCGGTTGGCACTCGGACAAGTCGATCAAGCGCGGGCATTTATCGGTGATTTGGACAAATATCATCCGAATTTTTTGAAGACAAAACTTTTGAAAATCCAAACAAGTTTTACGGTCGGCGAATCTGAAAACGCTTTGCGCGGAGCTAATGATTTACTTGAGGCGGTCAAAAATTCTTTTCCGAATGTCGAAACCGACGCACAGGACTTAGAAGAACTTCGGGTTCGCGCTCTGACAGCCCGCGGATTGGCGAATTTAGAACTCGGAAAACTTGTCGAAGCGCGTTCCGATTTGCAGGAAATCGTGCGTCTTTCGCCAAAATCTTCCGCCGCGATGGTTAATTTAGCGAAAGTTGCGATTGCTGAAAACAGTCTGGTGGAAGCCATAAATTTATGTGAAAAAGCATTGGTTGCCGACAGCAAAAATTTCGATGCGCTAAACGGTTTAGTGCGGGTTTGGACATCCCAAAAAATGTTCGATCAGGCACAGGCGCAAATCGACGGGGCAATACAATCTGCCAATGGACAAACGGATGTTCTAGCCGCCTTGCATTATCTCAAAGCAGATGTTTTTATAGCGCAAAAAAATGTTGCGGCGGCGGAAGGAGAACTGACAACTGCGATTGAGTTCGACAAAAATTATCTGCCAGCATATACGACTTTCGCTTCAATTTTAATCGGGCGAAACCAAATAGATGAAGCCATTGAACAGTATAAGATAGTAGTAGAAAAAAAACCTTCGGCTTCCGTTTACACACTAGCCGGAATGCTTGAAGATGCGCGAAACAATACGACAGAGGCTGAGAAAAATTATCGTCGGGCATTGCAGATCGCACCTGACACACCGATTGCCGCCAATAACTTAGCGTGGCTCATTGCCTCCGGCGAAGGGAATTTGGATGAAGCCTTGGCACTCGCGCAAACGACAATTCTTACATATCAAAATGTTCCGGGATATTATGACACTCTCGGCTGGGTTTATTACAAAAAGGAATTGTATTTGCCCGCCGTCGAACAACTCAAAAAAGCGGTTGCGCTTGATGAAATCGAAGCCCGAAAAACAAATTCAAGCGTAAATCCGGCATATCGATTACGTCTCGGAATGGCGTTGGCTTCGGCAGGTGATAAGCCTTCGGCGCGAAGAGAATTGGAAACTTCTTTGCAAAACAAGCAAAATCTGAGTGAAAAAGACAGGCAGGACGCAAAAAATTTACTGGCAAGTTTATAAGGAAAGTTAAAAGGATGAGCGTAGAATTCAGACAAAGAACGGCGGGCGAATTCGTCCGAATGTTAAAACGGCGCAAGTGGCTGATTTTATTGCCGATTATCACGATGACGGCGGCGATTGGCTACGTCGTCTATAAATTGCCGAGCGTTTATGAATCGAGAACCTTGTTGACAGTCAAGCCGCCGACTATTTCCGATAAAGTGGTGCAATCGCTGACGGACGAAGATTTGACCCAACGTCTGCAAACCATTAATCAGGAAATCCTGAGCCGTTCATCGCTCGAGCCGATGATTGCGAAATACAAACTTTTTGAACTTGAACGCAACGCCGGAATGGATACGGCACTTATCATCGAAAAGATGAGCAACAATATCAAGGTTGATCTGGAAAAAACGGATGACGACAGAAAAGTTGCGGCGTTCAGCATAAAATATCGGGATCGCTCACCCGAAGCGGCAAGAAATGTCACGGCGGAACTGGCAACCAAATATGTCAACGCGCAGGTTCTCGCTTCGACGCAGACAGCGGAAGTTACCCGCGAATTTATTGATAACCAATTAAATCTGGCAAAAACGAGTCTTGACGCATTAGAAAAGCAGCGGTTGGGCGTGATGATGGAAAATGTTGAAACGCTGCCAGATTCATCGCAAGGTTTGATTGCCCAGCTTGACGGTCTGCGAAAAAGCGAAGACACCATCGCTAAAGACAAACAAAGTTTGATCGCGGAAAAAGGTCGCTTGAACGACAGCATTCGCGCTCTCAACAGTCAGGCGCGGCTGATCGAAGATTTCGGCGAAAAAGAAACGCAGGACGCAATCAAGGACGCAACCCAGATTGAAGATACACCGGCTTATGCTCAATTAGTGCAGAAACGGGCAGAATATAGTGCCAAACTGGAAAATCTGAAATTGACTTTACGCGAAAAACATCCCGATGTTATCAAGGCACAAAACGAGATCGAAAAAGTTAATGATGAAATAGATGCTTTGAAAAAAAATACGCAAAAACGCGTCCAACAAGCCGGACAGTCGAGTTCACGCAAAGCCGAATTACAAAAGCAAAATCTGGAGATCGAAAAGCAAAAAGCAGAAAGCCAAATCGTGCAAATCGATCAACAAATGCAAGCCAAAGATGAGCAGTTACGGCAAAATGCTCAACAAATTGCCTCGCTGGAAGCGAAAATCAATACAATTCCCACCGTTAAGGTCGCCCTCGAAGGTATCAACAACCAATATACTTCGGCAAAAACAACTTACGATGAACTTTTGAAAAAGCGAAACGACGCAAATTTAGGCTATGACCGCGCCAACAATGCACAAGGCGAAACGATTCGTGTGCAAGACCCGGCAAATTTGCCGCAATCGCCGGTTGCGCCGAAACGGGCGATGCTGACCGGCTTTGGCGCGGCTATCGGGTTAGCTCTCGGTTTGTTTTTAGCCGCCATTTTTGAACTGCCGCGCGTTTTGAAGATTCAGAACATCGAAGATGCCAAACATTACACCGGATTGCCGATTTTGGCTTCTGTTCCGCCATTACTTTCGCAGAGCGAAAAAGATTGGCAGGTTCGGGTTCATTGGTTAAAAGTAATAGCGGGACTTGCGGCGGCAGTCGGCAGTATTCCCTTGATAATTATTGTATTGCAATTATCGCGCATTTTTGAGCGCGTAGTTTCGTAGTGGAACAGGTCAGAACCGCCTGAGTAAGCGGGCGGGTTTGCTGTGCAGCGTTATGCGCCCGTTTAAGGCAAGCAACTTTGATACGATTTCGGAGAAAGAAAAATGTATAAAGAATTTTTTGAATTAGAAGATACGCCGTTTACTTTAACGCCGGACCCGCGTTTTCTCGTGTTCACGCCCAGTTATAACGAGGTTTTGGCAAGTCTTTATTACGGCTTGGAAAACGCGAAAGGTCTGATAGTTTTGACGGGCGAGGTCGGAACCGGCAAAACGACCGCTTTGCGCTGGATTTTGCGCCGGTTGGACTCAAGCGTCCTCGCGGCATATATTTTCAATCCGCGTCTTTCGATCGATGAATTTTATCATCACGTTACGCAAATGCTCGGCATTAAAGATTGGAACAACAAAGCCGAATTACTGACGGAATTGGGCAAAGTTTTGGAAGAACGCCACCGGCGCGGGCTTCGCACGGTGCTGATAATTGATGAAGCGCACGAACTTTCCGATTATGTTTTGGAAGAGATTAGGCTGTTGATGAACTTTGAATCGGACAATGCCAAACATCTGCAAATCGTTCTGACCGGGCAACCGGAACTGCGCGATAAATTAAATCAGTCTAATTTGCGCCAACTCAAACAACGGGTTGCGCTTCGCTGTAAAATGCACGCGCTTCCGAATGTCGATGAAATCGAACGCTATATCACGGAAAGACTTTTGATCGCCGGTTCAGACCAGCCGAATATTTTTACGCCGGGAGCGATTGATTTTATTTATCAATGCTCGGAAGGCATTCCGCGTCAAATCAACAACTTATGTGACAATGCGATGCTGGCGGCATACGCGGCGGGCGAACAGATTATCGGCAGACAAATCATCGAAGAGGTCGCCGACAATCTCGATCTGCTGCCGTCAAAAGATACCCTGCTGGCAAGTGAAAAAGCCGTTGAAAAAGTCGGTTCAGCCAGAGTTTTGACTGCCGAAGCACGGGAAGAACTGCGGAATAATCAAAGCCGCGTCGAGGCAAATATGCCAAAAAAGTTCCCGACTAACGCTGCCAATGGCAATGGCAACGGTAATTCGAATGGAAAACCGATTCCACGTCCATTTGATGATCTGGACGACGAAGTAAATTTGGAAATCGAAGAGGTTGGCGGGTTTTATTAATTCCAATGCCCGAAATCTAAAGTCAATTTGGTTTTAGGGCGTGTAACTTGGACTTTGGACTAAGAGATTATGAGTATCCTTAATGCATTAAAGAAAAAACAAGCGGAAGAAACAAACACGGCTGAAACTCCTGTTTCGGCAAAAGTTGTTCCATTTGATAAAAATAATCGGCGCGATAACAAGCCGCCGGACATATTTACTAAGGATTTAAAGATCGGAACACCGAGTTTGGCGTTCAATGGGCAGTCGAATTCAACAATCGGGAAGGCACTCCCTGATTTGAAAACAGAGACTACTGCCGGGGCAACTTTGAACGCTGTCGGCGCAACGCGCATCGTGGAAAAACACCTGCCTGAGTTCGCTCAGTGGGAAGTTGAAGCGGAGCGCGTTGAGCCGCGCCTTGTTGCTATTACACATCCTAATTCAAATTACTGCGAGGAATATCGAAGTTTGCGAACACAGATTTTACACAAAAGCCAACGTCAAAAATTGCAGTCGATCGTTGTCGCCAGTATTAATCCGAGCGAGGGAAAATCAGTTACGGCACTCAATCTCTCGTGGATGTTGGCACAAACCGACGGTATCAAAGCGTTGATTATCGACAGTGACCTACGGATGCCGAGTTTGACGGACTATTTAGGCATCCAAGCCGACAAAGGTCTTTCACACATTCTTTCGGGCAATGCCACTCTTAATGAATCGATTATTAAACTGGCACCCGCCGGTTTGCATTTGCTTCCGGGCGGTGAAGCGCGAAGCGACGTAGCGGAACTTATTTCGGGTCCGAAATTCAAGGAAATTTTGCGTCAGGCGCGTGAGATGTTCGATTTTATAATAATTGACGCGCCGCCGCTCGGGATTTTTACCGATGCAACTGTATTGATAAATCACTCTGATGGTGCGATGCTCGTCATCCGCGCCGGAAAAACCCGATACAGTATGGTTGATCGTATTATGGAAACGCTGCCGCGTGACCGTATGCTGGGAGTTGTTCTCAATCAAAGCGAAGATGTTTTAGACGAAACGCATTATAATTACGGCTATTATAATTCGGGGCGCAGATTGAAAAATTCGGTCAGCGGCGTGAGGCAATAAGAAGTAAGAATCGGTGAAATACGAAAAGTAAATGAAAATTTCAGTATATAACCTGAAAAACCAGTCTTCCGGTGCTAACTGCCATCTGCTAACTAACTAAAGATGAATGGAACCAGAATTACACCCCGCACGGTTTGGTTTATACTTGCTGATGCCGCCATTGTTTACGGTGGAGTAGTTCTGGCATTGTATTTGCGGCTGGGTTCTAACGGTTCCGATCATGAGTTGAACGAAAGAAACGGCTGGCTGAAAATTGTTTTGGCAACGCTTCTGTGTCTTTTGATTTTGTATTTTTACGATCTCTACGATTTTACCGTGATGGGAAATCGGCGTGAGCTGATGCTTCGGATGGTGCAGGCTCTCGGTATTGCCTGGGTGTTACTGGCTTTCATATTTTACTTTGTTCCGCCGCTGTTCATCGGGCGCGGCGTTTCGGTTATTTCCGTTCCGGTTGTATTGGTTCTACTTCTGACGTGGCGATTTCTTATTCATTGGTTGACCGGACATCCCGAAATCGGTGAAAAAATTTTGATTTTCGGAACGGGAAGAGCGGCACAAGATACGGCAGAATCAATTTGGGAACGCCGCGACGCAGGTTATAGGATCGTTGGTTTTGTAACGGAAAACGGGGCAAAACCGCAGGCTATGCCGCCTAGAATAAATCTCCTCGGTTCAGCTAATAATCTTGAAGAAATTATCAAAAACGAAAAAATCAACCGCGTTGTTATTGCTGTCCGTGAAAGACGCGGGACTTTTCCGACTGAAACTTTGTTGAAAATGAGTTTGGCGGGTGATGTCAATATCGAAGAATGCACATCGTTTTTCGAGCGTGTTACCGGACAGGTGCATATTGATATGGTGCGTCCGTCATGGTTGATTTTTGAAGGACGGGGACGCGATACGCAACTCGGAACATTTATCCGCGAAATAGTTCATCGCTCTTTAGCTTTGATCGGCTTGATAGTTTCGTTTCCGATTGCCCTGCTAACCGCAGCTTTAATCAAACTCGATTCAAAAGGCGACATTTTTTATCAGCAGGAAAGAGTCGGAAAAAACGGCAAAGGATTTAATGTCATAAAGTTTCGCTCAATGAAAACTGATGCTGAAAAAGACGGGAAACCGATTTGGGCAACTGCCGACGATGACCGCGTAACGCGTGTCGGGCGTGTGATCCGGCTGATTCGCGTGGATGAAATCCCGCAGTTTTGGAATATCATAAAAGGCGAAATGAGTTTTGTCGGACCGCGCCCCGAACGTCCGCATTTTGTTACCCAACTTGCCAAAGAAATACCGTTTTATGAGCATCGCCATTTGGTTGCCCCGGGATTGACGGGTTGGGCGCAGATAAAATATCCTTATGGCGCGTCGGTAGAAGATGCGCGGCGCAAGTTGCAGTATGATTTATACTATATTAAAAATCAGAGTCTCGCGCTTGATTTAGTCATCGTATTTGAAACGGTCAAAACTGTTTTGTTCGGCAAAGGAAGATAAAAAGTAAAACCATTTGTAAGAAAATGGATAAAAGTGAATAATAAGCCTTTTTATCGGTTGGATGAGGACGGAGAAAGAATATGAAAGCAGTAAATTTTTTTCGCAATATATGTTTGATTTTGGTTGGTTGTATGGTTTTTTCACTCTGCGTTGCGGCACAGGAAGTTGCGCCGAAAAACCGGGAGAGAATAGCGAAAGCCAAAAATGAGAAGAAATCTGAAAAAACCGAAAATGCGACGGAAGGCGAATTAAAAAAATTGGACGCGCCCGAAAACGCGAATCAGACAGCACATATTGATAAAACCGATGATAAAAACTTACGGCGCGAAGGTTTGTCGGAAGAAGAATCGGCAATTGTTCCGTATTACAATAATTATCTGAAAGAATATCGTCTCGGACCGCAAGATGTTATTTCAATTGAAGTTTTTGGGCAATGTCCCGATTATTGCAAAACGGGAATTACCGTTCCGCCAACTGCTAAAATTTCTTATCCATTGATTCGTGAAGGCGTTTTTGTCGGCGGCAAAACGGTTGAGCAAATTCAAGAGGAAGTTACTAAAAGGCTCGATGAATACATTATTGACCCGAAAGTTACGGTTACACTCGAAAAAGTCGGTTCAGCGCGCTACAGCGTATTGGGCGATGTCGGAACGCCGGGTGTGAAACTTATGGAACGCCGTTTGAGCGTCTATGAAGCGATTGTCGAATCAGGTGGAATTCTTCGCACCGGAGATCGGAAAAAAGTAGTTATTTATCGCCAAACACAAACCGGCATCACACCGATTGCCATCAATTTAGAAGAAATCGCCCGCGGTAAAGCCGAAATGATCTATCTCGTGCCGGGTGATCAAGTTGTCGTGCCGGGTAATAAAATTAAGACGGTCGAAAAAGTTTTGGATATTTTCAGCAAATTTAGTATTGTCCGTCTGCTTTTCGGAAGTCCGATCTAATTGATTTGCAAACTTTGCAGTAAAAAACAAAAATGATGCGGAAAGATGTGCTAAGTAAATGTTAAATCACATACATACTTCTTACGTTTTTCCCTTAATACGTTAATCACGTTATGTTCTGAATGGAGCAGTTTTCTCTTCCCGGTAAGAGCCGGATAAATCGAATATGAGTTTAGTCGGAAAAATTTTGATTTTCTTGTTGTTTGCAGCATCGTTTCAGACAGCGCACGCTAACTGGACAAAACAGGAATCGAACACTTTGGCGTGGCTTCGAGATGTTTATTTTGTCAACGAGAATAAGGGTTTCATAGCAGGAAGCGGCGGGATTTTACTGGCTACCGAGGATGGCGGGAAAACTTGGAAAAAAGAGAAAAACTTTACGTCCGACACCATTCGTCAAATTTATTTTTCCGATGAAAAAACGGGCTGGCTTTTATGTGAAAGAAACATTTTCAATCTAGGCGCAAACTCACCTTCTTATCTTTTGAAAACTACTGACGGCGGCAAGCAATGGGAACAGATGAATTTCGGCAACGGACGGAATCGAATTGCTAAAATATTCTTTACCAAAAATGGTTTCGGTTTGGCGGTTGGCGAAGCGGGCGCATTATTTGCGTTGCAGGATGATGCGAAAACCTGGAAAAAAAATCCGTCCCCGATTCGGTACCTTATGCTGGATGGAATTTTTACCGACAATTTTCACGGTTCGATGGTCGGCGCCGGCGGCACGATTCTTTTTACTGATGATGCCGGTGCGAGTTGGAGTCAGGCGACTATTTTCGGCAATTCAAACGCAAAACTGAATTCAGTCTTTTTTATAAATCAAAAAAACGGCTGGACAGTCGGCACCAACGGCAAAATTTATCAAACAATCAACGGTGGAAAGACCTGGCGTGAACAGAATTCAAATGTTTCTAGTAATTTATCGGACATTTTTTTCAGCAACACGGCTGAAGGTTGGGCGGTTGGCGAAGACGGCACTATTCTACACACGACGACAGCGGGGAATATTTGGACCTTAGAGAATTCAAAGGTTCAGCATAAGCTCGAAAAAGTTTTATTTGTCGGAAAAAAAGGTTGGGCAGTCGGTTTTGGCGGGACGATTTTGCACTATGCTGAAAATGTAGAAAACGATAACTCATTAAAGCCTTTTGTGAAGCGGTGATTTTACCTAATGAACATTGCCATCAACAACGAAAGTAAGTGATAAGAGGCTTGAGGTCGGTTATATTTTAAAAAAATGGCTGTGTAAATTTGATGTTTTCCGGTAAAACTGTTGAAATTAACGAAAATAGAAGCGGGAGAAAAATCTACTTTTGTGAATAATCTAAAGTTGGAAAATCAAAGATGCCACAATCCAAACAAACCAAAAATCGAATTTCCCGAAAAGCCGCTAGTTTTACCGAATCGGTGATTCGTGAAATGTCACGGGAAGCGGCGAAATATAGTGCGGTAAATCTTGGGCAGGGCTTTCCCGATTTTGCCGCGCCGGAAGATATTAAGCAAAAGGCGATGCAGGCGATTAGCGATGATTTTAATCAATACGCGATAACGTGGGGTGTAAAATCGTTTCGTGACGCGATTGCGGAAAAAACCAAGTGGTTTTTGGGGCTGGATGTTGACCCGGAAACGGAAATAACCGTAACGTGCGGTTCGACGGAAGGAATGATTGCGGGAATGATGGCGACGGTTGATGTGGGTGAGGAAGTCGTCGTGTTTGAGCCGTTTTATGAAAATTACGCGCCGGACGCAATTTTGTCGGATGCGAAACCGGTTCACGTTCCGCTTTATCAAACGGCGAACGGCTGGCAGTTTGACAAAGATGAACTCCGCGCCGCTTTTAATGAAAAAACGAAAGCGATAATTGTGTGTAACCCGAATAATCCGACGGGCAAAGTTTTTTCATTGGAAGAGATGGAATTTATTGCCGAACTTTGCAAAGAGTTTGACGCGATTTGTTTTACCGATGAAATCTACGAACACATTATTTATGATTCTGGATTGCCGATTTTGGATTTTGGATTGAAGAACGGTCAGCAATCGGCTGATAATCATTCGCTGACACCTCAAGTAATCCAAAATCCAAAATCCAAAGTCCAAAGTCCAAAACATATTTCGATGGCGCAAATTGACGGAATGCGTGAGCGAACGGTAGTCGTTAATTCTCTTTCCAAAACTTATTCGGTAACGGGTTGGCGCGTCGGTTATTGCATTGCGCCGCCTGATATTACGGGCGCAATTCGCAAAGTTCACGACTTTTTAACCGTCGGCGCGGCAAATCCTCTGCAACACGCAGGCGCGTATGCTTTGAGTTTGCCCGCAAGTTATTACGACGAACTGCAAAAAGAATATCAGCGAAAACGGGATTTTATCGTGCCTGTGTTGCAAGCTGCCGGTTTCAGATGCGATGCGCCCGAAGGCGCGTATTATGTGATGACCGACATTTCGGACTTTGGTTATAAAAACGACATCGAATTTACGCGGTTTTTGATTCAACAAATCGGTGTCGCCGTCGTTCCGGGTTCATCGTTTTATCACGACGCAAAACTCGGCGAACAACAGGTGCGCTTTTGTTTCTGCAAAAAAGACGAAACTTTGGAAGCAGCAGCGGAAAGATTGAGTAAACTCAAAACTATTTAAAATTTTCCGCAAAATGCAGATTGAATTCAATAAAAGCCTTTTCATTATAGATTCAGGCGAGTTGAATTTTTTGCGCTATTCTTTTCTCCCAACTTTGTGTCAAAATATATTCAATGGACTTCATTCTCGACAAATTTAAAGAAGAGTGCGGAATTTTCGGTATCTTCGGTCACGCCGAAGCCTCGACATTAACCCAACTCGGACTTTTTGCGCTGCAACATCGCGGACAAGAAGCCTGCGGAATCGTTTCATCGGACGGCACGGAACTATATCAATTTCGCTCGATGGGACTTGTCGCCGATGTTTTAGACAAAGATGCTTTAAAAAATTTGAAAGGCACCAGCGCAATCGGACATACGCGCTATTCAACGGCAGGAAAAAACACGATCAAAGAGGTTCAACCTTTTTCGGTAACTTGTCAGCACGGAAAGATCGCCGTTTGCCACAACGGGAATTTGCCGTTTGCCAATCAGAAACGCTCCGAACTGGAAAAAGCGGGTGCGATTTTTTCTTCGACATCCGATACTGAAACGATTCTCCATTCAATCGCCCGGACTGAAGCGAAAGACATAATCGAGGCTGTTGCTAAAGTCTTGAAAGAAACCGAAGGCGCATTTTCGCTTCTTTTTTTAACGCCGAATTCTTTGATTGCCGTGCGCGATCCGCGTGGTTTTCGTCCGATCGTATTGGGAAAACTAAAAGATGCCTGGGTTGTCGGGTCGGAAACCTGCGCCTTCGACTTGATTGATGCGGAATATATCCGCGAAATCGAAGCCGGAGAAATGCTTGTTATTGATAAAAACGGATTGCATTCATTTTTTCCGTTTGAAGAAAAACCGCGCTCGGTCTGCACATTTGAACACGTTTATTTTTCGCGTCCCGATTCGCTGATTTTTGGTAAATCGGTTAATCAATCACGCCATCAGATGGGAAAACAATTAGCCATCGAACATCCGGTAGAGGCTGATCTGGTAGTGCCGGTGCCGGATTCGGGCGTGGCGGCGGCAATCGGTTATGCGCGGCAGTCGGGAATCAATTACCGACAGGCAATCATCCGTAATCATTACGTCGGACGCACATTTATCGAACCTTCACAATCGATTCGCTCTTTTGGTGTGAGACTGAAACTCAACCCGATTCGTGATCTGATAGAAGGAAGGCGCGTCGTGTTGGTTGACGATTCGATTGTGCGTGGGACGACATAAAAAAAAATAGTCGAACTGGTGCGTGATGCCGGAGCGCGCGAAGTGCATATGCGAATTAGCTGTCCGCCGACGGTTTCACCTTGCTATTACGGTGTCGATACGCCGCGCAAAGCAGATTTAATTGCCGCCCAAATGTCGGTCAGGGAAGTTTGCCGCTATATCGAAGCCGACTCGCTCGGCTATCTTTCGATGAAGGGGATGCTCGAAGCGATCGGGTTTGAAGAAAATTCGGCGTGTGTCGCCTGCTGGAATGGAAAATATCCCACAGAGGTTGCCAATGGACAGCCGACAATAGATAATAGCTAAAGAAAATCATAAAACAGTTAATCGTAAATCGGTAGTATTTTGAATAACGGCTTACGATCAACTGTTTCAGGAGTAATTAATTTGGAGGTAAAAATGCGATATAATTCTACTATTTTAGTAATTGCGCTTTTTGCAATTGCACTTTTCACCGCTTGTCAAAAAGCATCGGTGGCGAGCAATTCTGAAGTTGTAAACCAAATTCCCGCAGTTACTGTAACACCCGCCAATACTGCGCCGGAATCAGTGCCGCCGATGATGGACGACGCGCCGCGAATCAGTTTGGAAGAGGCGAAAATGGATTTCGATAAAAAAGCGGCTATATTTGTTGATACCCGTCCTGATTCCGCTTATAAAGTTGAGCACATCAAAGGTGCGATCAATATCCCGCTAGATGCCGTCGAAACGCGCTATAAAGAAATTCCGAAAGACAAAAAAGTCATTGCCTACTGTTCCTGACCAAGCGAACACACAAGTGCCAGTTTGGTACAAAAATTAAAAGAAAAAGGTTATACAAATGCACACGCTTTGCTCGGCGGAACGGCGGCTTGGAAAAATGCCGGCTATCCGATGGATGAGGCTCAGTAACATTGTCTAATTAATCTTTTATTCAATTATAAAAACGCCGATTTCTTTTGCTAAGAAGGACGGCGTTTTTATTTGTTTAGAACCTGTATCTTCCAAAATCAACCTGATCTGTTGCAGATATTTGAAAAAATCGGATCAAGTATAAATTTATTCGACAAACTCATTGAACCGTGGCGGGAAGAAGTGAATCTTTCGGGTCGTAGGCGTAAGCCTCGCCGTTATCGATTTTTCCTAAAACACCGTGAAAAACTATCTCATCTCCGTCCAAAACCACGACGACATCGCCCGGGCTGTAGAGTTTTTCATCCACCTGAAATTTGATCATCGTCGCGTTGCCGTTTTCGTGATTGACGGTTTCGTATTGAAAATTTTCGGCATTAAAACTCATTGTCTGACAAAAAGCTACTTCTGACATCTTTTTTATTCTCCAAGTCTAAAGTCTAAAGTCCAATGTCCAAAGTTCTTTGAAATCGGAAATTGATTCTTTTGATTCTAACTTTTCAGCAGCACAAAGTCCAAAGCGATAGCGTCGTGGTCGGAAAGCGGAGTATTATCTTTGTCAATCAAGTTACCGATGGTCTGCGGTTTTCCTTTGATTTCGATGTCTTTTCCGGCAAACCAATCGAGTCTGCCGGAAACTCTTCCGCCAACACGTTTTGCCGCCCAAAAGATAAACGGGAAACACCATGCGGGAACCCAATCACGCAGATTAGTATTTTTTTCGATACTTTCGATGTCGTAGTGCAGCGTTCCCGCGCCGTGTTCATTAAACTTTTTATATTCAAAACCACGCTTTTCGATTTCGCTAAAAAGTTCTTTTTCAAAATGCCGGTCGGGATGCGGCAGATGATTTGTGACGACGTTTTTTACGCCCAACATTACGCGCCAAAAATATCCGGCAATCGCGTGATTTGCGCTTTGCGCGTTGTAGGTAGTCGTGTTCCAATCGCCACCGAGAATTGTCGGCAATTTCGGTAATTTATCAAGCGCATCGAGAATAATTTTCATCTGCAAGTGCCGATGTTTGCGCGAAGAATGTGCGTCGAGATGAATCGTCACAGCACGAAAATCGCCCGCCGGATGTTCGATGTCGGCAACGAGGGCGCGTAAATATCCGAGCCGTTTTTCCTTGCCCCACATTTTATCTTTACCGTTCGGCAGATCAACCGCCCGAACATTTTTCAACGGGTATTTTGAAAACATCGCAAGTCCGTGAATCGAAACCGTATTTTCGCCTTCCGCAAATTCTTCAACGCCGCTTCCCTTTTGTAACGCAATGTAAACGGGTGCAAAAACGTAGTTTAACTTTAATTCTTTCGCCAACTCTTGCGCCACAAAACGATTCCTGCTTCGCGCCATTCCGTAGTCCAGTTCGGTCAGCAAATATAAATCTTTGTCTTTTAATCGCTCGTTATTTCTCAGCGCGTCAACGATTCCGTCAAAAATATTTCCACGCTCGATGTTCCAAGCAACTGCGGAAACGGATTTGGGATTTGGAATTCGGGATTTGGGATTTTCGTCGGAAAATTTTTCCTGCACGACGGCATTTAAGATGCGTTCGACTTCGGGTTTGATTTTTTGATAAACGGCGGATTTTTCCGTTTCTTCGATTGATTCAAATTTGAGCAATTCGGGGAAATATTTATTTAAATCATGAACTAAAATTTCGGGAGAGCTTTTATCGCTAATCATCGTATCTTTCTTTAACAGGTGCGACGGCGAGAAAATCGTGTGAAATTCTTTCCGTATAAATTTCCAATAATTCGCTGATTCGTTCACTTTTCGGCGAATGGAAAATAAGTCCGACGTGCTTTGGTTTACTGACGCGATAGACGATTTCTTCATCCGTATAATGCGATGTGTCGGGTTGATCTTCTTTTGCCAAAGCCAGCGTAATGCCCGCATACTCTTTGCGGATTTTCGGTGGTTTGTATGGATGTTCTTTCGTTGCGATAGTTAATTTTGCCCATTCGCGCCACAGGCTGAAGCCGCACGCCTGTTCCAAAACATTAGCGATATATGCGCCGCCGACGCGACAGGCAACTTCCAAAAGATAAAATTCGCCGGTTTCCGCCGACTGCAAAAATTCGGCGTGTGCAACACCTCGATTATGTTCAAATCCTTTCAAAAGTTTTTGGTTTAATTTTTCCAATTTTTTGCGTTCTTTCGATTTATAAGAAACAATCGAGGTCGTGAAAACGCCGCCTTGGTGCGAAACTTTGAGTGGCGTAACGCCGTATTCGCTCACGCCGCAAGCCAAAACTTTGCTGTTTTCGACAACCGAATCAACGTGAAAAACTTTGCCTTCGATAAACCGTTCGATAAGAAATTGCGATGGATGATCGCGCCAGGTGTTTCGCGCATCGAGTTCGCCCAAAGTCTCCCAAACCTGCTCCTTTGTTTCGCATTTACGAATGCCGAATGCCGAAACTTCCGTGCGCGGTTTGATAATCCACGGCGCGGGAACTTTGTCCAAATAAGCATTTATTTCATCAGGATTAAACGCGCCGACATAATCAGGACACGGCATACCGATTTCACAGGCAAGATTTCGCATCCGCAACTTGTCGCGGAAACGCAAAGCGTGCGAATTGCTCATACCTTCGATTTGCAAATGTTCGCGTGCTTTGGCAGCAGTTAAAACGTCAAATTCATCAATTCCGACAACCCTATGAATCGGATGCAGTCCGGCGAGATTGACGACAGTGCGAATATAATCTTCGGTTGTCGCTTGACCGGAAACGGTTTTTACTTCGCTCAAACTCGTCCAAGACCAAGGCGAATCAAGCAATCTTTCGCGCGTAACCAGCGTAACGTGCCAACCTGCGTCGTGGCATTCCTCAAAAAACTCGTTGCCTTTGAACTCACTGGCAATGCAAACTATATAATTTTTCATATTTCAGATTTTTGAATTCCGATTTACAATTTCCCGATTTACTATTTAGCTAAAAGAATGGCACAATTCAATTGTAAAAACAACAAATCTGTAAGTTTTTGCCTCTAATAAGTTGTAACTTACAAAATTAGGCAGATTGGAGATTTAAGTAAAATATGGACATAAACATCGCGGAATTGGTCAGTCATTTAATAATTTTTATGGTCGTTTTGCTGTTGGCAATTTCGGTGCACGAAGCGGGACACGCGTGGATGTCGTATAAATTCGGTGACGATACGGCGTTTATGTTAGGACGCGTAACGCTCAATCCGGTCAAACACACCGACCCGATTGGAACGCTTCTGATTCCGATTGTCGCTTTTGTTTTCGGTGCTATCGGTGGCGGATTAGCTTCTATTCCGCTTATCGGTTGGGGAAAGCCAACGCCGGTTAATCCGCGCAAATGGACGAATTATAAGCTGGCAAACGTGATGGTTTCAATTGCCGGAATTTTGGCAAATCTTATTCTCGCCGTGATCGGTTTCGTGATTTTCAAATCTTTGCTCGGTTACGGTGTGATTAACGCTGAAAACATTGATAGCGGCTTTATCAAACCGATTACCATTTTTTTGCAAAACTTGATTTTTCTTAATGTTTCATTAGCTGTTTTTAATCTTTTGCCGTTTCCGCCGCTTGACGGAAGCAAAGTTCTCGGCACATTTTTGCCTGAAAGCGCACAACCGATTTTAGCGATGCTCGAACAATACGGATTTTTGATTTTGATGGCTTTGCTTTATATGGGAGTTATCGGATTTGTGATGCGTCCCGTTTACCGATTAGTTGAATATCTACTGTTCACACCATTTTTTTAATCTATGAAAAAACGCATCTTTAGCGGCGCACAGCCGACAGGTGAACTGCACATCGGCAATTATCTCGGTGCGCTCAAAAATTGGGTTGCGCTTCAGGACGAATATGAGAGTTTTTATTGTATCGTCAATCTGCACGCGATAACTCTGCCGCAGAATCCGGCGGTTTTGCGGCAAAAAACACTTGATCTGGCGCGGATTTATCTTGCCGCCGGAGTCAATCCTGAAACTTCGACGATTTTTATTCAGTCCAATGTCAGCGAACACGCCGAACTTACTTGGGTTTTGTCGTGCATCGCACGAATGGGCGAACTTGAACGAATGACGCAATTCAAAGACAAAGGCAAAGGCAACGCCGAACGCGCCGGAGTCGGGCTTTTTACATATCCGGTGTTGATGGCTTCCGATATTTTGCTTTATCAAACCAATCTCGTCCCGGTCGGCAAAGACCAAAAACAGCATCTCGAACTTTCACGCGATTTAGCGGAAAGATTTAACCGCGATTTCGGCGAAACTTTTGTCGTCCCCGAACCATATATTCCACCTGTCGGCGCGAATATTTTGTCGCTTCAAGAACCAACTAAAAAGATGTCGAAATCGGACGAAAACGCTAACGGTGCGATATTTTTGCTTGACGATGCGGATACGATTCTAAAAAAATTCAAGAAAGCCGTAACCGATTCGGGAACGGAGATAAAATTTGACGAATCGCGTCCGGCAATCAACAATCTACTGACGATTTATCAATTAATGACTAATAAAACGCCGGAACAATGCGAAGCGAATTTTGAAGGCAAAGGCTACGGACATTTCAAAACCGAAACCGCCGAAGCCGTTATCGAATTTCTCAAACCGTTTCAGGAAAAAATCAAGGAATACGATGATATAGAATTAAACAAAATTCTCAAAAACGGCGCAGAAAAAGCAAAAGAAGTGGCGAGCGTAACCTTGAAAAATGTTTATGAAAAGATGGGAATCAATTAGGCACTTGTTGTGAATGATTTTTAACCACAAGCCAAAGTCAGTGGTTAAAAGTCAACTTTGTTACTCTGTTTTAGAAGGTTTGGCGGCGACTAAAGATTGGCTGTAAGTGTTGATAATTTTCCATGTGCTAATGTCGCTGTCGAAAACTGTGTTTAATCCTTGTTCTTCCATCGGCGGATCGCCCATATATTCATCGCCTTTTTTCCAGAAAATCTGATCTTTAATCGGGCGCGAAGTTCCGCCGAATGCCCAAAAAGCGGCTCCGGCGAGATAGCCGTTTGTTTTTGCGCTGTCGGCAAGTTTGGAGAAAATTGTGCTGAACTATTGATCCCGTAAAGATGTCGAAGATTTGATGTCGAACGACTGTTCATTTCTTGGCAGACCGAATTCTTCAATGACCATCGGTTTGTCTAATTTTTTGGCAATCAACAGATGTTGATCGATATAACTCGTGGCTCTTTCGATGACGTTAGGAAATCCTTCCGCCACTTTGTCGCTCTGAAACCAGCCCCAATTTTTCGCCCAGACGTGAATCGTTACATAATCGATATTTTTATCGGCGTGGATTTCTTCAAACAGCGGCAGACTTTCCGTTCCCATAAATCCTTCGTGACCGATGCAGACGAGATGATTTTTGTCTTTCGCTTTGATCATCGCCGCTACATCGGCGATCCATTTTTTGTAAGCATCATTAGCGACGGGACGCATCGGACGCGGTTCATTGGCGAGTTCCCAAGCCATTATTGACGGTTCGTCAATATATTTTTTCCGGTTGTATTTATTTGTCCGGTTCAAAATCAAATTGACCTGTTTGTTATAGCTTTTCTTGCAAGGTTCGCAGGTGTAAAACTTGGAAACAATATCGCGCTGTTCATCCCAAGTCAATTTTCTCGTTTTTTGATCTTCGGGAACTTTACCGTTCCAGATTAAATATTGCTGAAAACCGCCGCTCCATTCCCAATTATTACTTAGAAGCTGTTTTAAAACTCGAAACAAAGGAGATTTGACTATCAGCCAATCAGTTTGAATAAATTAGTTGTGAACAAAATATATCCAACCGATTTAACTGATAATCAATGGAATCATATCAAAGATTTCTTTCCTGA
>JANMAA010000063.1:0-5921 GCA_031359215.1 Acidobacteriota bacterium | reverse complement strand
AATTGCCTTTTATCTCATAAGTGCTTAACTAATCTCAAAACTACGGCTCAAAACCGACTTTTGACACAAAGCCCCTTTTATCTCATAAGTGCTTAACTAATCTCAAAACTACGGCTCAAAACCGACTTTTGACACAAAGCCAATGTTATTTGTTTATTTAGTATTACTTATCCTCTATATTTCTTGTTCTATTATTCTTATAATAACAAACTTTTCTTATCCTACGCTAATTACTCAAATAGTTGGTTTTGTTGCCGTTAGCCGTCTTTTTCTTCAAGAACTGTCCAAGAAATATTTACCGCTTTATTTTTGGATTGAAAGACAAAAACTTCGGTTTTTTTCAGATACAACAAGTAAGTGGTGGTTTCAGGCTAGGTATGATGGCGTAGAGTCAAAAGCTATTTTCGATAATTTGGAAAGCAAATTGAAAAACTCTAAATTCAAAATTAAATTGGTAGGGCAGAACAACAGAGAAAAGAATTTTGAAATTGACGATACATTATTCATTTCTGTTGTTTATTCGGGCGGCGACTCTTTTTCTAATGATATAAATGGTGAAAGTTATATTGACATTATTTCAAAAACTATCGAAGTGTCTTACGGACACGCAAAGGAAAAACTCGAAAAACAAATTGAACCGCTTTTGATGTCGCTTAATGACATAATTAAACCCGAAAGACGTTCATTTGAATTGAATGTTGAGTTTGTGAGAAAACTAAATCCGTTTTTTAACGTCTATATTGCTAATCTTTCACCATCCCAAATTGAAGATTTTCGAGTAGTTTTGCACGTTGATGGAAATAGTCCTAATGGTTTAAAAGATATAGTTGTAATTTCTTCTAACAAGTTGCGAATTACTGCCGAATCCACCAATAGTTTTAAGAAATTAGCGCAGGATTTTATTTTGCTAACACCGGATACTCGACTTCTAATCGGAGATAAGAATGAAATCTTATAAAATTTGTCCTTGTAGTTCTTTTGACAAAAGTAAATTCAAACAAGATAAATTAAGCCTCAATACCAACCAACATAACTTAGTTGGTTTAGATGTAATTCCTGAACCAATTACCGAAATTTTCCGAAGTGTATTAGGCACGGTTTATGAAGATTTTGATGCTTACCGAATTGAACACGAACATAATGTTAATGTCAACGGACGATACTTCAACACATATTTTGATCACTTTCTTAGAAAAGGTGAAATTATGGGTTATCATAGCGAAAGCAAAAATTTACTTCTACTTTCGGGCAAAAAAGACGATATAATTGATTTTACTAAATATACCTCCAATACTGACTCACTAAACATAAGCACTATCGAAGTTGATATGGCGCAACTCCTCGAAAAACTAACATCGGTAAATTTGGTTTGGTTCAAGTTCAAAGGAAGTATGATTAGAGCATCTGCCTTAATGGGGGAGCACATAGAAAGAACTGATGAGTTCAACCAAGCAAAAGAAGTCGGTGAGATTTCAACGCTTTCTTTTTATTTAGAAGACGCTAACAGAAATACTCATCCGATTATGGTTACTCACGATGGAGCAGTTGTTTTGCAAACGAATTATCCAGACCTCTCAAAAGAAATTGAACTAGTATTAGAAGTAAAGAAAGAATTATTGGACGGAATTTATACGGAAAAACCCATTGGTAAGAAAAACAAAAATCTTGTAAATAATCATTGATTTTGGGGGCTACTTCCTTGAAGAATAATATCTCTTACGGCTTTGCCCCAGAGTGCTTAGGTTGACTCAAAAGTATATGAAAAACTTACTTTTTGATACAAAGTCAAGAAAATTCTATTTTGACAGAGGAAATTTAAAATGTTTATTTCAAAAAATGAAGCTACTCGTATCATTGAAAAAGCTATAGAGAATGGAACAGTTTTACTTATCAGATACAAACATACTACCGATGGTGAAACAGTTGAACACAAAATAGCTCCGTTCGATATTGGAAGTTCAAATCCCAAAAATCGTGAGCGATTTGCAAACAATCTTTATGCTTATTCATTTACTCACAAGAACGAAAGTAACCTCTTAAATCCAAAAGTTTGTGCATTCAACATCAATAATTTTTTAAACATTGAAGAAACTGATGAGATTTTCGACGAAACCGAATTGGCAAAATTGAATTTTCAGGCTACACGATACGATTATAGAAATTGCAACTTTGCTTTGCTTCCGAATCGTAATTGGTTTAAATAATTTCACCACAACAAATTCACTTGATAATTAGCAAATTCCGGGTCTGCACTAACCAGAGTCATGTTTTCGACAATCGTCTGCGAAATCAAAAGGCGGTCAAACGGGTCTTTGTGGTGAAGCGGCAGATTTTCGAGATATAAAGCATGTAAGAGTTCGACGGGCAAGATTTGAAATCCGTTGTTTTGCTGTTCGTCTTTGATTGCTTTTTGTAATCCACCTTTGATTGTGAATTTATTGAGCGCGATTTTTATCTGCAATTCCCAAGCAGTCACGACGCTTAAAAATACGTCGTTGTTCGGGTTGGAAATTTCGGCAAATGCGGTCGGCGAAAGTTTATGCGGTTCGTCGCGCCACCATTTGAAAGTGTGAGAATCGAGCAGTAATTTCATAATTCTTTATCAAAACCCCAAAATTCATCGGGCAGTTCGTCGTCAAAATCTTCGCTCATCCACATTGTTCCTTTGCCGAGTCCGGCGGTTCGTGGTTTTTGAACTTGCGGCTTTTCAATTGGGGTGAGTTTTGCCAAAGGTTCGCCGTTTTCTTCGATGATTATTTCGTCTCCGTTGTCACGCGCCGAGGCGAGCAATCCGGGCAGTTGGGTTTGTGCTTCGCTGATGCTGACTGTTTTCGTCATAAAATTACCTCTCGCGCCGATTATAACATTATTCAAAAACACGGACGATTGGCGAATCGGAAGCCAAACTCAGACATTTATTTATGATTGGAAAATTGCTGAATGTCTGTCGGCATTTGACGATTTAATAATATTCGAGGCAAAATGAGTCTGTCTTTAGCAAAATCAACCCCGAAAGTTTCTTCCGTCAGCGAATATTTGTTATTCGAGAGAGATTCATTTATGAAAAATATTTTATCAGTCCGAAATGCGCGTTTTATTTTGACAATTGTGATGCTCTTGACGATTGTCACGGCTCCTTTTAATTCGGTTTTTGCACAGAAAAAGCCTGTCAAAAAGCCTTTGATGCAAGGCGATAACAAGGCGCAACAAAGAGCGAATGCGCTGCTGGCGCAGATGACTTTGGAAGAAAAGGTCGGGCAGATGAATCAACTTTTCTTTTTTGCGTCGTTTCAGAAACCCGAAGTGGTGGATGATGGACTTCGTAAAGGGCAGATCGGTTCGATGCTGTTTGTAACCGATCCGGCGTTGATCAATCGTTTCCAGAAAATTGCCGTGACCGAATCGCGTTTGAAGATTCCGCTAATCTTCGGGTTTGATGTGATTCACGGGTTTCGCACGATTTTCCCTGTGCCGCTGGCGACGGCGGCTTCTTGGGATCCGAAAACGGCGGAACGCGGACAAACAGTCGCGGCGCGTGAGGCGCGTTCGGTTGGAATAAACTGGACGTTTGCGCCGATGGTTGATATTGCGCGTGATCCGCGTTGGGGCAGAATCGTCGAAGGCGCGGGCGAAGACCCGTTTCTAGGTTCAAAAATGGCGGCGGCGCAGGTGCGCGGTTTTCAGGGCGAAATTATCGGCACGCCCGAACATCTGCTGGCGTGCGCGAAGCATTTCGCGGGTTACGGCGCGGCGGAAGGCGGGCGCGATTACGATGCGGCGTATATTCCCGAATCGCAGATGCAGAATGTTTATCTGCCGCCGTTTAAAGCTGCGGTTGATGCAAATGTCGGCAGTTTGATGAGCGCGTATATGGATTTGAACGACGTTCCGGCGACGGGAAACAAATGGCTTTTACAGGACGTTTTGCGGAAGGATTGGAATTTTAAAGGCTTTGTCGTCAGCGATGCCGACGCGGTCAGAAATCTTCTGGCGCACGGCTATGCACGTAATCCGCAGGACGCGGCGGTGAAGGCTTTGAACGCGGGCGTGAATCTCGAAATGAGTTTCGACACGAATCCGCAAGTCAAATCAGACGCGCAGACTTATCTGCGGAATTTGCAGGACGCGCTCAAGAAAAAACTCGTCACGGAAAAGCAGGTTGACGCGATGGTTCTGCCGCTGCTCGAAGCAAAATACAAGCTCGGACTTTTTGAAAATCCATACGTTGACGAAGCGAAGGTCAATCAAATTTTGGGCGAGCCGCAGCACCGTGAAGTGGCGCGAACGGCGGCGGAACGAACGGCGATTCTGCTCAAAAATCAAAATAATGTTTTGCCGCTCGATAAAAACGCCAATCAAAAAATCGCCGTCATCGGACCGCTTGCCGATTCAAAACGCGACACGCTCGGCTCTTGGGTTTTTCAGCAAGATACTGACGAAACCGTGACGATTCTTGAAGGAATAAAATTGAAACTCGGTTCAAAAGCAAAAATCGAATACTCGGAAGGCGTTCAAATCAGACGAAAATTTCCGTCGTTTTTCGATGCACTATTTAATGTCAAACGTCCCGAATTGTGGACGCAGGAACAGGCTGATGACGAAATCAAAAAAGCCGTCAAACTCGCCAAAAATTCCGATGTCGCCGTGATGGTTCTCGGCGAAAGTCAAGATATGTCTGGCGAAGCCGCATCGCGCTCGACGCTTGAATTGCCCGGTCGCCAACAGGAATTGCTCGAAGAAGTTGCGAAAACCGGAAAGCCCGTCGTGCTGGTTTTGATGAACGGCAGACCGCTCGACATTCGTTGGGCGGCGCAGAATGTCCCTTCGATTTTAGAAATCTGGTATCCGGGAACAAGCGGCGGAACTGCCGTCGCCAATCTGCTTTTCGGCGACGCGAATCCGGGCGGCAAACTTCCGTTGACGTGGATGCGCGACGCGGGACAAATTCCGATCTATTATTCGCACAACAAGACACAAGCCGCGAAAGATCAGGACAGAAGATACTGGAATGAAGAAAGCACACCGCTCTATCCGTTCGGCTACGGTTTGAGTTATACGGAATTTGCGATTTCCAATCTAAAACTCGATAAAACCGAAATGAAATCCGGTGAAACGGTTGAAGTTTCAATTGACGTAAAAAACACCGGCAAACGAACGGGCGACGAGGTTGTCCAACTTTATATTCATCAACAATCCGGCAGTTCATCGCGTCCGGTTCGTGAACTAAAAGGCTTCGAGCGCGTTTCGCTTGCGCCGGGAGAAACGAAAACCGTCCGTTTCAAACTCGGGAAGAAAGAACTCGAATACTGGAGTTCGGCAGAGAAAAAATGGGTTCTGGAAACCGAAACTTTTGACGTTTGGGTTGGAAGTGATTCGACCGCCGCCAATCATTCGTCATTTAAAATTATTCGATAATAATCAATTCAGGATAATTGGCGGTTCGATTTTGGCAAACAGAATATAATGTTGTGTGCGAGCCGGATTTGCAGTCGGCTAATACTTTCCAGTTTGAAGATAACATCATTTGCAAATGTGTTTGGTAAGCAGTAATTGATTTTGATTGTAAAATCATGCGACTTTCTTTAATTTTCCGCCCAAAATCGTCATTGGAATCAATAAAAACAAAAATAAAAAATGATACCAAAGCGGGAAATAATTCCAATAAGCAATTTCCACTAAAAGTCCGACAAGCAAAAGTAAAATCCCAAGTATCAAGGTTGATATGAAATTTTCTTTAGCAATCAGACCGGCTGTAAATCCTGCTGTTAAAGAGCAAATAATACTTAGAAGCTGTTTTAAAACTCGAAACAAAGGAGATTTGACTATCAGCCAATCAGTTTGAATAAATTAGTTGTGAACAAAATATATCCAACCGATTTAACTGATAATCAATGGAATCATATCAAAGATTTCTTTCCTGA
>JANMAA010000163.1:0-20792 GCA_031359215.1 Acidobacteriota bacterium | reverse complement strand
TCGGGCGGCGAAGCGCAACGCATCCAACTTGCGACCAATCTCGGCTCGTCGCTCGTCGGCGCGTTGTATGTTTTGGATGAACCTTCCATCGGGCTTCATCCACGCGACAATGCGCGGCTGATAAAAATTCTCGAAAATCTACGGGACATCGGCAATACGGTTTTGGTGGTCGAACACGACGAAGAAATGATGCGCTCGGCTGATTATATTCTCGACATCGGCATTTACGCCGGCGAACTCGGCGGCAATCTCGTTTATGCGGGCGATTTTCTCGGAATGATTCAAGACGGAATTTCTTTGACGGCAAAATATCTGCGCGGCGATATGGAAATCAAAATTCCACAAAAACGACGCGAAGTCGGAACGCGAAAACTCGAAATCATCGGCGCGCGCGAACATAATCTCAAAAATATCAATGTCGAAATTCCGCTCGATATGCTCGTTTGTGTAACGGGCGTTTCGGGTTCGGGCAAATCAACTTTGATTTACGATGTAATTTACGCCGGACTCAAAAAAGGTGGCGGCGAATGGCAAGCCCGCGTCGGACTTTTCAAGGAAATTAACGGCGCGGAATTAGTTGATGATGTAATTTTAGTTGACCAATCGCCCATCGGCAGAACTCCGCGCTCAAATCCCGTTACATATATCAAGGCGTATGACGCAATCCGGGAAGTTTTTGCTTTGACGAATTTATCAAAAACAAAAGGCTATTCGCCATCGCATTTTTCGTTCAATGTCCCTGGCGGACGTTGCGAAACTTGTCAAGGCAGCGGCACTGTAACGATTGAAATGCAGTTTCTCGCCGATGTCGAATTAACCTGCGAAGACTGTCGCGGCACACGCTTTAAAGACGAAATTCTCGATGTCCGCTACAAAGGCAAAAACATCGCCGAAGTTTTGCAACTGACGATTCGGGAAGCGATTCTCTTTTTCAAAGATGTGAAAAAACTCATCAATAAAATAAAGGTTTTAGATGAAGTCGGACTCGGCTATCTGCGGCTCGGACAATCAGCAACAACACTTTCGGGCGGCGAAGCACAAAGAGTAAAACTAGCCGCACATCTCGCCCAAAAGACAAAAGTAAAAACGCTCTTCATCTTCGACGAACCAACCACAGGCTTGCATTTTGAAGACATCAACAAACTGCTCGCCGCCTTCCGCGCCCTGATTGACAACGGCGGAAGTTTATTGGTTATCGAACACAATTTAGACGTGATAAAAACCGCCGATTATGTAATTGATCTCGGACCCGAAGGCGGCATCGGCGGCGGCGAAATCGTCGCAATCGGAACGCCTGAACAAATAATGAAGAATAAAAAATCGCACACGGGAAAATATTTGAAGGATTATTTGAAGTAATCAAATAATCTAAATCTTGGGTTCTGCATTATTATACATATTTCAGGTAGAATTTAAAGATATTTAACCATCGAGATGCGCGTTCCGTCGTCAACTTGTTCAAATTTTACTTCGTCCATCAGGCTTTGAATCAATTTCAAGCCCCAACCGCGACGACCTTCGTCGGGTTTTAATTCTTGAGTTTTTTTGTCAGCGAGGCGCAAGCCCCGGTTGGAAATCGTGATTATGATCTTATCTTTTTCAATCGAAAATTTCTGATAGATTTTGCGGTCAGGGCTGTGCGAATGTTCAGCCGCATTGATGCAGGCTTCGACCAAAGCGGTCTTTATTTGATTGATGGCTTTCGGCGCAAAATGATGACGGCGGGCGATTTCTTCGATGGCGTGGGCGGCGATAAGTTCGGTGTCTTCGCCCATCGGAACGATCATTTCGTATTCGTTTTCCGTTCTTTTTTCGCCGACGATGGTTTCAGCCTGCAAAAACTTTATCAGCACTTCGACTTGTTTACGGCTTGAACCGTAGCCGTTTCTTTGTTTCAAAATCTTGATCGCATCGGGCGAAAAGCCTTCGGGCGCGACCAACCAAAGTTTATAATTTAGAAAATTGCACATCAGCGCGACCATTTCCAAACGGTCACACCAAAATTCCGTCAACTCTTTCGACGCTTCGAATTTAGCTTCAATTTCCGCTGCAATCCAAACAATCTCGTCATCGTCCGTATAATTACATTCCTGAAAACCGAGAGCAACGGCGGAGCGTTCGGTTTCCGAAACCTGATTTATCGGCGGATAAAATGCAACCGTGTGCGCCGTATAAGCGATTTGCGGCAAGCGGATCTTTGTGCTTTCGCCGGCGGTAATTTTTAAGATTTCATCCGTCGGCGCACCTTTTAATTCATCTTTGAAAATCGAATAATCGAGTAAATTTTCCGGCGTTTCCTGACGGTTAAAAACGGAAAGAAGTTCGCGCAATCCGATTGCCGAGTTTCTCCGGTAAAACCGCGCCATCGTTTTAGGCGCACGTTTCAAGAATTCCGAAAGCATTTCGCCGATTACTAAAGCACGAGGTTCGGCGATGCTTTCAAGACGAAAACGCGCTTTGATGTAATCGGTCAAAATCTCATTCTCGCTCATTCCTTCGACCAGATTCGAGGTTACACGAATAATTTCGTGCGAGTTCAAAAGCCGCATTATCCGGTAAAAATCAGCATCGTTCAAATTTGTTCGAAACTGCCACGATTCTATCGGAGTTTTCTCTTTTTCAATCGTCAGCGCATCATAAATCAATCCTAAAAGATGTTTTTGTGTTTCAATATTCGGTGCAATTTCGTCAAATATCGTATCGTAAAATTTCCCTGTTTTTCCGCCGAACAATTCATCCGCGTAGATTTTTTCAACTTGTTGAAAACTGTCTAAATCAACCTTTTTAGCCGCTGCCGCTTGAATCATAAATCTGATAAAAGTCGGATTCCCGTCGAATTGTGCAGCGATCAAATCACGGGTTTGCTCATTGATTTTGACAGCAAGTTTTTCTGACAAATTTTCTGCTAATAGTCCGGCATCGTTAAAACTAAGCGTTTTAAGTTCCAGCCTTTCAGATTTTGCCGACGGTATCGAGCCGAAAAAAAAACGACGGTTTCCGGCAAAGACAAATTGAACATCCGATTGTGCAAAAATTTCTTTTAGTTCTTCGACAAAATCGATTTCACCTGTAAAATATTCCGCTTCGTGCAGATCATTCACCATTACCAAAGATTTTGCGCCACCGGAAAAAGCGCGAAGCGGTGCGCTCAGATAATTGCGAACAAAAGCGCGTTCATCACTGAGTTGGCTTTCGGTTTGACAATTTGCTACGAGTCGGTCGATCCAATAGCCGTCGGATGGAATTGCAAGTTCGGCAAGTTCGCAAACATCCGGCGAAGAGCGTAAAATTCGTGCATCTTTGCGCCGGAACGCAACAGTTTGCTGCAAAAAATCTTGGAGGAAACGAATCGCGGCTTGTTTCGCGGTTTTATCGCTTTTTTTCAATGCGAAATAGAACGGAATTGTTTCCGTTTGATTTAGAAAAAGTCGGTCATAAATTTGTTTGAGTAGTTCGGACGTGCCGACAGACGGCGCAGAAAAGAGAAATAATCCGTGATTCGCAGTTTCACCTTTCGCGTGTTGCCAAAGTGTGTCCAGTTCGCGGGTTCTGCCGATAAAATCTTCAGCCGCAACAGTTGCTAGAATTTGTCCGCTCATTTTATTATTTTTTTACCACTGAAACACGGAAACTCCAGAAAAACCTTGCGATAAACGAAAATATTTTTGTCTTTGGTTAAATCGATTCAGGAAATCCGTGTTCCCTGTTTTTCTGCGGTGGAATTATTCATCCAAGTTCTCAAAAACCTGCACTTTGTTTCTGCCTTTTCGTTTCGCTTCATAAAGAGCCTTGTCCGCCGCCGCGATAATTTGCGGTGCCGAGCAAATTATGCTCGAACAATTTGCAATACCGATGCTGACCGTTACCTGCCGTTTTGGAAACGCTGTTGATTCGATTCTTTGACGGATACGTTCGGCAATCGTTTCAGCCTCCAATGAATTGGTTTGAGGCAGCAAAATCGAGAATTCTTCGCCGCCGTAACGCGCCGCGATGTCGGCTCCGCGCAAAGTATCCTTCAAATAATGGGCGACAAGTTTTAAGGCTTTATCGCCTTCGGGATGCGAAAAATTGTCGTTATAACTTTTGAAATCATCCACATCGATCATCATAAAGCTCATCGGATAACCGTGACGGTTCGAGCGTTTTATCTCTTCGGCTAATCGTTCTTCCAAATAACGCCGGTTGAGCAATCCCGTCAAAGCGTCCGTTACGGAAAGCTGCTCAAATTCTCCCGCTTGATGTTTTATCGCGGCACGGTCAATTAACACCGCGAGTTGCGGAACAATTGCGTTAAGCAGTTCCAGGTCGAATTCGCTGTAAATTTCGCCGTCGGTTTTGTCCGTCAGGTTCAAAACCCCGATTTTTCTTGTCCCGATTCTGAGCGGATAGCTGATGAAGGATTTTGTTTTATACTTCCATTCGGACGGCGCGGCTGGCAGACCGATTTTATCAATATCCGAAACAACCAGAGATTTTCCTTCTTCCAAAACCTGCCGCGCAACTCTCAATCCGAGATTTTCTTTTTCCTTTTTGATCGTATCGGCATTTGTTCCAATTGCCGCTTTGACCGTTAAGACGTTTGATTTTTCATCAAAAAGCAGTAGCGAACTGCGCTCCGCACTCAACAGTTCGGCGGAAATTTGAGTTAGCCGCGACCAAAAATTTTCGGTATCGATTTCATTTAGGTTGGCATTAAATTTTTGCAGTGCAATTTCTAATAAATCACGCCGCCCGAGTTTTTCACGAAGCCGCAAAATTTCGAGTTCCGAAGCAATATTTTGACAAAAACGCGAAATATGGCGTTGCGTATTTCGGCTGACGGCTTCATCACCTAAAACCAAACCGCAACGAATGTCTCCGCTCACCGCAAACGGAAAAAGTCTGATCAACGGCATTTTGTCTGATCCGAGACTTTTTCGTTGCCGCAATTCGAGCGATGTTTCCTTAGTTACCGCGTCTTTGAGAAGTTGATTGTCCGCCTCAACGCTGATGTTTAATAATTGATTTTTAAGTCTTCCATTAGCAAACATCGCTTCCAACCGATTATCCTTACGTTCCAGCCACGCCACCGAATCCAAAGTATAGCGTTTGGCAACAAAGTCCAGAATAGAAACGCAAGCCTGTCGGTAACTTAATTGCAAAAGCGACCCGAAAAGAGAACGCCAAGCGGCGAATTCTTCGGCTTCCTCGTTGTTTTTTCGCGTAATCTTGTCGGAAACGATTGTCGTTTCCGCAGTAGCATCGTGAGATTGGCTGACCGATGTGTTTATTTCTTCTTTTATTTCTTCGCCCTGTTCTTTATCAATAAATTTCTCAAGCGCGATCTTATCCTTTTCACTCAGGTTTTCGATACTGTCTGCAACTATTTCCGAACTTTTTGTGGAACCTTTTATCAAAACATTTTCAAAAAATTTAGTTGGAGAAAATTGTTTCCAATCACCGGAAATAGCCCGTTCGGTCGCGTTCCTGTAGTTTTCGGATTTTGTAAATGTTCTGCCGACGATAGCTACAAAGTTTTGCTTCTCTTCCATATTTATCGGCACGGCGCGGCAATCTAAGCCTGCATAACATTGAAAATCGACCGATTTTCCGGCTTCTCCGGTCATCGCCGATACCTGACCGCAAAATCTCGCACATTCGGAAGCGAATTGTTCCGATGAATACAAAATTTGGCAAATCGAATTATTGTTCGATTCGAGGACGACTGTAGAATTTTCATCCACTACCACCACCGCTACGCCGTTTTTGTCAGCCAGCGCGTCTTGTTTATTGTTCCATGAATAATTATTTGGTTGTTTGCTTGCTATCATTCTAAAAAACCCGTATTTCGACCTTCTCTAAAAGGTTTCGCTTTGTTTTGTAAAACACTTACTAAGCTAAATATAACTAATCACCCGTTATTTTCAAGAAACAATATTGCCGATTATTTTGATGAAATAATTATGGCATACAAATTGATTGTTTTGATATAAAACATAGAAAGCGAATCAATTTAACACAGTTATTTATTATGTTTTAATTTTATGGAGGTATTATGAGTAAAAAATTAGAAGGAAAAAAAGTTGCGATTTTGGCAACCGACGGTTTTGAACAGAGCGAATTGTTCGAGCCGAAAAAGGCTTTGGAAGAGGCGGGAGCGACGGTTTTGATAGTTTCCTTAAAAAAAGGCGAGATAAAAGGCTGGAACGAAAATAATTGGGGTGAAAGCATCGCGGTGGATTTAACGGTTGAGGAGGCAAATTCGAAAGATTTTGACGCGCTTCAACTTCCCGGCGGAGTGATGAATCCCGACAAATTAAGAATGAATGAAAAGGCGGTCAACCTTGTAAAAGCATTTTTTGATGAAGGAAAACCGGTCGCTGCAATTTGTCACGCAGCTTGGACTTTAATTGAAGCCGATGTGGTGAAGGGCAAAACTATTACTTCTTGGAAATCATTAAAAACCGATCTCGAAAATGCCGGAGCAAAGTGGGTTGACCGTGAAGTTGTTGCAGACAAAGGCTTGATAACAAGTCGTAATCCCCAGGATATTCCGGCATTCAACCGGAAAATGATCGAAGAATTCGCTGAAGTAAAACCTGATCGACAAAAAGTCGCAGCGCAATAATTCAATACACGGGTGTCTGATTATGTTTCATTAAAATCTTTGAAATTTTAGTGAACATCAGTTTTTATCGGAAAATAAATTATGGCACACGAATTGACTATAAGATTTGCATAGGTCAGATTATTTGAATTTTTTGAATTTTTAAGGAGGGTTAGTAATGATGATTAATGACTATGAAGCAGTAAAACCTATAACAGAAGATGTTTCGATGGAAAGTGAGGGAGCAAGAGTTATGAATAATGATACGACAATTACAAACGATGATGTTATTTCAACTTTGAATGGTTTAATTGAAACCTGTAAGGACGGTCAAGACGGGTTTAAAACAGCGGCGGAAGGTGTTGAAAGGAGTGATCTGAAATCCACCTTTTACGAACTCGGTCAGCAACGATCTAAGTTTTCCGGTGAATTACAATCTTTGGTCCGAGAACTGGGAGGCGATCCTGAAACTTCGGGAAGTATTTCCGCCACACTTCATCGCGGATGGATAAATATCAAATCCGTCGTTACCGGACATGATGAAAGCGCGGTTTTGAACGAAGCCGAACGCGGCGAAGATGTTGCCAAAAAAGCCTACAAAGATGCACTTGCTACCAATCTTCCGGCAAATGTCGTCAACATAATTCAACAACAAGCTGAAGCAGTAAATGCGGCACACGATAGAGTCAGAAACCTTCGTGATTCAGCAAACGCTGCAACGAACTAGACTTGTGATTCTTTGTTTTTTTTCATTTTATGCTAAAAAAAGGGAGCAATATGTTCCCTTTTTTTATGTATTCTCTTCGATATTCGGCTTTTCTGGCGAGATACGAATACAAGCGGCAAAATGGTCGGGCTTTATCTCAACGAGTTGCGGTTCGATTTTTTTACAATCTTCGATAGCATACGGGCAACGGGTATGAAAATTACAACCTGAAGGCGGATTTATCGGCGAAGGAACATCGCCCGTTAAAATTATTCTTTTTCTTTTTGCCTCGATCTGCGGATCAGGCACAGGAACCGCAGAGATCAGAGCTTTTGTATAAGGCATCAGCGGATTACTGTAAACCTCCTTACTTTCGGCAAGTTCGACAATTTTTCCAAGATACATCACTGCTACGCGGTCGGAAAGATGTCGAACGGCGCGTAAGTCGTGCGAGATAAAAAGATAGGTCAATTTTTTCTCGGTTTGCAAATTTTCCATCAAGTTCATAATCTGCGCTTGAATTGAAACGTCTAAAGCAGAAATCGGTTCATCGGCAACGATAAATTCGGGATCGACCGCTAACGCCCGTGCAATGCCGATGCGTTGGCGTTGTCCGCCGGAAAATTCGTGCGGATAGCGTTTGATAAAACGACGGCTCATACCTACGGTTTCCATCAAATCCTTGACTATTTCTTCTACATTTCCGCCATTTGCCAACCCGAAAGTGCGAATCGGTTCGCCGATAATTTGTCCGACTGTCATTCGCGGATTTAGACTCGCATAAGGGTCTTGGAAAATCATTTGCAGATTTTTACGCTCTTCGCGCATTTGGCTTTGCGAAAGATTGGCTAAATTTTTACCTTGATACAAAACTTTTCCGCCGGTCGGTTCGGTCAATCGCAAAATCGCCTTACCGAGCGTTGATTTTCCGCAACCTGATTCACCAACTAAACCTAGCGTTTCGCCTTTTTTAATATCTAAAGTTATGCCATCAACCGCTTTAACAAAACTACTTTTAACTTTTGCCTTAACATTTAAGTTATCGGTAACGTAATTCGGGTCGAGACTTGCTACCTGACGACTACGAAAGCCTCGGACAACATCATTAATTATACTTCCGATAAAACTATGTCCAGAAGTTTTGAAATACACCTTCAAATCTTGCAAAGAGATAAGATTGTTTCCGTTTTTTTCAGTCATTTTATTTTTCTGCTTTTAATCGTTTTATTTCTATCGCCATTTCTTCCGGTGTCATCAAAAGTTCATTTTTTTCGGGATTGAAAAACCGCAATGTTTCGCCCGTATCGACTAATTCTAAACATAAAGATTCACTAAAAATTCTTTTATTCGGAACTTCCACTTCCGTTAAAACCTCGTTGTCTAAACGATATGCCATTAAAGCTAATGGCAAATGGGCGTATTCGACATCGTAAACATAATATTCTTTCACGCCTATTTTTTGATATATCGCCAATTTATTACTGACATCATTAAACCAAGTCGTTTCCGATGCAAATTCAATTACGACCGAAGGAGCTAATTTTTCTTCCCAAAGTTTATAAACCCGTGTCGGCATTTTCTCTAAGCCGAAACAAACCATCAAATCAGGTGAAATCACTTTTCGCGGATTGTCTTTTTCGTAATACAACATACAATTTCCAAAAACCTTCGCATCTTCCCGATTGGCAAAAAAAGCCAAAAGCGTCGAAGCCATCCGCACGCTTAACAAAAAATGAATAATTACTTCGGGCATAATTGATTCGTCCGTTTCGGGATAAAAAATGTCAGTCTCACCCGAAACTTGCGGCGGATAATGTTTTTGAGTTGTGATTGTCGAAGTATCAACACTCATTATTTTTCTCTTTCAGCAACCGATTCGGCAAAAACTTCTTTAGCAAAATGGCATAGCGAATGATGATTTTCGTTTATTTGGACAAACGGCGGAAATTCACGGCGGCAAACTTCCTGAACTCTTTCGCATCTTTCGGCAAACGGACATCCCGGCGGCAGATGCGCGACATCGGGCGGAAGTCCGGGAATTTGATAAAGTGCCGTGCCTTCTTCGTGTGCCGGATCAGGAACGCTTTTTAATAATCCTTTCGTATATGGATTTGCCGGCGTGGCGAAAAGTTCAGCAGTCGGTGCGGTTTCAAAAACCTTTCCGGCATACATCACGATAATTTTTTCGGTCATTCCGGCAACCACGCCTAAATCGTGAGTAATTAGAATCACGCTTGCACCGAATTCTGCCTTCAGATTTTTAATCAATTCGAGAATTTGCGCTTGAATCGTAACGTCTAAAGCAGTTGTCGGCTCATCAGCAATGAGTAATTCGGGTTGACACGATAAAGCCATTGCAATCATTACACGCTGACGCATTCCGCCGGAAAATTCGTGCGGATAGCTGTCAATCCGATTTTCCGCATCAGGAATGCCGACGGTTTTCAGCATTTTTATCGCGTGTTGATAAGCCTGATTTTTCGTATGTCCGAGATGAAGTTGCGTAACTTCCATCAATTGCGTCGAGATTTTCAAAAACGGATTCAACGAAGTCATCGGGTCTTGGAAGATCATCGCAATTCGCTTGCCGCGAATCTTCCGCACATCTTCCATCGAGAGTTTGCGAACGTCAATTCCCTTAAAGATAATATCCCCGTTGACGATTTTTCCGGGCGGTTCGGGAATCAGCCGCATTATCGAAAGATTCGTAACCGATTTGCCGCTGCCCGATTCGCCGACGATGCCGATTGTTTCACCTTTCTTCAATTCAAAAGAAATGCCGTCAACCGCTTTAACCACACCGTCTTCTGTCTGAAAATATGTTTTCAGGTCTTTGACCGATAAAATTGTTCCGTTTTGTTCGTTCATTATTTCAATTCCGACTAGAATTTTCGCGTCTGAGGATCGAGCGCATCGCGCAAACCATCGCCTAAAAAGTTAAGTGAAAATAAGGTCAACGCCATCGTCACGCCGGGGAAAATAAGTTGCCATGGATAAATGGCGATGTTCTTGATTCCGTCGGCAGCCAGACTTCCCCACGAAGCGTAAGGTGCCTGAACGCCCAAACCCAAAAATGACAAAAATGCTTCGGTCAACATTACCGAAGGAATCGTCAAAGTTGCATAAATAATCACGGGACCGAGCGAGTTTGGAACGAGATGTTTGAAAATAATTCCAAAGGTCGAGACACCTGTTGCCCGCGCCGCTAAAACAAATTCCTGATTTTTGAGCGAGAGAATCTGTCCGCGCACAACCCGCGCCATCGTCAGCCACGATACCAGTCCTAATGCGAAAAACAGCAGGAAAATCTGACTTAAACCTTGATTTCCCGCGCCGCCGAATGTATCGGAGATTTTTTGAATCCAAGCAGGTGTATTTTGTCCGCTGAAAACCGAAAGCAAAACTATGACGATAAGAATATAAGGAATCGAATAAATAACATCTACAATCCGCATCATAATATTGTCGATCCTGCCGCCCATATAACCGGCAATCGCGCCGTAGCTAACACCGACAAGAAGTGAGACAATCGTTGAAATAACGCCGACCATCAATGAAATTCGTCCGCCCTGCAAAACTCTGGCAAGCAAATCTCGTCCGGCTTCATCAGTTCCCATCGGATGCTGAAGCGATGGCGGAAACGATTTTATCAGTTCACCCTCAGGCGGAATAAAATCAGCCGTAAAACCGGTTGTCCAACGAATAATCGACGGTCCGATGCTGACGGCAATAACCATAACTACCATCACGATTAAGCCGAAAACAGCTAATTTATTTTTCAAAAGACGTTTCCAAGCGTCCTTCCAAAGCGATGTTCCCTTTATTATTTCTGTATGTTCTGCCATAACTTTATTAATCCGTTCGCTTCCCCGGACGATGTTAATTTTTGCCGCCGGATTCTAAAATGGAAACTTGATAACTATCAACTGAAATCTACTACTCATATCGAATGCGCGGATCTAAAAATCCGTAGGAAATATCAACAATCAGATTAAAAATCATAATCAAAATCGAAAGAAAAGCTACAATTCCTAAAACTAAAGGCTCATCGCGGTTGAGATTGGCTTGGATAAAGATATTTCCAAGCCCGGGAATACCAAAAACCCTTTCGACCACGACCGTTCCCGCAAGCAGCGAAGCCAACGCCGGACCGGTAAATGAAACCACCGGAACGATGCCGCCGCGAAGACCATGTTTGAGCAAAACCTTCCATTCCGGCAATCCTTTCGCCCGCGCCGTGCGAATGTAATCGGAGCGCATCACTTCAAGCATTCCTGCTCTTGTCAATCGGGCGATGTATGCCGCATAAATTGCCGATAAGGTTATAACGGGCAGAATCAAATTTGAAATTCCACCCCAACGTGCCGGCGGCAACCAAAAAAGTCCCAGTGAAAAAATAAGAACCAAAATCGGACCCAAAACAAAGTTCGGCACGGATAAACCAAGCATTGCCAATGACATCGAACCATAATCGAACGCCGAATTTTGTTTAAGTGCGGCAATAATTCCCGCCGCTAATCCAATAACCAATGCCAGTAAATATGCCAAAATACCCATTGTCGCCGAATATGGTAAATGGCGTTTAATAATATCATTGACAGACTGTCCTTGATATTTCAGTGAATCGCCGAAATCAAGCCGCACGATATTGCCCATCATTATCGCGTATTGCGAATACCAGGGCTTGTCCAAACCGTATTTTTTTTTGATATTTGCTTCAATGGCAGGCGGTAATTTCTTTTCAGTCGAATAAAAATTGCCGGGTGCAATACGAATCAATCCCCAAGTCAGCGTAACGACCAGCAATGCCATCGGGATAATTATTAACAATCTACGAATTATGAAATTTAACATATTTTCAGTTACCAATTATCAGTTATCAGATCAGACACTTTTTACCAATAACTGTTGAATGTTTACTTCGGTTTTTCTAGATCTCCATTGTTTCCGCTAAAGAATTTTTCCGCTATAAAAATTACTGCATTCAAACGCTCATCGGTTTCCTTTTGAGCAGAAACCAATATATCAACTTTGTCAGTTAATCCGTCAACTTTGTCAACTAATCCGTCAACTTTATCGGCTAATTTATCAACGGTTTCGTTGGTTTTCGTTTGCGCGTTGTAAAGATTGACGGCGGCTCTTTCCAAAACACTGACACGCTTTTCGGCTTCTTTATTTGTTTCTTGAAGCATTTGTAAATCAGCATAAAACTGAGCCTGATTTTGCAAAATAATTTCAATCGTTTTGTCTATTTTTTCTTCGTCCATTTTCTTTATTCAGATTTATTATCCGCTTGAGTTTCCGTCTTCTTCGATTTCTCCATCTGATCCTGTGTCGCTGTAAGTTGGCTGATTTGTGATTCGTAAACCGGGTCAGTTTCCTTCATAATATTATCGACATTTTTGTCCCATTTTTCGGAATCCTGTTCGATATAGACAAATTTCCACGGAAATAAAGTTCCCGGATTCGGATATAATCCTTTGACATATGGCTTTTTCATCCAACTCGTTCCCTGCGTCATCAGCGGAATGACGACCTGTTGCTGAGAAACATAAAATTCGGCTTCGGCAAGTTTTTCATAGCGTTTTTGCACATCAACCGTGTTATTAGCTTCGTCAAGAATCTTGTCATATTTCGGGTCCCACCAACCCGATCCGCCATCATTAGCCGGCGTATAATAAAGTCCCAAAAAGGTGAATGGATCCATATAATCGCCAACCCAACCACGCCGTCCGAAACCATCGTAGCCGACACTCGAAATCAGCGGCAAATATGTTTTGAATTCCAAATTTTTAAGCGGAACGGTAATACCCAAATTTTGTTTCCACTGCGCTTGCACAAATTCGGCGGTGGCTTTATTACTCTCTGCCGTGTTGTAAGTAACGCTGATTTTATCTGCCGGAAAACTAGGTGTGGAATATCCATTACCACTTTTTTGCACCGGATAACCGGCTTCGGTCATTAATTTTCTGGCTTTTTCCGGGTCGAAAATGCGTTTTGCCCACTCTTCTTGTGAAATATTATTTTCCTTCAATTTTTCGGCGTAAATCTTCTTTCGGGCTTCTTCATATTTAGGAAAAATTCCCTCAGGTGTCTGATCGGTTAATGGTTTAACGGTTTTGCGAAATTCGGCGAGGGCTTCACGATTAATTGCTAAACTAAAAGCTTGACGCACCTTTAGATTATCCATCGGCGGTTTTTTTACACTTACGATATAAAATTCGGTCGCCACTTCGGGAAACAATAAGTATTCATCTTTAAACTGCCGGATCACATCGTTCCACGGCGCGGGAACAGTATGATTATAAAGCGCATCAACTCGTCCCGCTTTATAAAGATTCATCATCGTCGTTTGTTCATCCAGCGGATAAAACTCGATGCCGTCGAGTTTTACGTTTGCCGCATCCCAATAATTCGGATCTCTGACGACAATTATTTCATCGTAGGGCTTCCAAATTGAAAGTTTGAACGCTCCACTCGTTACGATATTTTCCGGTTTTGTCCAATTAAGTCCATATTTTTCGATGGTTTTTTGTGGAACGACCATAAAGAATTGATGAGCTAGAAGTCCTAAGAAAAATGGTGCGGGCTGATGCAATTTAATACGAAAAGTATAGTCATCAACGGCTTCCACCCCAACATCTTCGGCTTTTACCGGCACTAATTCTTTGCCTTCAACGGCTGTTTTCAATTTCGCATCCTTTTCAAAAACTTTAGCGCGTTCCTTTTCGTCAGTCGGCACAAATAATCTTTCAGGTGAATCTATAAATCGATGAAACTCGCTGTCGCCGCCTAATGTGTCGTGTTGCGGTGCGATACTTTCCGCAGGTTTATTCGGATCGGGTTCGGCAAAATCTTTTTTCAGTAAAAATTGTCCGTTTGCGTCTTTGACGAACGATTGACCCGAATTATAGGCTTCGGCATATTTTATGTAGTAAGCAAGAATCCCGTTACGCGCTGCGAGTTCGGGCGAAATAGCACGACGAAATGAATAGGCAAAGTCTTTGGCAGTTATCTGGTCACCATTGGAAAATTTGGCATTTTTCCGCAGATGGAATAAATATTCCGTTCCATCGGCACTCGGCTCCCAACTTTCCGCAATCGCCGGAATCGGTTCATTCGTTTTAGGGTGATATGCCACTAATCCTTCATATAAAGACATATAAATCCGTGCTTCCGGCTGTCCGGTGCCGAATTGCGGGTCGAGCGATTCCGGTTCCGAACCGGAAACATATCGTAAGATATTGTCTTTCGGCGGTATTGTGCGTCCGAAATAACGACTGTTTGCCGAGGTCAGACATCCGGCAAGCAAAGAAGACAAAATGACTATCACCAATATTGAACGAAATTGGATAAAACTAATATGTGCCATAAAACACGCTCCTTTTTTTGTTAATCCTTTGCAAGCAAAACTAAAATGATGAAGACTCTACCAACGAATGACTAATTTACAATGACTAATTTACGATTCGTTTTTTACCTTTTTCGGTTGCCAATTATTATCAATTCGCACATCTTTAAGCGAAGGCGCGTCCAAAGTATTGATTTCAAAACCTTGAATATACGGCTTGACTAAAGAATAAGAAGTCGGAAAATAAAGCGGAATGGCGGGAAGTTCGGACATCGCTTCTTCTTCGGTCAATATCGTTTCGGTTTCGGCTGAATTTTCGGGTATTTCCGACGCTAAATTTTCTTTCCCGGATGTTTCATCTTTCGGCGTATCCGGCGTTATTTTTTCGGAAAGATTCGATTCGATTTTCGGTTTTTCAACTGTCGGAACTTCATTCAGTTTAACTTTTTCGTCCGGTGATTTTGTTTCGATTTTCGGCAACTGAGGCGGAAACATCGCCAGCATATTTGCCAGTTCATCGGTTGTCGGAAGGACAATACCGCGTCTTATCAAGTCAAAATCACCGGCTTTTTTGGCAATATCGAGTTCATTTGATTCCTTGACTGTGACTTTAGTTTCGATGTTCAGATTTTCCTTCCACATTTTCGCTACCGAATTAGCTATCCGTTGTTGAGTATTGTTGCGATTGATGACGAGATTGATAGTCGGAAAGTTTTCACCGTTGGAAAAACCGGCTTCCTTCAAAAGGTCTTGCGCCTTTTCATTGTCTTGCTTGAGTTCGACTTTTGTATCTTCGGCAAAAGGCAGAAAACGAACCGCAGGTTTGCTTGCGCCGTCCATATCGCCATCGGTCAGCCGCTCGCGCTCGATTGCAATGGTCAAGGCTTCACGAACACGACGATCATTGAACGGCGCATTATTTTGATTAAATTCGTAAAAATTTAACGCACTATGCGTCGTGCGCTCAAAATCATCGAACGGTGTCAGAAGTTTCAATGCCAACGGTTCAAAGTCGGCGTTTGTAACCGCGTCAACTTCGCCTTTGCGATATGCTTCCAATGCACTTTCGGCATTTGCCGTCGGCACAAACCGCACTCGTTCGAGATCGATTTGTCCCTTGTTCCAATAATGTTCGGCGCGGTCAAGCGTGATGCCGTCTTGCCCGATTGAAAAGATGCGAAATGCTCCGTTGGTAACAATACCGGCGTTTAATTTATCTTCCTCGAACTCTCTTCCGTCACCGTAAATCGGGCGAAAAATCGGATTTGCGACTAATGCGGGGAAATCTTTATCGGGCTGAACAAGCGAAACTCTCAATATAAAATTATCAACTGCCTCAACACCGAATTTCGGTTCGGTTATAGTTTCATTCTTTTCTCCTGTTTTCTGCTTTTCAGCGTTTTTTGGCTGTTCTTCCGTAATTGAGTCAACTTTTTTTTCATTTTCGGTTTTGTTCGGAGGAGTTGGTTTTACTTCCGACTTTTGAGCTGTATTCGAGTCGATATTCGGTTTTTTGAAAAGTTGTGGAAGGTTTTGATTCAACGGTTGTTTGGAAAAAACATCTAACTGAGTCGATTCTTTAACCGGCGTTTCTTCTTTTTCCGCAACCTGCATCCCGACAATATTATTGAGTAATTTATAATGCGAAACCTTGTCGCCCATTGCCGCCAAACGCTTCCACGAACGAACAAAATCTTTTGCCGTAACTTGTTCCCCGTTTGACCATTTGGCATCACGCCGAAGCATAAAAGTCCAAGTTTTATTATCTTCCGAAGCCGACCAATCTATCGCAACCGAGGGAATCGTCTTCAAGTTTTTCGGATTCGTATCGGTCAAACCTTCATAAAGAGCGCGAACGACATCCGTTTCAGGCGGCGCAGCGGCAAGTGCCGGATCAAACGATTTCGGCATCTTTCCGTTGCTCCAGCGAAATTCTTTTTTGACCGGCGGCGCGGTTTCGGCGTAGAAAGGTTCGGGTTTCGGTTTTTCCAATTCACTGCAAGCCGTAAAAAGCAAAATCAGAGAAATTAGACACAAATGTGCATAAAAACAAACAGATTTTTTTTGAATTTTATATCTGTGTTTACCTTTATTCATCTGTGGATTCATATTTAGATTAAAAGTTTTAATTGTTCAAAAACTTCTATCGTTTGGCTTCGCGCATCTTCAAAACCAGCTGAAGTATCGATCAAAAAATCTGCATAACGCTTTTTTTCTTCCTGCGGCATCTGTGCGTTGATGCGTTTTAAGGCTTCCGTTTCGCTTAAACTATTGCGTAACATCAACCTTTCCAATTGTATCGCAGGTTTGCACCAAACGACAATCAATTTCGTAAATCTTTTGTAACTTCCCGATTCTATCATCAAAGCCGCATCAATAACAGCTATTCCCTGCGGATTCTCTTGCTCCTGTGCTTGTAGCCAATCGTTTTGTGCTTCGATAACTAATGGATGCACAATGTAATTAAGCAGTTGCCGTTTCGCACTGTCGGCAAAAACAATCGCGCCAAGTTTTATACGGTCGAGTTCGCCATTTGGTTGTAAAACTTCCCTACCGAAGTTTTCAATAATTTTACGCAAGCCAATCATTCCCGGTTTCACAACGTCCCGCGCCGTTTCATCCGCATCAATCACAACCGCACCGAGTTCGCGCAACACCTCGCAAACAAATGATTTCCCAACTGCAATCGAACCTGTCAGACCGGCTTTCAGCATATTTCTTTTCCAACTTTAAGTGCAGGCGCAGAGCAGCCCGCTTTTGCGGGGCATTACTCTTGTTGCCGTTAATATCAATCTTTAGAAATTCGATTGTGTCGCATCGCTAGTTTCTTGATATTAAACTCCGCAATTTCGGTGAGCGTCACACCCAACTCATCGGCACAGGCGGAAATATACCAGAGAACGTCGCCGAGTTCGTCTTTTAGTTTGGTGCGGATTTCGTCGGTAATTATGCCGCCGTAGTCGCGTTGAATTTTTTTGACGATGTTGGCGACTTCACCTGCTTCGCCGGTAAGTCCGAGCGTCGGATATTCGAGATTTTTCAGCCGGTTCGGATATAAAGCCGTCTGTTTGGCGTTTGCCTGATATTCTTCAAAAGATAGTTTCATAGGTTATAAAAAGTCGGAAATTTAAGATTAGTTGGATAGCTTAACTTAACAAATAGGATTTTTCCATTTACAATTTGCTGTTTGGACTTTAGGATTTAAAACTTATGCTCGAAAACAAAGTCGGAATGATTTTTGGAGTCGCCAACCAGCGTTCAATCGCCTGGGCGTGCGCTCAGGCTTGCGCGGCGCAGGGCGCGAAGCTGGCTTTTACATATCAAGGCGAACGGCTGAAAGAAAACGTCGAAAAATTAACCAAAGATATGCCGGATACGCTTGTCGTGCCGTGTGATGTGACTAATCAGGCTGAGGTTGACGCGGCTTTTTCAACTGTTGAAAAGACGTTCGGAAAACTCGATTTTTTGATTCACTCGATTGCTTATGCGCCGAAAGAAGCTCTCGAAGGCGAGTTTTTGACAACCAGCCGCGAAGCATTTTTGACCGCGCTCGAAATCAGCGCGTTTTCACTGACACAGGTTGCATTAGCGGCTGTCCCGTTGATGAAAGACGGCGGCAGCATTATCACGATGAGTTATTACGGCGCGGAAAAAGTTGTGCAGCATTATAATGTGATGGGCGTGGCAAAAGCCGCACTCGAAGCCTCTGTCAGATATTTAGCGGAAGATTTGGGCAAGCAAAACATTCGCGTCAATGCTGTCAGTGCCGGTCCGATAAACACACTTTCGGCTCGCGGCGTAAAGAATATGGGCTTGATGCTCAAGCATATCGCCGAAAAATCGCCTCTGCGCCGCAATGTCGAAGCCCGCGAAGTCGGCAACACCGCGCTTTTTCTCGTTAGCGATTTATCATCGGCAATCACCGGCGAAACGATTTATGTTGATTGCGGATACAATATTATGGGAATCTAGTTCGTTGAGATTAAATCTCATACTCAATAAAATTTTATAAATGGCAAAAACTAAATTAAACAAAACCGATACTAAAATAGTAAATAAACCTGATAAAAAGAAAGATATACCGAAAGTGCCGGAAACCGTCGCCGAAGCTAAGGAGCAGGCAAAAAATTCTTACTGGCAAACGACGGAAGACGAAGTTTTGCTTCGGTCGCCCGAACCGGACGATATATTTAAAAGTTCCGATTCGTGGCGCGTTTTTCGTATTATGGGCGAATTCGTCAACGGTTTTGATTCGTTGGCGACAATTACCAAGGGCGTTTCCGTTTTCGGCTCGGCGCGCACCGGCGAAGATAACGTAAATTACATAGCGGCGCGGGAGACCGGAAAACTGCTGGCTGAAGCCGGTTTTGAAGTAATTACGGGCGGCGGTCCGGGCATTATGGAAGCGGCAAATCGCGGCTCGTTTTAATCCGGAAAAGTTTCCGTCGGATGCAATATCGAACTGCCGTTCGAGCAAGTGCCGAATCCTTATCAAAATAAAAGTCTGACGTTCAAATATTTTATGGTGCGTAAGACGATGTTCATAAAATACAGTAACGCCTACATAATTTTTCCAGGAGGTTTCGGCACGATGGACGAAGTTTTTGAAGCGTTAACGCTCATTCAAACGCGCAAAATCCGCAACTTTCCGGTTGTTCTTTTCGGTTCGCAATATTGGAAAGGATTGGTTTCGTGGATGACTTCAACAATGCTCAACGAAAAAAACATCAACGCCGAAGATTTAGGATTGATGTATTTGACCGATTCGCCGAAAGAGGCGGTTGATTTTATTATCAGAACCTGCGAAGTAAATGAAGATGATGCAAAAAATAGATAGCGTCCAAATTTTGTGGTCTATACTTTTTTATGGTGTCGAAAAGACCCTTTTTGAGACATTTTTAAGAATCTATGGACGATTGCTAAAATTAGGAATAAATCTTCATTTTGAATTAGGGAGAAAGTGGGTATGAATGTGGTTGGCGAGGTATCGAAGGAACGCTTCATTGCAGCTTTCATAGATAACCTTATTGGATTTTCCTTAATGATGGCGGTTGCAGTTCTTATTCCTGAAGGCTATCCAATCATTAAATTTATTTTTTATATCCTCATCTACTTTGCTTATTTCATCGTTTTCGAGGCTCTCTGGTCACGAACTTTGGGAAAATACTTTCAGGGTTTGATTGTGCGGAAACTTAACGGCAATCGCTGTGATTGGAAGGCGGCTTTAATAAGGGGAATATTGCGTCTAGTTGAAGTAAACCCAATTTTATTTGGTGGATTACCTGCCGGACTAATAATTATCTCTTCGGAACGAAAGCAGAGGCTTGGAGATATTCTTGCAGGAACAGTGGTCGTTTCAGATAAAATAGAATGGAATATTGATGCTACTACTTCAAGCGTCGCACTTGGCGAAGTAATTATTCTTTCTGTATTACTCGAAAAACTAGATGATTTTGACGATAATTCAGTTATTTATGCAGAGAGAAATCCTGAATGGTCTGCTAATTCTCGCGCAGTTATTTGTTCTCAATCTGAAGCTAGAGAATTAATTGATGCACCAAAAGATTTGAGTTATTTCTTGGAGGTGTATGTTGCTAAAGAAGTGGTAGAATTTTGGAAAGAAAATTGCGGACACTATCCATCAACAGAAGATAAATGCAGATCGGTTATTTACTACGCTGAAAATGATGCTTATATTGAGTGTCGCTAAAAGCTAAAATAAACAGTATCAAAAACGCCCGTTTTTGATAAAAAAATCTGCTTAACAATTCAATTGGATAACTCAATTTAATAAGCCTTGAAAGCCGTTTCATAATCAAAATCTATAAACTAAATCTCATTGCTGACTTTTGAAATATTTACAAATCACCATTTCAATAAATCAAAATTATTTACATTTAGCATCACAAGATTACGCCACTGGCAAAAAACAATTAACCGAGATAGTCTTTCATCCAATCAAGGTAACTTTCTGCAACCTGACTTGTCTGTAAAGCGACGATTTCGGGTGTGTCGTAACTGTGATTGACTTGGATAAATTTTTCTAATTCGGCATACTTGGTGGAAAGAGTTTTGATTAAAAGCAGATGTTCCGATTCTTTTTGCACGTCGCCTTCCCAAAAATAAAATGATGTCATCGGCGGCAAAAC
>JANMAA010000160.1:0-19388 GCA_031359215.1 Acidobacteriota bacterium | reverse complement strand
GGTGTCGGTTGAGCCGGTGAACGAAATCAGGCGCGTGTCTTTGTGATTGACGAGTGCTTCGCCGGGTTCGGAGAATCCGTTGACGAGATTAATGACACCTTTCGGAATGCCCGCTTCTTCGCACGATTTGATTAAATTTATCGTCGAAAGCGGCACGTCTTCGCCCGATTTCATCACAACCGTATTGCCGCAAACAAGTGCGGGAATCAGTTTCCACGAAGGAATCGCCATCGGAAAGTTAAACGGCGTAATCAAGCCGCAAATGCCGACCGGCTGACGGACGCACATCGCAAATTTGTTCGGCATTTCCGCCGGAGTCGTAAAGCCGTGCAAACGCCGACCTTCGCCCGCCGTGTAATATGTGCAGTCAATCGCCTCCTGCACATCGCCGCCCGCTTCCTTCAAAACTTTGCCCATTTCGCGCGTCATATCGCGTGTAAAACTTTCTTTGTTGTCGCGCAAAATCTCGCCTAAGCGAAACAAAATCTCCGCGCGTTTCGGTGCAGGCGTGCGCCGCCATTTCGTCGCCGCGTTTTTCGCCGCTTCGACGGCTTTGTCCACATCTTCCGCCGTCGAACGCGGAAAACGTCCGACAACATCAGTTGTATCAGCCGGATTTAAATTGTCAAACCATTCGCCGGACGCAGATTTTACCCATTCGCCGTTGATATAATTTTTATAAGTTGTTGGTTTTGTTGGTTTTTTTGTTTTTGATACTTTTGCTTTTGCCATATTTTTAAGTTTAAAAGCCAATGTCTAAAGTCCAATGTCGGAAAAGACAAATTGACTTTAGACATTGGACTTTAGACATTAGACTACAATTTATTGAACTGTAAATTGAACAATACGAAGTTGCGGACTTCGGGTTTGACGGTTGAAATTGAGGATTTGCAAAACAACCGCATCGCCGGTTTTTAATTTACTGACGACATCGTTAAAAGTTTTTATACTCGTTACCTGCACCCGATTAACGCGCTGAACCAAGTCGCCCTCATTTAGCGCGTCCGTGCCGCTTGAATTTTTGACATCGGCGATAAAACTTGCCGGATTGATGTTTTTTATAATTACTCCCTTTTCGCCTTCGAGTTTATAAACGGCGGCAAGCGGCGGCGTTAGTTCGGATAATGTCAAACCAAGCGGCTCTAGCGGTTTTTTCTGTCCGTCAATTGACAATTTTTTCGGTGTTTCATCGTCGCCAAAGACATTATTCGATGGACGTTCATCTAATTTGATAAGAACTGTTTTGCGCTCGAGGCGATTGCCGTTTTCACGATAAAAAACGAGATTAACTTGTTTTTCCGGTTCGGTCGAAGCTACTTTTTGAATCAAATCCTGAGAATTAAGAATTTTTGTGCCGTTAAATTCGAGAATTATGTCGCCGGCTTGAAGACCTGCGCCGGCGGCGGCACTTTGTTTGTCGCCGATGTTGGTTATGATCGCGCCTTTGACTTCGGGAAGACCGTAAACCTTAGCAAATTCCGCTTTAACCGATTCCAGATTTACGCCCAAATAGCCGCGCCGCACCTTGCCCATTTGCAAAATTTGCCGATAAACATTTGCCGCCTCGTTTGACGGCAAAGCAAAACCGATGCCGTTATAATCGCCTGTCGAAGTAGCAATTTGTGAATTTATACCGATAACCTCGCTATTCATATTAACCAGCGGACCGCCGGAATTTCCACGATTTATCGCCGCATCGGTTTGAATAAATTTTTGAAACTGCGAAGCGTAAGGCGTTTCGCGCTTGGTTTGAGAGATAATTCCCGCTGTTACGGTTTGCGCCAAACCAAACGGTGAACCTATTGCCAAAACCCAATCGCCGATCTCTGCCGCGTCCGAATTGCCGAGTTTGACAAACGGCAAATCTCGTCCGGCTTCGATTTTCAATACCGCCAAATCGGTTTGATCATCTACACCGATTATTTTTGCGACATATTCTTCATCTGTTTGAAGGCGCACAGTAACCCGCGAAGCATCTTCCACAACGTGATAATTTGTCAAAATATAACCGGATTTATCGACGATAAAGCCGCTTCCAACCGCATAAGAAGGACGACGACGGCGGAAAAACTCCATAATATCTTCGGTGTTTTCATCAGGTTTATCGTTTTTGAGTGTCAGGTCGGGAACTTTTCCCTTCGTGTCAATGTTGACAACGGCAGGCTCAACGCGCCGCGCAACTTCCGCAAAAGAGGCTGAAAGTTGTTCAGGAGAAATAATTGTTTCTCTTTTTTGCTCAACAACGGGATTTGTTTGAGCAAATGAAAATCCCGCACTTATCGAAAAAACTAAAAATAAGTAGATAAAATCCGTTAAACCCATACTTACTTTACCAGACAAAACTTTCTTCGTCTTATAAATTGACATAAAATCTCTCCTGGAAAATCAAGACATTAGCAAGCAACTATATCGCTTTGTTTCATTATAACAAAAGTCGAAAAACAATGACGAATTAAAACTTTGCGAATCAGAATCTTAGCTGAGGTCAACGCTATGATGAAAGCAAAACTTTCATCACCCCTTTGTTTGCGGCGTGATTCATCGCACTTACGCCATCGTTTAGCTTAAATTCATCGCTGATTAGACTTTCGACATCGACGGCTTCCGTTTTTAAAAGGTCTAAAGCCTGCGCAAACATTCCGCAACGCGAACCGACAATCGTTATTTCATCAACCACGACGCGCCACGCAGTCCATTTTGCTTCGCCGTGAAATGTGGATTTCAAGACTAATTTGCCGCGTGGTTTGAGTAAATCCAGTGCCAGATCAAAGCCGGCTTCCGAACCGCTGGCTTCAACGACTACATCGAACTGCCGATTTAATTTCGGCGCATTTTTAAGCAAAACTCCTTCGATATTACGAACTGCCGCAATCGAAAGTTTTTCTTTATATTTGCCGATTAGCGAAACATTTCGGCTTTTCAGGGCAAGACTTTGCGCGCATAAATTTCCCAGTTTGCCGTCGCCGACAACCGCGACTTTTGTATGCGGCTCAATCGAAACTTGCTCGGTAATTCCAAACGCCGCCGCCAGAGGTTCGACGAAAACAGCTTGCAAATTAGAAACCTCGTCGGGAACTTCTAAAAGATTGCGTGTCGGCAAAGTTAAAAACTCGGCGTGTGCGCCATCGCGGTTTTTAATGCCCAAAACCGTTCGCGCCAAACAATGCCGCGCATCACCTTTTTTGCAAACTTCACATTCAGCACAACCGACATTTATTTCGCCGACAACTCTTTTTCCAATCCAATTTTTGTCAGCCGATTCTTCGACAATGCCCACAAACTCGTGCCCGATTGTGCCTTCAAAATTCGCATATCCTTTGGCGATTTCCAGATCCGTGTTGCAGATTCCCGACATCAAAACGCGCACGAGTGCTTCATTTTCAGTTTTCGGCTGAGAAATTTCAGCAAGTTTCAATTGGTTATTTTCAAAACGTAAAGCCTTCATTTATTTGTCAACGTAATAAACTTTCAAATCTCTTTCGCCCGTAATGCGCCATTCATCGCCGAATTTTTTGAGTCGTAATTGCGTTTGCACTTTGCCCGCGTTGTATTTTCCGGCGCTCTCAAAAACCCATTCTTTATCAAAAATCGCCGTCGCATTTTCGCCCGAATCGTCAGGGCTGACACGCATATTGCTGAGATTTATTTTGATATTATCGTAGGCAGTAAAAGCCCGTTGCTTGTCGTTTCTGACAAAGCCCGCGCTTGCCGACCGTTTGTTGTAATAATCAATCGTGTCGGCATAATTGCTCATATAAGCGTTGAGGTTGCGCGATTCTGCCGCCGATTTCCACGAATAAATTTTGCTCGAAACATCTTTTTTTGCCTGTTCGGGATTTTCGTCCGGTGTCGGCATAACGACCGGTGTCATCGTCGCTAACGGCGTAGGAATAAGCGAAGAATTTTTTGGAGAAGCAGACGGCGACGGTGAAACTTTTGAGTTTTTATTTGAATCAAACATTTGCCCGTTTGAATTCGGAGAAGTAAAATCTTTATTTTGAACGACTTCGGTTTTGCCATCTTTGAAATACAGCCACGCACCGATTCCCGCTACTCCAAAAAGCAAAAACATTCCTAAAGCAGTCAGCAAAACAGCCATCACCGTGTTCGATTTTTTCGGCTCAGATTCTAGCGAAGAAACCCGCGTTACCTGGCTTTGCTCCCAATTTTGCGGTGTCTGTCCCAACGGTTCGACTCGTTTCGGGGAAACAAGCGTTTCCGATTCTGTCAAAAAAACCGTTGGTGCATTTTGGTTTGAAAGTTCGGCAAGCGGCGTTCCGTCTTGCAAACAAAATCTAAGCGTGTCATCGGCATAATTTGTTTGACAACTCGGACAGTATTTCATAATTTTTCCTTTCAATAATAAAACGAAGCGGCTTAATAGTAAATAAAGGCTAAATTCAAATAGCCATATTGACAAATTACGTTAGTGACATCATTGGCGACCCGTGTCAGAACCGCCTGCGTCAGCGGGTGGTTCTGACCTGTTCCGCAGAATCAGATCGCTTGCCATTTTGCCTGATAACAAAACAAGCGGAATCCCGCCGCCCGGATGAGTTGCGCCGCCGACGAAATATAGATTTTCAATATCTTTCGATTTATTTGGCGGACGCAGAAATGCGCTAAAAATTCCGTTTGACGAAACGCCGTAAATCGAACCGCGATTTGCCGCATATTTTTTCTCAAAATCTTCGGGCGTGATAATTTGCTCGAATTCTATAGAGTTTTCCAAATCTTCCAAACCGAATCGTTCGAGTTTTTCGATAATTAAATCGCGGTAACTTTTCGCTTCGTTTTGCCAATTTGTCGCCGAACTCGTGTAAGGCGCATTGACCAAAATAAATAAGTTCTCGCAGTTTTTCGGTGATTGCGTTTCATCGGTTTTTGAAGCCGCGCAGACGTAAATTGTCGGATTCATCGCCGGACGTTTTTGCTTAAAAATCGCGTCGAATTCGGCTTTGTAATCGTCGGAGAAAAATATATTGTGATGCGCCAAGTTTGGAAACTGTTTTTTCGTGCCGAGAAGCAAAACAAAACCACTGCACGACGGTTCGATTTTATTTAATTTTTTATCGGAAAAACTTTTTCGCGCTTTTTTATCAATTAAAGTTCGATAAGTTTCAATCGCGTCGGAATTGGCAACAACAAAATCACAACTAAAAACTTCTCCGCCGACACACACACCGACGGCTTTTCCGTCTTCGATCTCGATTTTTTCAACTTCCGATTCGGTGTAAATCGTTACACCTAGTTCTCTCGCCAATTTCTCCAAACTGCGCGGAATTTCATACATTCCGCCTTTGACATACCACGCACCCAAACCGAATTCGACATACGGAATGAGCGCGAAAGTTGCCGGAGTTTGATATGGCGATGAACCGTTATAAGTAGCAAAACGATTGAAAAGTTGGCGAAGTTTCGCCGATTGAAAATAGTTTTTGTTGTGCTTATCCAAAGTTTTCAAACTCGAAATTGTAAGTAAATCTTTGAGATATTTCGGGCGCAGAAATTTGGGCAAATCATTCAAACTGTGTGACAGAAAAGTCTTTTCGGCAATCTCGTATTTTTGTTTCGCATCCGTTAAATACTTGTGAAAATTTTCAACATCGTTCGGCTCTAATTTGGCAATTTCGTTTTCGGTTTTTTGCAAATCAGTCGAAGCGTCAAAAATCGTGCCGTCCGACCAAAAATATCGGCAAATAGGTTCAAGCGGAATTATATCCAAATAATCTTTGATTTCGCGTTCTGCAAACTCGAACAGTTCTTCCAAAACGTGTCGCATCGTCAACAAACTCGCGCCCGTGTCAAATTTATAGCCACCGGCTTCGAGAAGATTGACCTTTCCGCCAATTGTTTCGTTTTTCTCCAAAATCGTCACGGAAAATCCCGCTTTTGCAAGACGACACGCAGCGGAAAGTCCGCCAATTCCGGCACCGATGATAATTATTTCATTCATCTTTTAACCGAAGGTTTCGTCAACCAAAAAGCCCAAGCTATCAACAAGAATTGAATCGGAAGTCTTAGCCAAATTAACAAAGGCTTAAATTCGGGAAACAATTCCGTATTCATCGCCATATAAATATTTGCCGGAAATACCGCGATCAGAAAGGCGATTAAACACCAAGCGGCAAGACGTGAAAATTTTGGAATCAAAAGTATCGCGCCCAAAATAATCTCGAAAACACCGCTCAAATAAACTAGAAAAAGGTGCAAAGGCAGATATGGCGGCATTATTTTAAGATAAAAATCAGGATCGAGAAAATGATTTATTCCGGCTAAAACAAAAATAATACCGAACAGCACTTTTAGAACAATTTTAATAACGCTCATTTATTTAATTATAACTTATAGTTGTCGGTTGCTACTTAATAAATTTATAATGGAACTGTATTTATTGATAAACTACGATAATAACATTTATGAATTTTGAACTTACGGAAGAACAACAGCAAATAAAAATGAGTGTGCGCGAATTTGCCGAAAGCGAGATTTTGCCGCACGTTATGGAATGGGATGAATCACAACATTTCCCCGAAGAATTACGTCCGCAACTTGCTGAACTCGGTTTAATGGGGATTCTTTTTCCCGAAGAATACGGCGGCGCGGGAATGGGTTATGTCGAATACGCAACGATCATCGAGGAAATCGCACGGGTTTGCGGTTCGGTCGGTTTATCGGTGGCGGCGCATAATTCGCTTTGCTCGAATCACATTTATCAGTTCGGCACTGAAGAGCAAAAACAAAAATATCTCGTGCCGCTTGCTAAAGGCGAAAGTTTTGGCGCGTGGGGTTTGACGGAAGCGCAAGCCGGCAGCGATTCGGCTGGAACGCGGACAAACGCCGTTCGCTCAAATGGCGGATGGAAGATAAACGGCTCGAAAAATTTCATCACACACGCGATTGCTTGCCAAACTTGCGTCGCTGTTGCCGTTACTGATAAGGAAAAAGGCAACAAAGGAATTTCGGCGTTTATTTTCGATAAATCAATGGAAGGTTTTCGTTCCGACAAAAAGGAAAATAAACTCGGAATGCGAGCGTCTGAAACCGCTTCGGTCGTGTTTGAAGATTGCAATGTGCCAAAAGAAAATTTACTCGGCAATGAAGGCGAAGGTTTTTTGCAAGCGATGAAAATTCTCGACGGCGGCAGAATTTCAATCGCGGCGTTGAGTGTCGGCATCGCGCAAGGCGCTTTTGAAGCTGCTGTTAAATATTCAAAGGAACGCCAACAATTCGGCAAACCGATTTCCGAATTTCAGGCAATTCAATTCAAACTCGCAGATATGGCAACGCAAATCGAGGCGGCGCGGCTTTTAACCTGGCAAGCCGCATATTTAAAGGACAACGACAAAAAAACGACTAAACAATCGGCGATGGCAAAACTTTATGCTTCCGAAGTTGCCGTGCGAGTTTCGGAAGAATCCATTCAAATTCACGGCGGTTACGGCTACACAAAGGATTATCCGGCAGAAAAATACTGGCGCGATTCAAAACTCTGCACCATCGGCGAAGGCACAAGCGAAATTCAACGTTTAGTTATTGCTAAACAATTGTTGAAAGCATAAGTTTTCGATTATAATTTTTGTGTGCCAACCGAAAAAGCTAAAGTAACAATTCGCATTTCGCATTTTTTTTCAATTATTCATCAAGGCTTTGTTAATTTCGATAGAGCCTTATCTTTGTTTGATTGGACTTTGGAAAATAAAATCGTGGTGTTCGATTTTAGTCATTGCCGAACATTAGACAGTAAAGCCTTTGCTTTGTTGATTCTTTACATTTGGTTTCTGCGTGAAAGAAATTGCGATGTCGAAATGATTGGCGATGAAAAGATATTTCCTGTCCTACCGAATATTTGGCGAGAAATAACGGCGGAAAAATATTTTGATATTCTGCAATCGGTCAACGACACGAAGTTTTTTCTGACTATCAAGGATGTTAAAGATGATCGTGATGCACTCGAAAAAGCTGAACAATATGCGCGGCTTTTTAATATCGAATACGAAAAAACGACGCGCTATATTATTTCAGAATTGCTTTACAACACACGCGAACACGGCAAGAATCAATCAAATATTCCTTCGCTTTTTCAAATAACTTGGGAGAAAAATAAAAGCGAATTGTCAATTCTAATTGCGGATTTAGGCATTGGAATCAGGCAGCATTTAAGACAAACATACCCTCAATTAAGCAACGATGTCGAGGCACTTACGCTGGCAATTAAACCACTTATTTCAGGCACATTCGGAGTTTCTGATAATCCTTACCAAAGTAAAAATAACGCCGGTGTCGGGCTTTATCTTTCGACCAACATTGCTAATCGCTTGCTTGCCGATACATTTATAGTTTCGGGCAACGGACAAATTCACATTTCGGCAAACGGCATTACAACTAAAAACCTTGAGAAATCTTGGAACGGAACATTCGTTGTATTCAAGGTGAAATTAGGCGCAGTAGAAAATGTTAATCTAGGGAAAATCTTGGCGGAATTTAGAAAGTCAATGACTGAAACAACTCTGCCGGGGCAGAAGGATTCTTTTTATTTAAATATCCGAAACTATTTCGGGCGATATGCCGAAGATAAAGAGTTGGCAATAAAACTTCGTGATGAAAAACTTCTTGCAGCAATCGCCGAAAATAAAATTGTTACAATTGATTTTGAGGAAATCATTTCCGCGCCCCACAGTTTTTTGAATGCGCTTTTAGCAACGATGATTAGCAGACTTGGGATGTCAGCTTATAAAAAAATCAAAATAATCAACGCTTCGCCCGAAATCCGAGAAACGGTTGATTTTATATTGGATGAAAATACAAAGGAATAAAAATTGCCAAGTCACGAAGAACTTCTTGTTTTTTATGTTAATTTTGTGAAACATTTTTGGCTCTCTAACTGTTTCACGTTGCACGAATGAAACAATTTTGCTACTATTTAAATGCTTTCAAAAACATTACTCCTACATAGTTTGTGAACTGCACGAAATTTTTAATCGGAAAAAACAATAAATAAGGAGCAAAAATGGAAACAGCAACAGCAAAATCATATAACATCGCAACCGGTTTGATTGGAGAACTCGAACACGAAACTAACACGACACGCAAAGTTTTGGAACGTATTCCGGCGGAAATTTTTGATTACAAACCGCACGAAAAATCAATGACAATGAGCCGTCTGGCAACTCACGTTGCCGAAATGGTTAATTGGATTACCGTAACTTGCACATCATCTGAACTGGATTTTGCAACAGGTGATTATAAACCTTTTGAGCCGCAAACGACTGCCGAATTGGTCGAATTTTTGAACAAAAATGTTGCGGAAGCACTCGAAGCATTGAAAAATACTTCCGATGAAGCAATGCGCGAAGATTGGACATTGAAAAATGGTGAAACGGTATATTTTACAATGCCGAAAATCGCTACATTACGCACATTTTGTTTTAATCACATCTGGCATCATCGCGGACAACTTTCGGTTTATCTGCGCCTCAATTCTATTCCCGTCCCCGAAATATATGGTCCTTCGGCTGATGAAGGACAGATGTAGTTTCAAATTAAAGGTTTCAGGTTCAAGGTTCAAAGTTGAAAAAAAGTGCCTTGAACCCGAAACTCTTTTTAGGCATCGGTTAAAATTTGCGCGTTTTGCCAATTAAAATCTTTGCCCCGTTTCATCCGCAAAAACCAAATAACGCCTGAACTTGCCGACAACAGACCTGAAATAATCGTCAAACTTTCCGGCGTGATGCGATACATCGCCAAACTTGCCACATAACTCGACAGCGAAAACATCGTAATTTCCGCGCCGCGATCAAGCGTCGAAATTCGTCCGCGAATATAATCCGGCAAACTGCGTTGAAACATTGTTTCCTGCACCGCATATTCCACGCCGACTATTGCACGGGAAATAAAGGTAAAAACCATAAATAACCATAAAGTCGGTGCAAAACCGGCAACGGCAAATAAAACTCCGTGAATTATCAAAGTCCAGCCGATAAAAGATTTATTAAGATTCTTTAAATCGAGAAAAGTTGAGACGCGATGGGCAATCAACATTCCCAGCGAAAGTCCGAAACCGCTTGCCGTCCACAGAAGCGCAACGGCTAGATCGGGATTCAAAAATTCTTTTTGAGCAAAAACAATGCCGCCCATTCGCTCGAAAACGACGTTGATCGCGCCGCCGCCTGTTGCCCAAATCACGTTCATAATCAGGATCGTCAGCGCAAAATGATTATGAGTCGTATAGCGAAAACCTTCTTTCAGTTCGCTGAAAAACGATTCTTTCTCTCTTGCTTCATCGCTAAATTTCTCCTTTACCGCGTCTTCAGGAATCAGCCACACCGAATAAGCTGAAATTGCAAAAGAAGCCGCGTTGATCAGAAAAGCGACCTTATAGCCGAAAATCGCCGCCGCCCAACCGCCCAGTGCCGAACCGATCGCCATCAGCAAAAATCTTGAAGAAAACATCAACGCCGTTCCCGCAAGTAAGCCTTCTTTGCCCGTCAGATTCGGTGTTGCCGCATTCTTCGCACCTTCAAAAAATGCGCCGAAAGTAGAAAGTAAAACGGTGGCGAAATACGCAATCCATAAATTACTTTCGTTTGTGACAAACAAAAACATCAAGGCGATGAGAACGCGAATCAAATCGGAAAAGATCATCACTTGCCGCCGTGAAAAACGGTCAACAAAAGTTCCGGCAATCGGTGAGAATAGCGCAAATGGCAATAATCGGCAGACAAATAAAATTCCCGCCGCCGCCGGCGAAGCGTCGGACACGAGGCGCACAAGTCCTAAACCCGCAATGAAGTTAAACCAGTTTCCGAGTTCGGAAACGACTTGTCCCCACAACAAATTTCGGAAGTTACGATTTCCGCGCATCAATTGTAAATATGTCAGATTTGTCATTTGTTCTTTGTCTTTTGTCTTTTGTCATTAGTCCTTTGCAAATTTCAACCAACAAAGGACTAATGACAAAGGACAAAGAGCTAAATCAAAAAAGCCGTCAGGCTGGAAACCTGACGGCTTTTGCCACAAAGATAAAAAAGTTTTAAGTTCCCGTAAAATTCGGAGCGCGTTTTTCAAAAAATGCCATAACTCCTTCTTTAAAATCGCTCGATTTGCCTGATTCGATTTGGCATTGGTGTTCAAGCGCGAGTTGTTGCGATAAATCATTTGAAAACGTCGCGTTAAGCATCTGCTTGATGCGCCCGATCGAGCCGGTCGGCGCAAGTGCAAGTTTTTTCGCCATCAACATTGCTTCGCTCATTAAATTGTCCGCCGTCGCCACGCGATTTATCATACCGATTTGTAACGCTTTTTCCGCTGATAAAGTTTCACCCGTCATAAAAATTTCTGCCGCCAGTTTTTCGCCAACCGCACGCGGCAAAAAGAAACTGCCGCCGCAATCGGGTGAAAGTCCGATTCGGACAAATGCTTCATTAAAACTCGATGTTTCCGCCGCAAAAATTAAATCACAAGCTAAAGCAAAATTCGTTCCCGCGCCCGCGCAAACGCCCTGAACTGCTGCGACAAACGGAATCGGTGTTTCACGGATGAGTAAAATAACATCGTGTAATGCTTTTAGAGGTTCTTCCAAAAATGCTTCGATTCTGCCTTCTTTTTGCCACATCGATTGCATTTCGCGCAAATCGCCGCCCGAACAAAAAGCGCGTCCTTCGCCGGTTAAAATCACGGCTCGCGCCTTATCTTCAATAGCTTTTTCACAAGCGGAACGCAAATCTTTACTCAATTGAAGCGAAAGCGCGTTCAATGCTTCGGGACGATTCATTGTGATAACCGCCACCGTTTCATTTAACTCATATTTGACAGTCTCAAACGTCATAATGTTCGTTATTTATTATTTTTAATCGAAAATATTACCGTGTGTGGCAATTAAAAATTAATTATTTCTAATCTAATTTAGACGGATCGAACCCGCGATTTATTTGCCTGATGACATTCTTTACACAAAATCGAGCGTCCGACTTTGGGTTGAAATGGAACGCGGTCGTGTTTACCGCAATGATCGCAAACAATCTCGAATTTTGTCGGTGCATTTTCCCTCATTGCCGCTTTTTTTGAACGGCATTTCGGACATCTTTGAGGCGACATCATATTTCGCTCATAGAAAAGCCCTTGTTCTTTTTCAGTAAAAATGAAAACTTCTTTACATTGCACACACGGTATTTCTACGTCCGGCATAGCTTTTATCTCCTTAATATTTTATTCGACGGGGCTTGGTCAAAATTGTAGCATAGAAGAAGTGCTATTTTATAATGCGAACCATCATTGTCAAAAAGATTTTTGAATAGCCACAAAAAACTCAAAAATAAATTCTTTTTGCGAATCTTGTGCTTTTTTGCGGCTAAAAGGCAAATTTTTCAATTCGCGGCTTTTTTCCCTGATCCCTAATGCGAGAAGTCAAGCTATGTTTCGTTCCTGATAAGTTTGGGAAAGATGTCTAATTTAGGTTTCTCCGAAAAAAGCATTGAAAACTTATTTCAACGCTAATGCGTCAGTAAAAAGTGAAATCTGACGACGGGCACAGAAGAAAAGCATGAACAAGTAAAATTAAAACAGAATTTTTCTTTTGTTTGGTGTCTTTCGTCGTCAGAAAATCTTTCTGTAACTTTTTGCTGATACGGTTTTCACTTAAAAACTAAGCAATAAGTCAGAACAGCGAGCGGTCGCGACCTGTTATATGTTATTGATATTCAACGTGTCGCGACCGCTCAGGGTTCTGACTTATTGCCTACAGCTAATGCACATTTGATTATTGAAAAGCATATGAGACATTACTTTCAACGAAAATTAGCCAACTCATCGTTGGTTTTTTGCAGACTGCTTTCTGTGGTTGCGAGTATTGTTTCACTAATTTTTGATAATTTGTTTTGCGATTTAAGGTTTGTAAAAATTTCCAAGGCTCGCTTTTGAAAGGTTTGAGCCTCGCGCAAACCTGAAAGTTTCCGGCTTTCTTTTCTTAACGCCGATTTGTACAAAAACTCTCCATACACAGAGTACAATTCTGCCAGCCGCTCATTTTGACCATTGTCATTCGGGTCGGAGCGCACTATTTCTTCCATCTTTTGAATTGATTTTTGATAATGCTCGCCTGCTTCATCAAATTTTTCGAGCGACTGTAATATGCCTCCCATTCGCCGAAAGGTTCTTGCCACCGCAAACTTTGAAAACGAGTTTTTCGGATCATCCGACACGACCTTTTCCTGAATTGCCAATGCCTTTTGGCAGTTTTCCCGCGCTTCTTCGAAATTAGCTAAAGTTGTTAAAGCAGATGCAATCGAATTGTAAGAAAATGCGGAATCGAGTTTATACTGCACGTTATTAGGATTTGCGGAGGAGTTTTCGATGTCAATAGCCAACGCATTGCGATAAAGCTCCAACGCCGAAACAGAATCTTTTTTGTACTCTAAAAGCACGCCGATTGCTTTGTAACTTAAAGCGACACTACGAAGCCAACCCGCACGTTTTTCCGTGCCATCATCAATTAGCGCGAGATTTTTATAGATTTCTCCGGAGCGGCGATATTCGGCAATCGCCTCATCATAATTACCTTTGACCTCCATCGATGCCGCCAGAAAATAAAGCGCATTTGCCAAATCCGTGCGAGTCGTCGTATTAAGCGGATCCTTTTCGACAAGTTCGTTTAATATTTCAACGGCTTTTCGGCAAAAATTCTCACGACTTTGCAAATCTGCCGTTTTGAAGCCGACGGCGGCATAAAGATTGGCTAATGTTCGGCGGTCGGCATCGTTTCCGGGAAACATTGAAACGAGTTTTTCCTGAATCGCGATGGCTTTATGGTAATTTTCCAGAGCCGCTCCGGTTTCGCCCGTATTTCCGCCTTGGGCATAACTGCCCTGAATTTCCCCTACCTTTTGATAAGCAAGTGCTAATTCGCGCTGAAGATCAGGCGAGTCGTCGCTGTTCTGAGCCAAATTATCAAGATATTCGAGCGCATCGGTGACAAGTTTTTTTCTGGTTTCGGTTGCGCCCGGCAGATTTTTAATGCGTTCGTGATAATCGAAAAGAACAGTATTGGCAAGTTTACGGACTTGGTTAAAACGTTGCTCGGCTCTTGCGCGTTCACGATTCGCGACGATTCCCTGCCAAATCGCAAACCCTGATAAAAGCAAAATTACAGCAGCGATCGCGGTGCCGATTTTATTTCGCCCGACAAATTTTGAGAAACGATAAAGCCGTGTATCAGCCGTCGCGATTACCGGCAAACCCGTGAGATGTCGCCGGATGTCGTCGGAAAATTCCTGCACCGAATTGTAACGCCTTTCAGGTTCTTTGCGGAGCGACATCAAAACGATGTTGTCGAGATCGCCCTTTAGATTTCGGATTTTGGATTTTGGATTTTGGATTTCTCGTTGAGTTTCCGCTTTATTCTCATCCGTTTTTCTTACCAAAGACAACTCATTACTGACAACTGATGAAGGACGCAGCGGCTCCTGTGTGAGGACGAGTTTGACAACTTCGTCATAACTTTTGTCCTTTGAAATAAATGGACGATGACCGCTCAATAATTCATAAAGCAAAACGCCCAAAGAGTAAATATCGCTTGCGGTTGTGATCTTCTCGCCGCGAATCTGTTCGGGCGAAGCGTATTCGGGCGTGAGCGGGTTAACGCCAGTCGCGGTTTGTTCAAGCTGCGATTCAAAAGCATTCGGCGCGAGCAATTTCGAGATACCGAAATCGAGCAGTTTCGGTTCGCCGCCCTTGTCAACGAGAATATTCGAAGGCTTGATGTCGCGGTGAACGACTAGATTTTGATGCGCGTAGGCAACCGCCGCGCAGACTTTGCGAAACAAATTGAGACGTTCTTCGAAGCCAAGCTTATTTGCGTCGCAATATTTAGTAATTGTTTCGCCTTCGATATATTCCATCACAAAAAATGGCAAGCCGTCTTCGGTCGTTCCGCCGTCCAGAAGACGGGCGATGTTCGGATGTGAGAGCGTCGCTAAAACTTGGCGTTCCTGATGAAAACGGCGGACGATTTCGTCGGAATCCATTCCGCGTTTGATAATTTTGAGTGCAACTTGTTGGCGAAAATCTTCGCGTTCCGCCAAGAAAACCACGCCCATTCCGCCGCGTCCGATCTCGCGCACAACTTTGTATTTGCCGATTCGGTCGTTGACCGAAGTTTCGTTGCTGACCAAAACTTCCGCGCCGATGGAAAAAGCATCCTCTTTCAGAAAGTTAAGTTTGTCCGCTTTTTGGACAGCGGAAAGCATTGCCGCGAGTTCAATACGCAAGAATTCATCGGAAATTTGCTGCACAAAATCAGCTTGCGCGGTTGGATCAAGATCAACTGCAATGGCAAACAATTCGTTCAGTTTTTGCCAATTTGCCCTACTTTTTGATTTTCCGGTTTTGACCTTCATTGTCTTCGGTCAGCTTTTTGAACAGCCAACCGCGTGTAAACGTCCATTCGCGTTCGATGGTTGCGGTTGATTTTCCGGTTACTTCGGCGATTTCAACTGTCGTCATTCCGCCGAAAAATTTCATCTCGACGATCTGCTCTTTTTCTTTGTCAAACGCGGAAAGCTGCGTTAATGCCTCGTCCAAAGCTAACAAATCCAAGTTCTGTGCGTCAAAAAAAATCGTTACGTCGTCAATCGGAACTTTTTCCGCCGCCGCGCCGCCGCGTTTTTCTGCATGTCTCGTTTCTGCATGATTGACGAGAATCCGCCGCATCATGTTTGCGGCAAGCCCGTAAAACTGTGCGCGGTTGCGCCAATCAACGCTGTGCTGATTGACAAGCCGCAAATAAGTTTCGTGAACCAAAGCCGTCGGTTGAAGCGTGTGGTCGGCGCGTTCGTGTTCCAGATAATTTCCGGCAATGCGCCGCAATTCATCATATACGAGCGGAAAAAGCGAGTTTAAACCCTCACGTTTTCCCGCGCTGTAGGAAATGAGCATTTGCGTTACGTCGCCAACCGATTCTGCCATTTAATTCAATAAATCTAACTTTTGACAACCGTATTTTACTCGCATTTCCAAAAAAAGGCGAGATATTTTTTCGTGAAGTGATGGAAAAGTCAAAAAAAATCGGCGTTAGTAAATAGAGGGGAAATTTAACTTTGTCAGAGATAACATTTTCAAAAAGGAGTTTTAGAAGCAATGAACAAGAAATTTTGGCTAACTTATAGAAAAACAGCAAGCGTTTTAGGCTTTCTCGGAATTATTTTTGTGTTTGCAATCAATGCGAACGCCCAAACCTGTGCGCCCGCGCCGGTCGGTTTGGTTTCGTGGCATGCGGGCGACGGCAACGCGCTCGATTCGCGCGGGCGCAGCAACGGAACTTTGCAAAACGGCGCGACCTTCGGAAGCGGACAAGTCGGACAGGCTTTCAGTTTCGACGGCATTGACGACCGCGTCGATATTCCCCGAAATGCTTCGGTTTTTGCGCTCACGCGCGGAACAGTCGAAATGTGGGTCAAAGTTCCAAATCTTGACGACACTATTGTTCGATTATTTTCGATTGCAGACGCGGGCATCGCGTTTCCCCAATCCGATCAATGGACAATAGATTACAGAGGAATCAACCCCAGTGGATTCAATCACAGTATTCAGGTTTCGCAAGTCGGGGGCGGAACGATATTTATGAATCCTTTTACGCCGACTAATTCGATTAACGACAATAATTTCCATCATATTGCGGTCGTTGCCGACGGGGTTGGAGACATTCAAATTTATATTGACGGTGCTTTGCAAACTCTGTCCAGCGGGGCGGGCGAACGCTTTTTCGGAAATGCCGCAAACGCCGACAATATGAAAATCGGAGCAATCGAGAGAGACAATGTCTCTGCCGAGGGCTTAAAGACAATTGATGAGGTTTCAATTTACAATCGAGCTTTATCAGCAGGCGAAATTCAAGCCATCTTCAACGCCGGAACAGCCGGAAAATGTAAACCGACGGCGACCGTTTCGCCTTCGGGACAAGTTGCGTGGCTGGCGGGCGACGGCAATCCGAACGATATTTCGGGAAATAACAACAACGGAGTTATGATCAACAGCGCGGGTTTTGTAGTTGGCAGAGTTGGGCAATCGTTCGTTTTAGACGGAGGTTCATATGTCAATGTCATTGACTCGCCGACGCTTGAAGTGACCACGCAATTGACGATTGAAAGTTGGATTAAACCTTCAGACACAAGCCAATTTCGTCAAATCGTCAGCAAGTTCGGAGTAGCCGGAAACTATGCATATCAAATCGGGCTGGCACCGAACGGAGCGTTAAGAACCGATTTAAGTCAAACGGGCGGTCCGGCTTATGAGCAGCTTACTTCGCCGGAAAACGTGATAACGGCAAATGCTTGGAATCACGTTGCCGTGACTTTTAATGCCGGAGTCACAACTCTATATGTAAACGGTAATTCTGTTGTCAGCGCGACCTTACCGATAAATTCGATTTTTGGTTCGGGAAATACCAACGTCAATATTGGACGTGACCCTGCGAATTTTCAATATTTTATCGGAATAATTGATGAAGCCTCTATTTACAATCGTGCTTTGTCGGCAATCGAGATTCAAGCAATCTTCAACGCCGGACTCGCCGGCAAACTCAAGACAAATCCATTCACTTTTGGCTCGATTCCGCAATTAGAGGGCGAACAAAATATAGGTCAGGGAGATTTCTCAGCACTTTCAACCTCGCTTTTATCATTTCTGCAAAACACGCCCGAAGGTAACAGCCAATTGGTTACAGTCGGCGATGCGACAGTTAGTTTTCCAAACATTACAACTGCCGGAGTAACGCAAGAGATTCCACTTGCCCCGACAGTTTTGCCCGTCTTGCCTGGAGGATTTACTGCCACCGGACTTTTCTACGATGTCGCCACGAGCGCAGTTTTCACCGGCAATCCAATTGTTTGTTTCAACTTACCTTCATTCACAACGACACAGTTTACCGTTTTACGGATTCTGCATTTGGAAAATGGCGTATGGGTCAATCGGACGGCAACATCAAACATCTATCCAAATCTTTGCACCAACCAGCTATCATCGCTTTCACCGTTCGCCATTGTGCTAGGTCCAATAACAACTCCAACACCGACTCCAACACCGACACCAACACCGACTCCAACACCGACTCCAACACCGACTCCAACTCCAACTCCAACGCCAACACCGACTCCGACTCCGAACACGGGATCAATTGGAGATTTCGTATGGAATGACGTGGACGGAGATGGTGTCCAAGACCCGGGCGAACCGGGCATTGGCGGTGTTACCATTAATATGATCTGGGCTGGTCTAGACGGCGATTTCGGAACGACGGCGGATAATATGAACTTCACCACTATCACAAACAGCAGCGGCGGATACAACTTCAATAACCTGCCTTCCGGGAGCTTCCGGGTGAGCGTGTCAACCGTAACTTTACCAATTGGACTGACATTGCCGACATTCGACCTTGATGGTATCGGCACTCCCAACACCGCCGACACCACGCTGGCAAACGCGCAAACGCGCACCGATGTTGACTTCGGTTATCGCAATATGCCGACTCCAACTCCGACTCCGGGTGTTAATATTTGCACTCCAACCACGACCGTTACTGAAGGTAACTTGTTCCCAGGTGGAATTGTTTCCTTTGGTGTCACCAGCGGTCCGGGTTCGGTTACAGTTGATCACGTCAACGCCGGAACCGGTTTGCAATCACTGACGGTGGTTGGTGTTCCGGTCAATGCGATTGTGAACATTCCGGTATTTACGCCCGGCACAACTGCTCCGGTGGTGGTTACATTTACGCCGATCAATCCGGGACTCGGGGTTGATTTCACGCTGAGAGCGGCAAGCACTTTCCACGCGGCGAACATCAGAGCGCGATGTAATGACATTTGCACTCCGACAACAACCATTACGGAAGGCGATTTGTTCCCGGGTGGAATCGTTTCCTTTGGCATATCAAGTGGACCGGGAACGGTAACAGTTGATCATGTCAACGCCGGAACCGGACTTCGATCATTAACAGTGGTTGGAGTTCCGATCAATGCGGTAGTGATGATTCCGGCATTTACACCGGGAACGACTGCTCCGGTGGTGGTGACGTTCTTTGTGCCAAATCCGGCACTTCCGGTAGATTTCACCTTGAGGGCGGCAAGCACATTCCACGCCGCAAATATCAGGGCGCGATGCGGAACACCGCCGCCACCGAGACCTGATGAACAAATAGCTGAAGGCTCACAACCATAAGGATAAACGTCGTGATGTTAGAATTGAACATCACAACGCGACTCATCCAAAGTGGAAAAAAGGAGCGCGAATCGGATGTTGGCACTCGTTTTTTACTTATACCAAGTTGCGTAAATATTTGAGGGCATGTTAGCCGCGGATTAACACCGATGACTCGGACTTTATCAATGATTTATTCGAGT
>JANMAA010000153.1:0-10159 GCA_031359215.1 Acidobacteriota bacterium | reverse complement strand
CGAGACGTAACTTTCAAAGAAGATGCGTGTCGGCAAACAACCACCAATGGCGGACGAGTATTAGCTGTTTTGAACAATTTAACAATTGGAATTTTAAGAAAATTAGGTTGGGAAAACATCGCCAAAGCTAGAAGATATTTCAATGCCCAAATAGATGAAGCACTCAGTTTGATAATGAAGCCGTTAGGAGAGCTACTTTGAATAAGCCCTACAATGATTGAAACATCCATCCGGGATATTTCCGGTCAAGATTTTGGTAAGTTGCAGTGATTCTTAGTGATGAATATAAAGTAAAGCAGCCGGCTTTTTTAATTCTGAAGCTAACCTTTTTACACCCATTTATTTGAAACAGAATCTTTTCTTTTGAATGATTTCTCAGTTTCCTGTTAAAAATAGTTTGCCTGCTTCCGTAATTACATATTTATTTTCGGGGTCGGTCGGTTTTTCGGGATTCGTCATTTTAATCAAACCCGTTTGACGCAAAGGCTTTAGATAATTTTCAGTAAATGTTGTCCGATTTTTGTAATTTAAAAAAGTCAGCATTTCCTTGAGAGTGACCGGCTCAGTTGCAAGGCTCAAAACGGAAATCAGATACCAGTATTTCTTTTGTAACAGATTGACACCATTTTCACTCCAGCTTGACACCTTTTTTATTTTATACGTGTCAAACACCTGACTTTTCGGCACTTTCAATTCTTCCAGCTTGACACCTTTTGCTCGCCAGCCGGGTATCAAATATAAAATTAAGTCTTCCCAGGAAATATCTCCGAGCGATGAAGGAAGAGCGGTTTTTGCCAGTCCTTTTTGTAAATGCGGCAAGGACGCTTCGGGCAATTCAAGCCATTTTTGCCATTCTTCGGCAAAATCTCCCAAAGTTTTCCGGTTCAACGGAATGATCGTTTTGAACGGTTCATTTTCGATGAACACCGGAACGGCATTCGGAACGTATAAGGGCAAATATTTACAGGTGTTGCGGATTCCGGAACCGATCTCATCCGTCCACCCGAAAGCGGTAAAGAATTTGCGAATGTTCGGATTCTTCGGAAAAGGATTAAAACTTGCGGCATCAATCGGACCGTGAAAGAGCGGTTTATTGGGATTAATTACAATCACATCCGCTGCCGTAATGATTAAATCGGTTGATAAAGCACTTGTATATTCACGGTGAACGATGACATTCCCGATGACTTCACGAAATATCTTGTCGCGCAGATCAATTCGTTGATCGCCTTCCAAATAAAATTTTTCGGGCAAATGTTTGTTGATGAATCCTTTCAGTTCCAAATATGAATCAATTAGATTCTTGCGAAGCGTCAAGCGGTCGTCCCAACGGTCTTGATCTTTGATCCGCACCATTGCTTCCACTTTGTAGGCGGGCAAAATGCTCTGAATAGTCGTTTGCTTGCCGAAGATTAAGGCGGCGGCAAGCGTGTAGCCTTCCTGATTGGTTTGAAAGTCTTTTCGCCATAGGCTTGAATCTCGCAGCATTTGTTCATCGCTGACTAAAAGCCAGGGATGATCGCTCCGGTAATTGCGGATTATTTGGCGAGCCTTTTCAAATAAGCTTTCATCGAAATCCGAAAAGTTCAAAAACGGATAAATCTGACTTTCGGAAAAGAAATTTCGTTTTCTGAGGTAAAGATCGCTGATCCTTTGCTGGTTCTCAGTGATGTTCAAATCAGTTTCAAATTCACGGCTGTAAATCTTTCCGGCATGGTCGTGGACCTGACTGCTCGCTTGAATTTGCAAAACTAAAACCAATCCATCCGTGTGCTGAACGGAAATCGGCTGCACATAAAGCGGCGGATTGATGCAGTCTTTTGAATTAAGAGCCGTGATCAAATCCTTTTGCAGTTTGGCTTCGGCACCCGGTTCGATTCCACTGACAGTTCCATCGTCGGCAACGCCAAGCAGAATCGTTCCGCCGTCAGTATTGGAAAAGCTGACAACTGTTTCGTAAACTGAACTTGGGACAGAATTTCTCGCTTCTTTGAACTCGATGCGTAAACCTTCGCCCTGTTCGATGATTTGATTTACTTGTTCTTCGATCATCTAAACAAACATTGAAATTATGTCTTAAATGACCGATTAAAACAAAGAGTTGCGAATAAATGTGCCGATTTTGAATCAGCACATTTGATCAATCCCAATTATATCCGGTTGAACTTGATTCTGACGCTCCTTATTATTCTAAGTATTGTCTATGAATTTAGTTTGTCTATGAATTATAGATATAGTAATATATTAGACAATGAGCTAATTATAATCCAGCCGGAGCAAAACTTTGAATTCAATGAACAAAATAGAAATCCTTGACAGAGCGATTAATGCCTTGCAAAATCAGACAGGCTTGCAAAAAGAAAAATATAGCCATTTTGATAAGGAAAATCAATGGATTGATTATAAAATTTCGCTCCGCACACCACAGGAAAATCAGCTTAAACATCACTTGGCTATAGTTAGAAAAAATATCAATTTAGCGACAATTGGTGAAATTGCTGTTCAGTCTCAACAAACACCGAACAAATTAGTTTTAATCGCTGAATATGTTTCTCAACCGCAGGCAATGAAACTGAAGGAACTTGGTATTTCATTTTTCGATACCGCCGGAAATACTTATTTTAATGAACCAGGGCTATATATTTTCATTACCGGACAAAAAATAGAATCCACCAAGGAACGAGTTCCACGGCTCTTTCGTCCGCCGGGAATAAAGTTGCTTTTTGCTTTTCTGACTAATCCTGAACTGCCAAATAAAAGTTACCGTGCAATCTCAACGGCTACCGGAGTGCCGACTCCGACGGTCGGAGTTTTTATGGGCGATTTGGAAAAAGCAGGTTATTTGATAAAACGTGCTAACAATGAACGAAATATTGTTCGCCGGAAAGAACTTTTTAGACGTTGGGTGGAAAATTACGGAGAAAGTTTTCGTCCAACATTAAATCCGGTCCGATTTCACTCAACCAAACACGAGGGTCGTTGGTGGGAAAATGTTGATATAAAAGATTATAATGCTTGTTGGGGCGGTGAAACGGGAGCCACCATACTAACCGGACATCTTAAACCGGAGATTGCAACAATTTATTCGGATTCACTCTTGCCCCGCTTTCAAGCAAAATACGGATTGGTCAGAGATAAATTCGGAAATATTGAAATTCTCAATAAGTTTTGGACTGGTGGAGAAATTGGTGATGCAGCACCGCCGTTGGTTATTTATGCCGATTTAATGCTAACTGCCGACCGACGAAATTTAGAAACGGCGCAAATGATTTATGAGCGATACCTTGCTGACATTGCAGAAACAAATTCCTGCAAACCTTTTGGAAACTTTAATTTTGGTTACGACGGTTGCTGAAGAGTTGCAGATTCCTTCATTTATTGTCGGCGCAACAGCCAATCAGGCGTGATGCCGATTTTCCGCAGGGCGAGTTGCAGATTCCTTCATTTATTGTCGGCGCAACAGCCCGCGATATGATCCTTGAATATGTTTATCAGGCAGGTATCAAACGGGCAACTGATGACATTGATTTTGGTGTTGCCGTGGAAAGTTGGGAGCAATACGAAAAGCTAAAATCAGCCCTCATCTCAACCGGAAAATTCAGAGCGGACAATAAAATGGAGCAGCGGCTTTGGCAAGGACGAGGAATAAATGAAATGAAAATTGATCTTGTTCCCTACGGCGGAATCGAATCTCCGGTTGGAATTGTAACCTTCCCGCCAACTGAATTTGAAATGAATACAAAAGGTTTTGCTGAAGCCTATCAGAATTCTCTTAAACTAAAAATTAACGATAACGTGCCAATCCGTATCATTTCGCTTCCCGGACTCGTGATGTTGAAATTCGTCGCCTACGATGACAGACCATATGAACGGCAGACGGATTTACAGGACATTTGGTATGTTATGAGAAACTATCTGGATGCGGGCAATGAAGACCGGCTTTATGAGGACAGTGATTTATTAGATGATGAAAAGTTCAATTTAAGAACAGTCGGAGCCAGACTGCTAGGTAGAGACTTAGCGAAAATCCTTAACGACCAAACCGAAAAAATCGTTCTGAAACATTTGTCTGAAGACGAAAATAGTGGATTGATAAGAATTTCTGAAATAGTAAATTTTCGTGAAAACCGTTTAGCAGAAAACATAAATGAAGTTATCGAGACGTTTCAAGAATTAAGACGAGGTATTTTTGAAGTCATTGAAAAATAACACGATAACTTACTTGCCAATAAACTTGCGCATATTCTTATTAATCACTAACAAGCATATGAAGATACGGCGTCATCACATTTGAAACACGGTTAATTTTAGCAAAATGCCATAATTCGTCCATTGCTATCAATCTCTTTCGCCAAGCATCTTTCAATGCTTCCATCGCTACATCCAGCCCGACTTTGTTTCGGTATTTGAAGCAATCGGCAACGGTTTTGGCGGGCGAGTAAACTCTGATTGTTCCGCTTTCAACCTGATGCTCTCCAATTCCGGCACTGAACATCTCGCCGCTCATCCTAAAAATCCGATTTTGAATTGAACGGATTCGCGGAACCGCCGCATTGCGATCAACCGCGAACCAGACTTGAAAGGGATTTTGGGTCGTTAAATTGTGAAGTTGAAGAGCGGTCAAAAGACAAAAAACTCCTTTCGGCACAAGATTTTGAACTTCAATCAAACTTTGTTTTTCATCAAACTGCGTTTCAGGCAACGTGTAAAGCCCGTGTCCAACCTGCAATAGTTTTCCATGTTTTACCAAACGGCTCAAATAAACGGTCGGAATCTTTTCCGCAATCAAATCCCTCGGCTTGATTAACTTCTTTTTTTCAGCGATTTCAAGCAATCTTTCGGATAAATTCATAGATGTTGCAGATTCGCTTAAATTATAGCTTAATGGAGTTATTATGCAACAGATTTGGATGGTAAATTTATGTTTCGTAGTAAAAATGTGAGTTTTGACCCCACATTTTTGATATAAAACATAAGTTTATTTTTGTGATGATAAATACACTAATAGTATTAAAACATCGGGCAAATTAAACTTTTTACAACAAAAGTGGATAAAATACCATATAAATGATAAGATTTGCACGGTGTTTTATCCAATTATGAGTCAGACTGAATTCAAAGAAGAAGAACTTTTTCGGCAATATGGCGGAACTTTACGAACACAGACGGCATTGAATAACGGAATTCATCCGCGAAAACTTTATCAATTGCGGGATGCCGGAAAAATAATCGAAATCAGTCGCGGGATTTATCAACTTGCAGAGTTTGCCGAGTTAAACAACAGTGATCTGGTTGCAGTTTCGCTAAGAGTTCCCGAGGCGGTAGTTTGTCTTATATCGGCGTTATCATTTCACGATTTGACGGCTGAAATTCCGCATGAAGTTTATTTCGCCTTGCCACACGGCAAAGAAAATCCGAAGATTGATTTTCCGCCGGTTCGGTTCTTCCATTTTTCAGAAAATACCCTGTCTGCCGGAGTGGAAAGTCATCTTGTCAGCGGTGTTAACGTAAAAGTTTTTTGCCCCGAAAAAACGGTTGCGGATTGTTTTAAGTTTCGTAACAAAATCGGGATTGATGTAGCAATTGAGGGATTAAAAAGATGTCTCAGCCGCAGCGGTTCACGTGCCAAAATTCTGGAATATGCCCGTCTGTGCCGCGTCGAAAAGATAATCAGCCCCTATTTACAGGCAATAGATTAATATGAACAAACCGAAAAGCAATCTGCCCGCATCAATTCACCAAAGGCTTTTGAACATTGCAAAAAAGGAAAATCGTCCGCTTAACGAACTGCTTCAGTATTATGCGATCGAGCGATTTCTCTTTCGTCTCGGAAGTCTTCCTTTGCGTGAAAAATTTATCTTAAAAGGCGCATAGATGCTTAAAGCCTGGACGCAGCAAACGCTCACCCGTCCGAGCTATCGCTATCAATTCCGGGTTAATTTGAAAATATTCTTATCCAATGAGCAAAAAAAGGATCCTCAAATCGGATTTTTATATTTCCCAGTTTTTCATCCTGACGCAAAACATCTTGCGAGATTAATGATTCCAATGATCTTCTGATGCTCGACGCAGAAACTCCGCTTTTCGTTGTTACTCTGTTTGACTGCAAATTTTGCCCGTCTTCTTCGACCACTGCCGTCAAGGTCTTTTTTTGAATCGTTGTTAATCCGTTCCATATCTGTGTATAAAACGGATCATTTTGCCGAATTATCTTATCCAAAGTTTCATTGATCAAATCAGTGGTTAAATACGCTTTTTCCGGCGTACCGATTTTGATTTGCAAGAGACGATTCCAAAGCGAATGCGCCAGCATCTGCACATTGTACGGCACATCTTCGGCTAGATCTAAAATTTTCAAGGTCAAATCACGTTTTTCCGTTTCGTCCGTTTTCGCGGAAAAGAAATCGCCGAAAGTAAATTTATCCAGCAAAAATCTGGAAAACTCGGTGCGCGGCAATTCTCCGATAAAAAGTAGAGTTCCCAAACGATAAAACGGACGGTTGGCATCAGTCGTCATTTCGGTCAGCATCCGTGTTTTTGAACCCGCGAAAATATAAGCCGTATTTTTGTGAGTTTGAATGGCGGAACGGATTTGTTTTTCAGCCGTAACACCTTCAGAAGACAGGATTTCTTGAAATTCATCAATGATCAAAGCCGTCTTTTTCTCTTTTTGCTCGGATGCCAGTTCTTCCAACCCATTTAGAGCATCAACCAGCAAACCGATATTTCCCGCGTTTGCTGCCGGAGTAACTCCGATCGAACTTTTCCATTCCGATTGCGTCATCGAAAAACTGATTTCAGGTCGCAAAGATTTGAAGTATCTACTGATTTGTTCGCCTGTTTTTTCCACGCTTCCCTTTAACAGCCGGGCGGAATCCTGGATAATTTTTTTAACAAGACCGTCAATTTCGGAAAAGGCTTCGGCATTATAGCGCAAAATGATATTTCCTTCTCCGGCGGATTTTTCGGCGGTTGCCTTGAGCAAGGAAGTTTTCCCGTAGCGGCGCGGACCGATCACAAATAATTTTCCGCCGGAGTTTATAATTTGCTTGACGAGTGCTAATTCCTCAACGCGGTTGACCAGTTCATCCGAGACTAATTCTCTACCGAATTCAAAGGGATTTTCCATAAAATACATCATAGCATAAAATTGTATGGCACAAAATTGTATGATAATAAAAACCAAGTTATTTCAACAATTAAAAAATAAAATGGATGCCGGAAAGTATTTTTAAAACATTGTTGAAATTACATCCCGTTAGATTAACGTCTTAACCCATTAATTTAATTACAAGGATTTTTTTGATTCTAACTGGACAAAATATTTCCGTAAGATTTTTCTCGATAATTGTTTTTTGGAGTCTCTTTTTCCGTTTCGCGTGAAGGTGCAACAATCAACTTCGGCTCGGAAAAACTAATTTCAATTTGGATCAATTTTTCGTCCGTTGATTTTTCAGATCTTGAATTATCGTTTGGGTTTCTTTCTGAGCCGATATGCTTTTCTCGATGTCCAGATTCAAAAACGGTTCGGTCAGATACTTTTGTTTGAGCAGACTGGTCTGCAATTTCCAGAGCAGATGCAGAATAAAGTATTTCGCCAGATTTAACTGTTGAATCATGATATGGAAATCCAAAAGTTTGATTTCGATCTGACTCCATTTTTGTTCGATCTGTTTCGCCAGTAGATAATTTGATTCATCAATGCCTGATTCCGCTCGATCAGTAATCGGTTCCGTTCGTTCAGAAATTGATTTAGGCGTTTCAGTTCCTCGATCTCTTCCGCCTTCATTGTTAAGTTTTTGGGTAAATTCATTTTTAACTCCGATTAAATATTCCGTATCCCGCCCGTGGTCATATTTCAAGCCATTTTTCTGTAAGTTTTGCCACGAATAGTTTTTGGCGATCGCCGAAGATTTGAATTTGATTTTGTCTTTATTAAAGCTAAAGCCGTTCATTTTGCCGGTCTGTTCGGAAATATTCGGTCTGACATCGAAACCGGATCGCTGTAGACTTTCAACAAAATCTTTGACACTCGGCTCGTCCTTTAAAATCTCGTCAATGGTGAGTTTTGCCTCCGCCATAACCGATAATTTGTTGGTGCGCTCCATCTGTTTGTATTCACCAATTTTTACTCGGCGATCAGTTGATTTCGTATATTCCGTTTGCTGAAGTCCGAGCGATTTCTCTAATTCCTTGGTCACCTCGATCGCGCGTTCGGCGATCTTCCATTCTTTGACGGTTGTGCCGTCGTCACGAATTCTGCCGGCGATGATGTGGAAATGCTCATATTCTTTGTCGTGATGTTCGACCACTAAATACGGCACATTTTTGAAGTCGAGTTTTTCAAGAATTTTCTCAGCTAATCCGATCTTCTTTTCTGTTTTGACTCTTTCACCCAAGGCAAATGAAACCGAAATAAGCGATGCTTGATTTTTGACGCGGCAACTCAGTTTGTTATAAAGCTCAAACTCTTTTTTAATTTCCGCCATTGTGCCGAAACTTCCGGCTAAAATTTCCGGCTGCTTGGTCGCTTCTTTGTTCTCGCTCAAGACATAGTTGATTGCTCCGGCGGAACTTCCTGTGCTGCCGACTTTAGCGATTGCCATATCTAGTGTTTCTCCATAATCACAGATTTCAGTTCTGATAAAATTGCAAAATATTTACCTACAACCCGTGTCTATTTGGCAGCCCCTTTTTAGTAAGTCCACTAACAGGTTCAAATTTTTACTTACTTTTTTATTACCCTGATTGCTTCCAAATCAACTCGTGGAGTCGGCGGTTTGATCTTCACCAACAAGGATGCTCGATGCAGAACTTCAGAAGGAGAAATTTGACACCATTCAGCAATTTCTAAAATTCGATTTCGCTCTTCAAGCGTATAGCTGGCGGCAATCCGATAGCTGCGTTTTTCTTCACCAAGTCGTGGTCGTCCGAGTCTAATTTTGTTGTTATCTTTCATATTTTTCAGCCTCGCTAGAAGCAAGCAGTTGATTGAGCGAAGCGAAAGAAATTCATTTTGTGTTTCACAAAATCCTGCTTGCCTTTCGTTAAAAACCAGTCAATTTTCTTGCAATAAGACTTGCTCAGTCATTCGATATTTGTTTCAGTCAATTCACTTGCAGATTAATCTTCGGGCTATTCGATTTTTGTTTCATTCACGCAACACACCAAAACGCTATTTCCTATACCTATTATATTTTTAGTTAGACAGTTAGACAATTAGATACGATTAAATAAGTTGCTTAGTTTCAATCACTTAATTTTTCAAATCTGTCTAACTAGCTGTCTAACTGTCCAACTGCTGTGTAACTCTGTGTAACTCCCGTCTAACAAATGTCTAAATAATTTTTTGCTTCAAACCCTGATGTTTATTGAAAAAGTGCCTTTTCTGTCTAACTGTCTAACTAATTTTAAATTTCTTCCAGAAAAAACACGTTTAAGGAAAAAAACTGTTTCTCAGATGAAACATTGCACATACAAGCTAATCGGACTCTGCTCCGCTGTCCAGGGTCAAAATATAAACATATTTCCGCGCCGAAAAATCCGGCAAAGGTATCTCTTGTTGCTTGGTTTGCTTCGTTCTTTCCTTCGGAATTTTCAAAAAACCAAGACTTTCAAGTTCGGATAAATTTCGCTTTTGGTTATACCCTTTACAGAGATCCGCAAACTGCTCCGAAGTAAAAACAAACTCCGTGCTGCCCGACTCTCCGCGCCTTTTATAACCGATTCTGTATTGCGGTTTCGGCCTAAGTTCATCATCCAAATCGTGGAAGTCAGAATGTGCGCGTTTGTCTATCGCAGCGATTATTTTCCGGCAACCTTCCGAAACGTCGAACGCACCAATCCCGCCGCGACGGTCTAACCATTCATTGAAAAGAATGATCGTAACTCTCTCAATCTCGCCCGGCTTCCAACCCGTCAGTCCGATCTTTGTGGCTATATACCCTCCGGTCGCAATCAGAGCAAACTTTTCAGCAACTCTGAAAACTTCTCCGCTCGCTTTCGGATCAACGTGGTTTTGAAAAAAATTCATCTTTTTAATTCAATACCTACGCCAAAAGATATTTGAAAAATTGAGAGCAGAGATGAAATGAACTGAGTAATTTAGTAGATTGATTCTTGCAAAATTAGTCAACTAAAAAAGCTCGGCTCATTTCAA
>JANMAA010000148.1:0-5526 GCA_031359215.1 Acidobacteriota bacterium | reverse complement strand
AAACTAAACCTCAAAAATGTTGCACTGACTTTTGTGCCTTCGATGAACGATGCACAAAGCAACGTGAACTTGAATAAGATAAATCCGTCAGTCGAAAATACCGTAATTATTTTCAGACAGAGAAATATTATTGCCAAATTCATTGATCTGAAACCATCAGGGGACAATTTCAAAAACATCTCGAACACATTGGATAAATCAACCAGCGAATATTTTAAGTTGCCGGAACTGCATTAAAGTGTTTCATTTTAGCTTTTCGTATTCAACTTTCGGCAAGTATGTGCGAAAGATATAATCGGTTTCTTTTCGGTTAAAGTGACAAGCCTGGCAGTTTTGCAAATTGCCGCGTCCTTCAACTTTTTCGCCTGCTCCGTCAACAACCGCATACTCCCAATCACCGCTTTCAGAATGAAAGTCTTTTTTCTGCTTTATCATTACGGTCAATAATTCCGGTGTTTGGCTGGTTTCATCGGAGAGTTTTTCTTTGACGATCACCGAACCTTCGGGAAATAGAGGTTTCTTCTGCTCAAGCATTGCCTTGCGTCCAATGTCATTGACGTATACGGTGAGATATTTTTTGAGATGAGGATTAGTTTTGGAGTCAACTACTTCACCGTTTGGTGATTTATAAAGAACACAAGACCTGTCAACAATATCCGGCATCAGTTGAGGCACGGAATTAACTTTCGTCCAATTTCTGTAACCTTCGATTTCTTTGACTTGTTTGTTCTTGGTTTGTGCAAGAGAAGTTTCGTTTCTCGTTGAACAATTAATGATGAAAACTAGCGCAGCCAAAAGCCAAACAGTCAGAATTACAATTTTGATTTTTGGACTTTTCATATCATTCACACGATTTCCCTTATACTGAGAAGCATTTAACGACCGCCAAGTTGCCGCAGTGCAAGAGAGCCATCACAATTTTAGGCTTAACTGAAAATGTTTTTGCGAAGGTCTCTGTTTCATACTAATAAGTAATGGTTTGGGTGTGGAAATTGGATATTGATTATTCTGACTTCTTTACGATGTAATCGCCCATGCGTTCACCGTTCGCTATTGTCCAGCCTTTATTCAATTCCAGCGTCCAACCATCGCCTTGAATCGGCGACGCGGTTAAATTAATCGGGGCTGAAACGTAAATTTTTGAGAACATCGGATTCATCAACGCGCCGCCGCTTGAAACCGTTAAAATGCCCCACGCATCAACGATTCTAATGTCGGGGTAAACCGTTCCCAGAGGTTCGAGAGGGACAAGATTGCCGGGATTGAACTGCATATTCATCTTTTGTAGAGGAATCAGTAAGACCGCGCCGTCAACTAATCTTGCGCGGTATTCGGCAAAGATTTTCTGACGATTATTTTCGCGCTCGAATTCAAACACCTGCAATCTATCGCCGTCATAAATTTTTGCGCGAGAAACAGCCGTTTGTTTGATGTCATTTGGCAATTCGATGGAAAGTTTCTGTTGCAGCAGATTCCCCAAATCATCGTTTTTGCTCAATTTTCTGCGCCATTTAGCCTTCGTTTCATCCAATAAAACGCCGTAAGCCGGACCAGTTGCGTAAGCAAACGAGCGCACGAATGTTTGCCGAGTTGCAATTTCTTTGAGGTTATTTTCAATGACATACTGATTAAGTTTCGGAGTTCCGCTTAATTTTACGCCGGTATATTCCGCTAAACCTTCATTCATTTCCAGTTCGCGTTCTTCCGCAGCGGCGTTCTTGAAAAGCGTTCTCCGAAAGGTGCGAAATAAAAGCGCATCGGCGATTGCCTGACGAGGCTGCGTTCCGCGATTCGTCAACGCCGCCGCCAATGCCCGCCATTCCAGTTGCAACCAGATGCGACCTTCTAATGTATCGAGATGATTATTTGCCGGATTGGATAAAGGAAATCCGATATTGCTCTGGACATTATGCCATGACTCGTGAGCCATCAAATTAGCGCGGCGAATTTTGTCTTCGGGCAACGGAAAAATAATCATCGTCCATCTCACGCCCGCCCATTCGGTTGCCGTGTTTGCGACATTCACCTTTGCAGGTAATTGTCCGATGAAGACATTGCCGTTTTTGGTCAGAAAACTTTCCTTATCGGCTTGATTGGTGACAACAGTGCGCGTTCTGCGGTCAACAAAAAGCATCGGAACGCATAAAGATACGCTCCAAAGTTTGCCATAATCACGACTGCACAAGGCGTTTGCTTCCTGAAAATATTGAGTTGCGAGAGCTAAATCAATCGGCGAAACTTGTGCCGCCGTGCCATTCTGAAACGCGGGCAAAGCTGCTAAAAGCGCGATAGTAACAAAAAGGGAAGTTTTTCTCAAAATTGAAAGATTGACGTTTCTCATAATTATATTCGTTCTCAAATCAGTTTCCGTGCGAAATTAATAAAATCAGTTGATAACTTTTTGTCCGTTTCGGTGTTTATCTGAAATCACTTTAATTGGCGTTTTCGTCCGCCCCAAACCGAATCTTGAACTTTAGTTCATATTTTTTACCGCCGGGCAGTAAAACCGTATTCTCCAACGGAAAAGTCATTTCGCCGCCGAGTAATCCGATACCTGCGCCGTTTCGCATAATCATTTGATTTTCGTTCGCCGTGTGGTCTAAATCAAAATTGATGCCGACTAAATCTTCGGGACGGCTGCTAATGAATTTATTAACGGTTAGTTTTGTTCTGAACGATTGATTGGAAATAGCGGAATCGCCATTTGAAATGGGCAACAATTCAATTTCCTTTTCTTCTTCCAGTAAACAGTCGGTTCGGGAACTACGGGCAACGGTTTGCCCATCGGCAATCAAGAGGGCTTCAACTGAAAATTTGTGCGGAATCTTCACGGCTTCGATATTGATTTCTCCGCTCGGCAACGGTTGGTCAAAATTGATGGTGAGGGGCGACGATTCACCGGTTGTCGGCGCGGTGAGAAGCGTCGGAACGATTTCGATTTTCAGAGTTTCCGCCGTGCCGCGCCCGAACGGAAGCAACACAACACTCTCGTCAAATCCTAGTTCCAAAGCCTGTTTCTGACTGTCTTCCTCGTAAAGCGGCAGATTTTGCGGCGAGTAACCGTAAAAACGGCGCGTGTCTAGTTGAGCGCGAATTTTCAAACGGTCGGCGGCGATTAAATCGCTCAAAAACCGCGCCTGCATCTTAAAATTCCCTGTTTGCAAATTGATACCAAAATCCGTGCCGGGTAAGCCTTCGATGGTCGTTTGTGCCAAAACCCGCCGCTCATTTCCGTTTTCTACGACGGTCGTTACCTGAAAACGGACGTGCGTTTCGCGGTTTTCGGCGGAAACCGGCAAATGTCCGCCGCTGCTCAAAAAAGCGATAGCTATCACCAAAACAAACACGCGAACAAATCTGATTTTCATTTTTCCCCCTCTTCCCCGCCGCGCGGCGCAACGTAAATTTCAGTTCGTCCGCCCGTGTCGAAACGCGCAAGTGATAATGCGTCAAACGGTTTTTCAATTTTCGAGGACGAATTTTTGGCGGAATTTTCGGTGACTCGTTCGTTTTTATTTAAAGTTGAAGTTATCAAAAATGCGGCTGCTCCAACCGCAATTAAAATTAAACCTGCAAAAACCGGAACGGGTAATCGAATTCCTCTCCACCAAACAGACGTTCTTTTTTCAACCGAAAAAAACTTAACTTTCACCGGCTCGACGGCGTAATCAGCCACTGATGCCTTTATTTGTTCACGAAAAAAAAGAAAATCTTTTTCTAAATCCGCACATTCCGTGCAAACGGCAATATGCGCTCTTGTTCGTCGGCTTTCCGTTTCCGAAAGCTCCCCGTCAATTAAGAGGGAAATGGTTTCCGCATTACTGCAATTTGTTTTTTCAGTGTTCATATCTTTTTTTCCAGCCGCTCGCGCCACAATAACCGCAACGATTGGCGGGCGCGAAAAATATCAACCTTTACTTTGCTCTCGCCGATGTTCAAAATCAGCGCGATTTCCTGATAGCTCATCTCTTCCTGTTCGCGCAAAACTAAAGCCGAACGTTGATGCTCCGGCAATTTCTTCAGCAACTCGCGGACGATCCTCTGATTTTCATCCCGCCCGAAGAGTTCTTCGGGATGCGGCGCGGTTTTATCGAAAAAATCTGCGAATCGCTGCCGGAGCGTGTTGCGCGTCCTGACCTTTTTTATCTCGTTTAAAGCCAGATTTCGCGCCACCCGAAAAAGCCAGAAGCGAATTTCGTCGGTCGAAATGTCGCCCAATTCCGTCCCGCACAGACGCAAAAAACTTTCCTGCGCGATGTCGGGCGCATGAGTGTCGCGCCCGACAATGCTTTCCAAAAACCGGCATAGATTCGGATAAATTTCTTGAAAAATCGCTGTGATAACTTCGTTCTTGAGCAGCATTGTTCCTTCTATAAGATAAAACAGTTGAAAACCGAAAAAGTTACATAAAAAGTTTCATAAAGAACTGGGTTTTAATAAACTCACGCAGAGAAATGAGACGGTATTCAGAGGTTGTCGGGAACGGCGAAATTAACGCAATGCCAAATAGATACCTGAAAGTTTCCCTATCTCTCGCCTAATCGGTTTATTCCATACATATCCTTTTTAAACTGCAAATCCATTATTTCCATCCCGAATTATTAATGACAATTTTGAATTTAAGAAAAAAAAGCGGTGAGTAAATGAGTGTGATTTACTAAAAAAAATTATGAATCAATCAATGAACATTACTTTACAAGACGACAATCTGGCAAACGATATTTGGTCAATGCTCGGCACAGTAGCTACTGAAATCACCGAGAACGCGACCGCCACGACGGATACTCAGACAAACGCCATCGAGCCAAGCGGAATGAATAAAATACCGGATTTAGCGACTGAGATTTTAGGTAAACTCGAACAAAAAAAAGAAGTAGCCGCCGCGCATCTCGGCATTTCGCAGGCGGAAGTCGAAACAATGCCGTTTGATTTATCCGCGCTCGAACAGTCGGGAATTTTCCTGAATGTTGATGCGACCGGCTTTTCTGTTTTGAGCCGTCAGCTTGATTGGCAGTCATTGGGAATTGAACTTCCCGCAAACAAAGCCGTAACTTTAAGTCCGCCACGCACCGGACTTTTGCCCGATAATTACCGCAAGCCTTTGCTACGGGCGGCATCGCAGGCGCATCATGCCCTTGACCGTTACAGTTTTCGATTTGCCTTGTGCGAAACCGTTTTGGGATCAAGCGAATATCGCTGGATGCCGTTCGCGGCGTTTGAAGCGTTTGAAAAAGAATTCGCCGCCGCACTCGAAACACTCGCCCGCGCCAAGTCTGCCGTAATTGAAAATTACGGCGAGATTTTGGAAACTCTGCGTGAAACTTTTCGCACTCTGGCAAAAGATTCTGCCGAAAGATTGTCGGTGACTTTGAAAGATGAGCCGTTTGACCGTGAAGGATTTATCGAAACAACCACTCAAAAGGCAATGGCAATGATTCCGACCATTCCGGCAATTCGGGACGGAATGCGAATTTCAATGCGTCCGAAAGTGATTCTTTTGGGTTCGGAAATGCGAGCCGAACAAGC
>JANMAA010000108.1:0-4890 GCA_031359215.1 Acidobacteriota bacterium | reverse complement strand
AGAAACCGAATCGTATAAGCAATGTTGCCTTCTTCGACGAAACTGTCTGCCCAGACCGATTTCATCAACTCATCCTTTTCGACCAGCTGACCGTGGTTTTCTACCAAAACAAACAGCATTTGAAATACTTTCGGTGTGATTGGAAGAGGCTTGCCGTCACGCAGTAGAACTTTTTCTTTCACGTCAAGAAGAAATTCATCAAACACAAAGTTGTGCGTTTCCAACGACATACGCTTTCAAATAGTTTTCCAAGAAATACCTCATCGAAACCAAAGGACTTTTCCGGCGAGAAAAATTTACAATTCGGTTCTAGCTATCATTATAGGCGAATGTTAGCACAAGTCGAACCAAACCAAAATCGTTTTTGGCAACAGAAAAATAATTTAAGGAGAACAATAAAATGAAATTCAAACCATCAACTTTCGGCAAAGCCATAGTGCAAAGCACATTGATGTGCGGCGCGATTTTTTTCGCATGCGCTTTTTTCGTCAAAGCCAACTCGGATTCTTCGCTTTCCCCGGAAATTGAAAAGGAGCTTGCCAGTGCCCGACAAGGGACGGCTCGCTATCACAACATCAATAACGCCAAAGCTGACGGCTATATAGACATCCATGTTTTTTTTCCGCATATGGGCTTTCACTATTTAAAGCCCGATATTCTCGACGCCCATTTTGACCCGGCAAAACCCGAACTTCTCGTTTATGCCGATTTCGGCAATGGGCAGCTGCGTCTGGTCGCGGTCGAATACGCCGTGCCCATAGCATTATCGGAAACCGTACCCGAAGGATTTACAGGAGACGATGACCACTGGGAGCGCAACGAAGCGTTCGGTTTGTGGACGCTGCACGCCTGGATTTGGTATCCGAACCCGGACGGCATGTTTGCCGAATTTAATCCGCGTGTTCCCTAAGCGGCAGTTTACCGGCAGTCAGCCTTTGCTGTTTGAATCCGGCAGAAGGTTAGATAAATATATTTATCTTCGTAATAACTGATGGCTGATAACTAAAAACGCATATTTAAGTTTTCAGTTAATTAGTTATTACGAAAATAACAAAGGAGAAAAATCACAGTGAAAAGAAGCCGTTGTTTTATTTTTGCATTTTCAGTTGTTTTATTTTTGAGTTTAAGCAACACGTTTGCACAATTTCCGATAAAAATTCCGAAATTGCCGAAGGTTGAAAAATCAAAACAAGCGCAGCCGAAAGCGGAACAGCCAAAAACCGACGGCAGCCGTCCGACTCAAGAGCGAGATGCGACTCCGACAGAGCAAACAAAATCGCCGCCGCAAAATTCCGATTCAAAAAAGGTATATGACTTGGAACGTCCGACCGACAAACCGGCTTTTATCAAAGACTCGCTTTACATCCAAGCCGTGACGCACAAAGAATACTGGAAATTACCAAAGGAAAATAAGTATTCAAGCTGGGTTCCGAAAGTTCGATTTGACACTTATGTAACTAACGGCGGTTCGGCACTGAATTTCGTGGCTGAGTATTTCAACCCCGACGGGTCGTTGTGGTTTAGCGAACCGTTGGAGATAGGTGTTTATGCCGATGACCGCACGGTTTCACTCAGCAGCGACCGCACGAACACGACGAAAATGCTCGAAACAAAATCGAGCGCGGGCGTTGGAACTTACGGCATTAAAATCACCAACAAAGACACGGGCGAAATTGTTTTTCAAGGTAAATTCAAAGTCGGCAAATTTCTTCCACCCTACGGCGGAAAAAACGAATTCGATTTTTTTGTCGAACACGATTGGCTGCTGCCGATGGGCTATGTCGGATTTCACCACAGTTCATTCAACGATGATTCCGGCAGATTTCCGGTAATTATCAGCGTTTGGATGAAAGGCGACTTAGACAACACTGATTTGGAAGCCCGCGTTTTTTATAAAAATCAGCAAATTGCTTCGACAAAGGACGACGGCGACGGCAGCGGCGTCGGCGATTCGGGAAAAAGAGCATCTGAAAATGCTATCTATTCCGCAGAGCTTCATCATTGGAAACTCTGGGATTTTGAGTTCGGCAATCTTCGCTACGATAACGGCGGCAGCTTCAACCGCGATTATTATCCGAACGCCGTTTATGCCGACAAAAATCTGGGCGAATACACGGTCAAGATTTTTCACAAAAACGTGCAGGTGCGCGAATTAAAATTCACCGTCGGCGCGGACGGCAGACTTGCCGACGGCGGATTTGCCAAACAGATTTTTCTTCCGTATCACAAAATAATCGTTCCCGTAAAAATTATCGGCACAAGCGAGAAATGGAACGCGTCGGCTTGGAAAGCCGACGCTTTTTACGGGAATCCTCTAACCGGATTTACCGTTCAGTAAATCGCAATTTATGCGAGTCGGCAAAATAAGTGGTTGCATAACGATGAAACTGTCAAATTCAGAATTCGCGTTTTTGGCAGTCTTGAAAAAAGGAAAAAGCAATGAGTGAAAGCAAACATATTTTAATCAAAATAGGAGAAGTTGAAAATGAAAGGAATAAAACAATGGGTAACAAAAATTAGCATTGTGTTATGGATGGATGCTTATAATCCTTTGGACAGGTTAGTAATTGAACCCTTAGTTGTTTCGTCCAATCTAGCGAACCTGAGAGGTAATAGTGTGTTTTGGGGAAGAAACTTAGTTTGGAGCTATTTTAAGAATATTGGAGAAACTGGATTACTATATATTCTACTTTCGGCGGAAAACACTGAAGCAGTTCATAGGTTACAGGCGTTTTTGAAGGATGGTAAAAGGATAGATGAAATTGAACTGTTTGCCGAAGAGAAATTAGTGGTTTTTAACTCACCTACTATGAGTCTTGACCCATTTTTAATTGGGACATTAATTGGGGTTGGGATAATGAGAATTCGCGCCGAGTGGAAACAGTTTGCCAGCTACAAATTAACTGATGCAAAAATAATTAGTGTGATTCCGGTAAGTGACCCGGAAACTAACAAACTAATGTACCAAATAAATTTTGACAACCGCGAAAATTCATCAGTCGCAAATAGCGGGACTTTTAATAATTAGGAAAAACGCCTGAGAAGAAAGTTTGACCGTGAAAAGTTTAGGAGAGGAAAGCAACGAGTATCTGCTTTTAATTAACAAAGAGAAAAAGAAAAACAATTAGTCCGAAAACAAAAATGTTGGAAAATAATAGCATCGAATTATCGAGCTGCAATCAAACTCTCGGCGAACTGCAAAGCATATATCGCGTCAAAATAAATGTTTGGTATTTTTTTCCTCATCTTATATTGTTTTTTGTTTCCCTGATTGGCTTGGGATTGTTTCTGTCGTCCGGCGACGGCTTTAAAAAATACCTGTCTATTTTGGCTTGTACTGTTTTATCGCTTCCTTTTCTCTGGACTGTTTGGTTCACTTTGCGCTCAGTAAGAGATGAACTAAAAGTTTATGAAAAAGGCTTTACCTACAAAAGCCTGAAGAGAGTGCAGTCTTGTCTGTGGAGCGAAATAAAAGACGGCGGTTTCGTTCAGGATTTCGACGGACGCAATTTGATGACTTCGGTCGTCAAAAAAAATAATGCAAAGATAAATTTTGCCTATAAAATGCAGGGCTTGGACGAAATAAATCGCCGCTACGATGATGAAATTTTCCGAAAGATCGAAAAAGAAAACGAACAAAATCCCGAACTGACGAAAAATCAGCCGGCTGCGAATGCCGTTTGCTCTCTCGGCGAATTGGAAAATATTTATCGCGTGAAACATGGGTTTTGGACGATAGCTTTGTATAGTTTTTTATTTTTCCCCTGGATTTTATTTACGGCTGGAATGTTTGCCACGAAAAGTTTTATACTTCTGATTTTCGTGATCCCGTTATCCGTACTTTTTTTCGGAATGCTCAGTTCTTCTTTCAAGGAAAGGCATGATGAATTGAATATTTATCAAAATGGATTTACCTACCAAAGCCGAAAGGGACTGCAAAGTTGTTTATGGAATGAGATTGCGGATTGCCAATATGAGAAATGGACTAAAGAAATAATTGATATAAAAAAGGAAGCGGGCGATTGGATAAGTTTCAGTTCGGCAATTCAAGGACTTGACGAACTGAAATTAAAATGGGAAAGCAAGCAAAACAAAAAACTGAAATAAATAAATCACTGGTCAATTGATACTATTTTCCCAACGCCGCACAATCGTTTTTCCAATTACGAATAGTCCGCACCATTTTGCACAAACGTCAAAACTCGGCGGTCGAGCGCAATTATTCGCGGTGATCGAACACTGAAACGCAAAACAGAACTTTTCCATTTTCGACATTGCCCGGCTGAGAAGCAACCTTGAAGTTTAAATACTCGTAAATCAAAGATTGATAATAAAAACTGTTTGTCAAAAAAATACAATTTTCAGATACCTATAATCTTATTTATAAAAATTCACTAAGTACAGGACAAAAACTGATTGATATTTGAAAAAAAGAAAACATTGAGTTGAAATCTACTTGTTCAAATCTAGCAAATTTAGACAACGGAGAATCAACTCAATGGACATTTAGGGATATAGCCGAGATAAGTGTAAAAATAGGTAATAGTGTTAAACAGATTTAACAAATCACGACTTTACGCCTTCTGATTTTTCTTCATAATTTAAGAAATTAACCGCATTTTGTTCCAAGTTTTCTCTGCCGTGATCATATTTCATCACCGTTTTTGGGTCACGATGCCCGGTCATCATTTGCACTTGACGGTAGGTTAGTCCCTGATCCAATGCTTTAGTTATTGCCGTTCGCCGTAAATCGTGTGGCGAAATTTTCCCGATGCCGCCTAAATCTCCCCATTTTTTGACGATATTCCATGCCATCTGTTTGGACAAAGGTTTATCAAAAACTAAAGTTCGATAGTTGGTAATCGGTTGAAAGATAAAGGCTTCATTGCC
>JANMAA010000119.1:0-13181 GCA_031359215.1 Acidobacteriota bacterium | reverse complement strand
TCCAAAACGCCTTCGTCCTGCAATTCACGGAAAGCATTTATCAAATTTCGCTGATATTTATTGTTCCACAAATCAAGTGCCGCGCTTAAATTTTGGACATACATTTCAGCCGCTTCGTAGAATTCCGGTGCTTCGATTTTGACTCTGTCAAACTCTTTCTGCGCCAACGCAAGCAGATTTTCGAGATGGCGAGTGTAGCGCGTCTCCAACAATTTATCAGCCAACATTTCGCACAACGGCGGCGAAACATTCATCGCTAGACGCGGCGTTGCGCCCGCATCGTGAAGATTTTGAAAGATAAAAATCAACGGCAAATAAACTTCTGTGATGGCTTCGTAAAGCCAATCTTCTTCCAAAAATTCGGGATATTCGGGGTGACGTACAAACGGCAGATGCGCGTGTAAAATTAGGCTGAAATAACCAGTCGGCATAAAAGGATTTTAACGCAAAGACGCAAAGACGCAAAGACGTAAAGGTTTTTTGAGAATTTTTCTTTTAAAAGACGGAAAAGGCGAAAGGAAAAAATGAATTTCCCTCCGCCTTTTCGTTTTCGCGTTAAAAATTATGATAAAAATTGAAAAGAACTGATCGGCGAAATTTTTCTTCCCAAATTCGATAATTGATTTTTGGGCAAGAGAGTTTTCGGTAAGTTTCGTTTTGTTTTGGAACTACGCGGAAAATTTATCAAACTCGAACCGAAAACGGCATCTCCTATACATTCCTCTTCTTCCTCAATCTCATCCATCGAAATATCGAAATGTTCATTCAATGCGGCAAATGCATTTTCAGGTGTTAATTTGTCGGCATTTTCCTGTAATACGGCGAAAAGTTCTGCGCTGAGGTGTCCGCGCAAATCTTCGAGCGAGTAGCCGGAAGCGATTGCTAAAAGCGCGAAACGAATTTCTTCTGCATTAATTTCAACCGGAATTGTTTCTTTTACACCGATAAATTGCGAAAATGCGTTTTGCGTCGCCTGATTTGAATGTTCGTAATCATCGCCAGCCAAAGCAACCTCAAAGGCATCTTGAGTGTAACCGGAAGAATCGAGAACTTCGGCAAAATCGTGCGCGGAAATCGCCCAATCGGCATCGGTTGCGGCACGCGGCGAAGGACTTTTGCGCGGCGTTTCCAACACATTTGAAAACATCACGCGGATAAACGGACGATTCGGCGCGTAAAATCCGACTTCGGCTTGATACGACGAATCGGCATCGACATTAAACCACCACGAACCCTCGGCATCAATCGGGAAAAATTCTTCACGGTCTTTTGATTGATTAACGAGTTTGGCAACCAGCCTGTAATTTCCGGTTTTACCGCCGAAAGCGCGGGTTAAAGTTTGAAACGGATTGTTTTTGACTGACCAGTAAAATTGAATTTTGTTTGGCGATTGCATCTGTAAACGGGCACGATTTTCTTTCGCTAATTCAGGAAGTTTCGGCGTTGCCAATTCTTTGAAAACCGGGTCTTCCACTTCCAAAAATTCATCGGTTTTTTCCTTAACTAATCCTGCATTAACCAACAGTTGCGGCGGCGCAACATCTAATGACAGTAAGTCGTCTTCGTCAATCAACGGAATTTTCTTGGTCATTTCTGCCGATGAAACCGGATTTAATTTAAATTCTTCAAATGTAAATTCTTTAGTATTTTCCGAAGCATCTTCAGATTTTTCTAATTCTTTATTGTCTAATAATTCTTTTTCGTTCATAAACTTATCTATAATTTCCCGATGGAAAATGTCCGATTTAACAATCACGTTATAAAGTCGTCAAACCGCAAATTTGGGACTGTTTTTTTGCGATTCCATATTTGCCAAACTTGATAATAAGATGTAACCGCCAATTGTTACAAACTCAAATAAACTAAAAGCGTTTTCGCCGTAACTTGAGAAACTGATTTTTACTCTTTGTTTTTTACTTTTTCACCCTGTTTTTCAAATCGGGATGACTTTAAATTATGATTGAAAAAATCTATTTTATGTTATTATTGATTAGGTTCGAATAAAGGGAGGATTCTAAATAATGTCTTTAATAACTTGTCCGGAATGCGCGCACGAGGTTTCAACAACCGCTGCCGCATGTCCGAATTGCGGTCATCTTTTTGCACCGCCGGTCGTCAAAACCAGAACAATTGTTCAGGAAGTGCCGCGAGAAAGCGAGGGTTTTCCGCCGTGGGCATTTATTCCGCTCGGTATTTTGGGTTTGGGACTTTTGTTCTTGCTTTTTTACTTTTTAAGAAGCGACGAAACTGCCAACAACACTAATCTCAGTGTTAATGTTGCCACTAAAAGACCGACGGAAACGCGGGAAACAACGGTTCGCACCGATCCGCAGCCGAATGAAGTTGCAGTTCCGCCATCGTCTCAACCGCAGCAAATTATTGTGCCGCCGTCTGCGCCAGTATCTGCGCCGCCATCGGCACCGCCGACAGAAACCACCATTGCGACAATTGATCCTGATAAAAGTTCAGTAAAGTTGGAAGCCAAAATTTCAACTAAATCGGGAACTGTCCAATCGGTCAAAAATGAGAAATTCTATTTGCTCGATAAAGACTTGGATAACATCTTGAGCGATGCCGATCTGAGTGATGAAACGGGGCAAACTATGACTACTGCTTTTGGTATGTCAATTGTCTATCCAAACAAATTCGGTGAAACTAGGAAAAAAGCCCTTGATGCCATTAACAAACACGTTAAATATGACGTAACCACCGATTCAGGCGGTAAGGCAGAGATGAAAAGCGTCAAACCCGGAAGTTATTATCTCTTCGCCATTACAAAATCAGGCAATGGTTATGCCGTTTGGAGTTCTCCGGTCAGTATTGTTCCCGGACAAAATGTGCTTAACATTCCGCCGGTTTCCTTGACGGAAGTTACACAATAACGAAAATAACGCGGAGCGCAGACAACTTGTTTGCGCTCCAAAATTTTTTATGAAGACGGACAGATACGTCAAAGCCTTTGAAATATTCAACCAGCCGCCTGCGCTCGAAAACTATAATCTGTTCTCATCTGACTTACCTCTGCAGGAAACCATTAGAAAAAATAATGGCGATTGGAATAATAAAAACGCCCACGCTTTCGGTAAACTTTTGGGCAAAGCAGAAACGCTCGAACTCGGAAATCTAGCCAATAAAAACCCGCCCCAACTTAAAACTCACGACCGTTTCGGGAATCGGCTCGATGCAGTCGAATTTCATCCGGCGTATCACGCGCTTATGCGGCTTTCGGTTGAAAACGAAACTCACAGCTTAGCTTGGACGAGCGCAAATTCGGGAAAATATGTTGCTCGGTCGGCGTTGGCTTTTATTAAACAGCAGGTTGACGAAGGCACGAGCTGTCCGCTGACGATGACTTTTGCGGTGGTGCCGAGTCTGCAAATCGAACCTGAAATCGCCGATTTTTGGCTGCCGAAAGTTTTGTCGAACGAATACGACGCACGATTTTTGCCTGCGCCTGAAAAGCGCGGCGCGACGTTCGGAATGGCGATGACAGAACCGCAGGGCGGCAGTGACGTTCGCGCCAATGTTACTTTTGCGGAAAAATTAAACGACTCAGGCGAATACAAAATTACGGGCAGAAAATGGTTTTGCAGTGCGCCGATGTCGGATGCTTTTTTGGTTTTGGCGCAGGTGGAAAAAGGTTTGTCGTGTTTTTTGATGCCGCGTTTTACGCCTGACGGCAAGAAAAACGCGCTTTATTTCCAAAGACTTAAAGACAAGCTCGGCAACAAATCGAACGCTTCGGCGGAAGTCGAATTTCACGCGGCACACGCCCGAATCATTGGCGAAGAAGGTCGCGGCGTGGCGAATATTATGGAAATGGTGCGCCACACGCGGCTCGATTGCGCGGTCGGTTCGGCGGGAACTCTGCGCCGCGCCGTTGCCGAAAGCATTCACCATTGCGCCAATCGAAATGCGTTCGGCAAACTTTTAATTGAACAACCTTTGATGAAAAATCTGTTGGCTGATTTAGCTTTAGAATCCGAAGCCGCAACTGCGCTCGCGTTTCGTCTGGCGCGTGGTTTTGACGAATCGGAAAAGAGCGACGAAGCACGAACTTTCACCCGCGCGGCGACGGCAATCGGGAAATTCTGGAACTGCAAACGCGCTGTTTTCGCCGTCGGCGAAGCGTTGGAAGTTTTGGGCGGCAACGGCTACGTCGAAGAATCGGTTTTGCCGCGTTTGTATCGAGATATTCCCGTCAATTCGGTCTGGGAAGGTTCGGGAAACGTCCAATGTCTCGACGTTTTGCGCTCAATGCAGAAAGAGCCAAAATCTATCGAAGCCGTTTTCAACGAACTCGATTCAGCGCAAGGATTAAACGATTTTTACGACAAATTCATCTTGAAATTGAAAGACGAAATTTCAAATTCAGATAATCTCGAATTCCGCGCGCGGCGCATCGTCGAAAGATTCGCATTAGCTTTGCAGGCAAAAGTTTTACTCAAAACCGCGCCCGATTTTGTCGCCGAAGCATTTTGTATTTCAAGACTTTCGGACAATAATTATTTAAATTTCGGAACTCTTCCCGTCGGCGTTGAAGCCAAAAAAATAATCAAGCGTTCGATGGTGAAAAAATAAATATATTGCCCGCGAAATACGCGAAATACGCTAAAATAAAAGCAAAAGACGAATTTTCTTTTTCGTGTCTTTTCGCGTATTTCGCGGGCAAATAATTCTTAAAATCTATGTTGAATCTTTCTGTTTTACTCGAAGACAGCGCACGGAATGTGCCGGACAGAATTGCCGTGATTTGCGGCGAAGCGCGATTTACTTACGCCGAAATTAACGCGAAGGCGAATCAGGTGGCGAATGCGTTAAAAAAGATCGGCATCGGCAAAGGCGATAATGTCGCGCTTTCATCGCCGAATCTGCCGTTTTTTCCGATGATTTATTACGGCATTTTAAAAACGGGCGCGACGGTTGTGCCGCTGAATATTTTGCTGAAATCGCGCGAGATCGCGTATCATCTCGACGATTCGGACGCGAAGGTTTATTTTTGCTTTGAAGGTTCGGCGGAACTGCCGATTGGCGAAGAAGGATTTAAAGGTTTCACGGCAACCGAAACTTGCGAAAAGTTTATTCTTTTAACGCTCGACGAACGCGCCGAATCGCCTTTTGAGAATTCGCAAACCTTTTGGCAATTCGTCGAAAATCAGCCGACGACGTTTGAATCCGAAGTAACGGACGAAACCGATACCGCCGTGATTCTTTACACATCAGGCACGACCGGACAGCCGAAAGGCGCGGAACTCACTCATCTCAACGTCGTGATGAATGCGCGGCTTTCCGACACGATGTATCCGCGCCGCGATGCTGATATTCACCTGTTGACCTTGCCGCTTTTTCATTCGTTCGGGCAGGTCGTTCAAATGAACGCCGGATTTTACAACCGCGCAACGCTCGTTCTTCTGCCGCGTTTCACGGCGCAAGACGCGCTTCGTTTGATGGAAACACACGACGTAACGATTTTTGCGGGCGTGCCGACGATGTATTGGGCTTTGCTCAATTACACGGAAGCCGACAAATTCGATTTGGAAAAAATCGCTAAAAATCTGCGGCTCTGCAAATCGGGCGGCGCATCGCTTCCGGTCGAAGTTTTGAAAGGTTTTGAAGAGAAATTCAACACGAAAATCTTGGAAGGTTACGGCTTATCGGAAACTTCGCCCGTCGCGGTTTTCAACAAATACGGCGAATCGAAATCAGGTTCAATCGGCTTTCCCGTGTGGGGAGTTCAGGTGCGCGTCGTTGATGAAAACGGCAAAGACGTTACCGACGGCGAACTCGGTGAAATCGCCATTCGCGGGCATTGCGTGATGAAAGGCTATTACAAACGCCCCGAAGCGACCGAAGCCGCGATCAAAAACGGCTGGTTTCATTCGGGCGACATCGGACGGCGCGACGCGGACGGCTATCTATACATTTCCGACCGCGTAAAAGATATGATTTTGCGCGGCGGTTTCAACGTCTATCCGCGCGAGATCGAAGAATTTCTAATGACGCACGAAGCCATTTCGCTTTGTGCCGTAATCGGCATTCCGTCCAACGAACACGGCGAAGAAATCAAAGCCGTCATCGTCAAAAAAGACGGCGCAGAAGTTTTGGAAAGTGAAATCATCGAATTTTGCAAAGCAAATATGGCAAGCTACAAATATCCGCGCTTCGTCGAATTTAGAGATTCTCTGCCGATGACCGCGACGGGCAAGATTTTGAAACGTGAATTGCGGTGAGTGCAACAGAAATTATTTGACAAAATATGAATAAATTAACAGGGATGAAGATGATCGAAAGGGATAAAAATAATTATTTTAGAAATCCCATTTATCCACTTCATCCTTGTTAATTTTTGGTCTTTGTATTTGCCATAAGATTATCGTCTGCGGCGGCGTTCAAATCGGTTATCCTCTTGGGCAAATTTTTCGATCTCACGATTAAACTTGCCGGATTCATCGAACAGCGGAAAAAGTTGCTGATCAGGCGCAAGGAAAGCGGCGCGAAGTTCGACGGGGCGTGCGCCCGGACGATTGATGACGTGAACTTTTACGCCGCGCACTTCTTCCATCCAGAGCGCAAATTCTTCGGCGTTGCCGACCGTTGCCGACAAAAGAAGCAAACGAATTCGCGGCGGCGATAAAATTATGGCTTCTTCCCAGACGTGTCCTCGTTCTTCGTCGGCGAGATAGTGTGCTTCGTCCAAAATCACAAAATCCGTGTTGACCTGTTCACCGCTTCGAAGTGCGTCAAAAAGTTGGTTGCGATAAATCTCGGTTGTCCCGACGATCAAAGGTGCGTTGTAATTTTCTTTGCGGTCGCCCGTTAGAATTCCGACATTTTCCGCGCCGAATTCGTTAGAAAATTCTACATATTTTGAATTCGTCAAAGCCTTGAGAGGAGTCGTATACCAAGCTCGTTTTCCTGCTTCTAACAATCGGCGAATTTCTTCGCGCGCAATCCACGTTTTACCGCTGCCTGTCGGCGCAGTTACTAAAACGTCTTCAAATTCGATTGCTTCGAGAGCCTCGGTTTGAAAATTGTCAGGAACAAACGGCGCGGCTTCGGGTGTGCCAATGCCTTGCAATAGTTTTTCTAAGGATTTAGCCGGCGTGGACGCAAATTTCGATAAATCGGTTTTCGCGGAACTTTCCGCTGCAAGTGAGCGTTTAAATCTACGTTCTTTACTGAAATCGGTAGTTGAACGCGCCTTTTTACGAGTGCTTTTTTTGTCATTGCGGGTGCGTTTCATTAACGACATATTAAATGTTTGTCAGCGTAAAGTCTATGGCTTCCAATCGGCAGTTAAAAATGCTAGAATTACCGATTGCGCCGCAACCATTTGACAGCGAAAAGCGTCAAAGACTTTGTTGCAGGTGTTAACCATTTTTCAAGACAGAGGTTTTATATTTATAGTTATGCAGGAAAAAGAATTTTTACAACATTACGAAATAAAAAATTGGAATCTCTCACCGCGCCTTTATAAAATTCTCGGTATTTCGGCAATTGCCAATATTTTAGCGTTTGTCATTGTCGGACAAACTAATTTGTTGACGATAAAGGGTTGTGACAGTCCTTTTGTCAGTCAGATTTGTCAGGTTTTAGATACGGTTTACGTCGGAACTGCACTTTTCGGGACGGATGCCGAATTTGCCATCAAAGATTACGAAAAAACCGAACTCGCGGATTCCGAAATTACATACATCAATGTTTCGGGTGAAACTCCGCCGCTGAAATATCCCGAAGGATATTTTGCGCTTGCCAATCCCGAACAGTTTGCGATGATGCAAAATACGGATTTTCCAATCGTGCCGGCGCAAACTTATAATGGTGGTTTTCCGACTAATCCGACTATTCAAAACGATATGCCCTTGTTGAATACACCGCAGATTGTGCCGACACCGAATAATAAAGCGGTTATTGGAACTCCGCCTGATTCGCCGTTTACCTTTGGCGGAAGTCCGACTGTTAAGTTCCCGTCGGTCAAACGGGTAAAAGTTCCGAAACCGCCGAAAGTAAAGACCGATGATTCACCGAAAGAATTGCCAAAATTGGATGGTGAGAAAACGACGGCTGAAAATAAAGAGAAAAAAGACCCAAAACAGCCCGAAATTTCGAGCGATCCGGTTTCTTCGGACGTTATTAACAAAAAGCCGTTGCAGGATTTCGGTGATGTCGTTTTAGACAAGGTGTCAAAAAAAGAGATAGATTTGACCAAGAATTTTTTGGTTGAAATGCAGGGAGCTATTACTCCCGAAGGAAAGTTTGACCGCGACCCGAAAAAATCGAGATTTGTAAAGACGGAAGGCGACCAAGCAATGGTTGATGTTGCCAAATCCGCCATTGAAGCTATCGGCGACAGCGGTTTGCTCAACTATTTGAAAAATCTTGGTATTGACAAAGTGAATTTTACATTACAACAAGATAATGATCAGATTTTCGTTGCTATCACCTCAGACCAAATCACCGAGCAAAGAGCTAAAACTGTTTCAAGCGGACTGAATGGCTGGATTTCAATCGGAAAATCGACGGTCAAAGAAGATGATACGAAAATTCTGCTTGAGGCAGCCAAAGTCGAAAGTAAAGGTAAAAATTTTGTGCTGAACTTCAAGTTACCAAAACCGGTAGCGCAAGATATGATAAATCGCCAACTTCAAAAAGCAGAAGCAAAGAAAAAAGAAGCGGAGATGAACAAAAAACCAAACAGCACGGCGCAAAACGCTAATGCTAATCAGAAAACAGGAAAATGAAGAGTGTGGTAAAGCTATATTTGGTTTGCGGCATAGCTTTAATGCTTGCCGCTTTTCCTGCTTTCGCGCAACAAGATGTTTTAATAAACAAAAAACCATTGAGGGATTTTTCCGAATATGTTTTCCAGAGAGTTAATGAGAAAAAGATTGATTTAACCAAACCTTTTTCGGTTGAATTAAAGGGTATTTTAACTAAAGAAGGAAAACTTGACCCGAAAACGGCTAGATTCACCAAAAGCGAAGGCGATAAAGGAATGATTGCAGTCGGCAAAAGTTTTATCGAAGCGATTAACGATAGCGGTTTCTTTGCATATTTGAGCAAACTTGGTGCGGAAAAAATAAACATTGCGCTTTCGCAAGATGAAAATCGGCTCACGGGAATTATCACATCGGAAGTGGAAACGACGCAAAGAGCAAGGACAACATCAAGCGGGCTTAAAAGTTTTTTGCAGGTTGCTCAACTACAAACTAAAAATGAGGACGACAAACTACTGTTAAGTTATTTTTTTGTTACCTCAAATGATAAAAATTTAGTGGTAAATTTTGCCGCGCCACGCGAAGAATTTCAAAGATTAGTAGAAAAGAATCTTGAAAAGATGACAACAAAAGCGTCAATTAAATGAGTAATTCAAAAAATTACAATTCAATAGTTTTTCTCACGACGCTCTCGGTTTATCTCGGCTTAGTGCTGATAGGTGCGCCTCCGATTTTGGCTCACGCTGCGATGACACGGCACTTTGATGTTCAAAATGAAATCGAAGTTAAAGATGATTTAGATAAAAAGCCTGACGATAAGGAATTAGATAATCTTAATAGCTCAATTGAAGACTACTTCAAAGATGTCAAAAGTTTCGTAGAAGATTTAGGGAAACTCTACCAAATCGAAAAGTTCGATACAGGTTATGATGAGTTTGCGTTAAGCCAAGTAGGATTCACTCCCTGTAATGTTCAAGGTGATCCTGTTCATCGTGCGGAAACCTCAACGAAAATTAGTAATTATTGGTTACAACCTGCTGTTAATGATGCTTCAAATAATTTTGAGAATTGGGATTATTTGTCTGATTGTTTTGAAGACGAAAAATTTGACACAAGACTTTCAAAAAGTTCCGGCTTCAAGTTTCACTATGATAAATCAGAACTAACAGTTGAAGTTTCAATCTCAAAGTCATCACCACAGCGAGCCGAACAACTCACAGGAAAGTTTAATCAGGCTTTAAAGATATATGAAGTAGGTGCAGATGAAATAATCGTTAAGCAAATTTACAAAAATACTTCATTCAAATCTGAAAACAACCAAGTTTTCATCGTTACACGCCTGCCGCGCGGTTCGCTTGATGCGCTCATTGCCCAAAAAGACGCACAATAACCGGCGCGAGAAGCGAAAGATTATTTTAACTTTCCTGCAAATATCTCGCCTAACATTTAACAATTTTCAATTAGTGTTCAGAGTCCAAACTTCAGTTTGTCTTCGCCGCGCTTTGCCGGCGGAAAACACGCTGAAGCGCGAACTCTAAACACAAATAATGAGGAATATATGCCAGTAAATAGTTTTGTAGATAAATTTTTTAAAAGAGTTCTGGGCAGCAACAGCGATGTTTTTCTGAAGAAAATCAAACCGATTGTCCAGCAGATAAATGATTTGGAGCCGTCAGTAAAGGAACTTTCCGACGAACAGCTAAAAGCAAAAACGGACGAATTTAAGCTGAGGCTTTCCAGTGTTTTAGACACAATTACGGACAAGGAAGAACGGCGCAAAAAAGAACAGGAAGTTTTGAACGAAATCTTGCCTGAAGCGTTTGCCGTCGTGCGCGAAGCGTCCGTCAGAGTTACGGGAATGCGTCATTTCGACGTGCAGATGATCGGCGGCATCGCGCTGCATCAGGGTAGAATCGCCGAGATGCGGACGGGTGAAGGTAAGACACTCGTTTCGACTTTGCCCGCGTATCTGAACGGTTTGACCGGACGCGGCGTGCATATCGTTACAGTCAATGATTATCTGGCTTTGCGCGACGCGGAATGGATGGGCAAAATCCATACTTTCCTCGGTTTGACCGTCGGCTGTATCCAAAACGATATGGACGATTACGAACGTAAAGAGCAGTATGCGTGCAGTATGACTTACGGGACGAACAACGAATTCGGCTTTGATTATCTGCGCGATAATATGAAATTTGATCCCGAACAACTCGTTCAGCCCGATCATTATTACGCGATCATTGACGAAGTTGATTCGATTTTGATTGACGAAGCGCGAACGCCTTTGATTATTTCGGGTGCGTCGGATGAAGCGACCGATAAATATTATGTCGCCAATCAGATTATTCCGCATTTTGAACGCGGGCATAAAGACGAGGAAACAAAGGTAACGACGGGCGATTATCTGCTCGATGAGAAAAATCATTCATCGGTTTTGACCGAAGCCGGTGTCACGAAAGCTGAAAAACTTCTCGGTGTTTCTAATTTATATGATCCGGCAAATATGGAGCTTTTGCACTGTGTCGAACAGGCGTTAAAGGCGCACACGCTCTACAAACGCGATCATCAATACGTCGTGCAGGAAGGCGAAGTTATTATTGTTGATGATTTTACCGGACGACTTATGCAGGGCAGACGCTGGTCTGACGGACTTCATCAGGCGGTCGAAGCGAAAGAAGGCGTGAAAATCGAGCGCGAAAATCAGACTTTGGCGACCATCACTTTGCAGAATTATTTCCGAATGTATGAAAAACTTTCGGGAATGACCGGAACGGCGGAAACGGAAACGGAAGAATTCGGCGAAACTTACGGTTTGGACGTGATTGTAATTCCGACGAATCGCCCGATGATTCGTGAAGATAAATCGGATGTTATTTACCGCACTTTGCCGGAAAAATGGAATGCTGTGGTTGACGAAATCAAGGAACGCCACGAAAAAGGTCAGCCGGTTCTGGTCGGAACGGTATCAGTCGAGAATTCCGAACTGATTGCCGAAAGACTAAAAAAAGTCGGCGTGCCGCACAATGTTTTGAACGCGAAATATCACGAGCGCGAAGCCGAGATCGTCGCCCAAGCCGGACGCAAAGGCGCGGTCACGATTGCAACGAATATGGCTGGACGCGGAACGGACATCATACTCGGCGGCAACCCTGATTTTCTCGCCCGCGATTTTCTCAAAAAGCAGGAAATCAACCCGGATGAAGCCACACCCGAACAATTTGAAGAAGAACTGCGAAAGGCAAAGCGCATCGTCGAAGCCGAACACAAAGAAGTTATTGCCGCCGGCGGTTTGTATATTTTAGCGACTGAACGCCACGAATCGCGCCGCATTGACAACCAACTTCGCGGACGCGCCGGACGACAGGGCGACCCCGGAACGACGCGGTTCGCACTGTCACTGGAAGATGATTTGATGAGGATTTTCGCGGGCGATAAGGTTCGCTCGATGATGGAATGGCTCGGAATGGAAGAGGGCGTTGCCATCGAATCGAAAACGGTTTCCAAACAAATCGAACGTGCTCAAAAGGCGGTCGAAGCCAGAAATTTTGAAACGCGCAAACACGTTCTCAAATACGACGACGTAATGAACAAACAGCGCGGCACGATCTACGGTCTGCGCCGTCAGTTGATGATGCAGCCCGAACACCGTGAATACCTGCTTGGTGAAAAAGGCGTGGCGCGTGATCTGCTCGGCGATTTGACCGCGCAGTATCTAAATCCGCAGGTCAGTGCGTCAGAATGGGACGTTGACACCTACGCGGCGGAAATCGAAAGTATTTATGCAGTTGATCCGGCGGTTGACGCAGATGTTAATTTTCACAAAATGAATCCGCGTGAAATCGAAGATGCGATATGGCAAAAAGCGGTCAAAATTTACGAAGAAAAGGAAAATCAGGTCGGCGGCGAATCGCTTCGGGCTTATGAGCGTTACATAATGCTCAACATCATTGATTCGCAGTGGAAGGATCATCTGCTTTCGATTGACCACGTAAAACAAGGCATCGGTTTAGTCGGCTACGGGCAGAAAGACCCGCTTGTTGAATATAAAAAGCAGAGTTTCGATATGTTTCAGGATATGCTCGACCGCATTGACATGAACACGACGCGCTCGCTGTTCAACCTCGAAGTCGTCGTCAAAGACGAACAGGAAGAAATCGAACGCATCGAAAGATTGGAACGCCAGCGCGCGAGACGCCAAGCCGCAGGAATGGCTTTCACCGGCGCGATGTCAACCGCAAACGTCGCCGGCGAAGACGCCCGCAAATCAACGCCGTTCGTCCGCGACCAGCCAAAAGTCAAGCCGAACGACATCTGTCCGTGCGGCTCCGGCAAAAAATATAAAAAATGCCACGGCGCGAGTATTTGATAATTTAACGAATATGAAATTATTAGTTTTAACCGTATTTTCAATCGTCGCTCTCTCGTTTTCGGTTTTCGCTCAAGCCGAAAACGAGCGCGAAAAGG
>JANMAA010000006.1:0-7673 GCA_031359215.1 Acidobacteriota bacterium | reverse complement strand
TTTCGAGCTAAGTCAAATAACTTAGCTCGAAACCGGCAACTTGAAACTCCAAAATTACTTACTATAAAGTTCGACGATTAGTTGCTCGTTAATGGTTCCGTCAATCTCTTCACGTTTCGGCAATGCCGAAATTGAAATGCTCAAATCCGCTGCGCCTGCCGAAATCCAATTTGGACGACCGCGCCCGACAGCAGTTTGCCACGCGCCTTCCACATGAACATTTTTACTACTTGTTTCTTTAACGCTGACAATATCGCCAACTTTTGTTTGAAAAGATGGAATGTCAACCTTACGTCCGTTGACAGCAATATGCCCGTGATTTACGAGTTGTCGAGCCTGTCGGCGAGAGGTTGAAAAACCGGCGCGGTAAACGACATTATCAAGCCGCCGTTCAAGCATAAAGAGTAAATTTTCACCCGTTACACCTTTTTGCCGCAAGGCTTTGTCGAAATAATTGCGGAATTGTTTTTCAAGCACAAAGTAAATGCGCTTAACTTTTTGTTTTTCCCGAAGCTGTTGTCCGTAACCTGATAATTGTTTGCGCCGTGCCGCGCCGTGCTGTCCGGGCGGATTAACACCGCGTTTCTCGATTGCACAAGACGGTTTAAAACAACGGTCACCTTTTAGAAATAATTTTCCACCTTCGCGGCGGCACAAACGGCACACCGCATCTCTATATCTAGCCATATTATTGTTTTGTTGCTTCCACTATGGTAATTCTGGATTTTACATTGCGGTTTTGGAATCTTTTTAATCCATCTCCGCAAATCAAAATCAACTTTTCACCATTTTATATGAAAAAGTTTACAGGTAAATTTACCCTTCATCCTTTCGATAATTATTATTAAATTTTCAATTTCTCACATAGGCAAATTCACCGAGCGAATTTCCCAGATACAAGATCGTCAAACTCTTCTTTTCTTTGGCGGTCGGCATCCGTTATGCGGAATCGGTGTCGTATCACGAATCGCAGTAACACGAATTCCAGCATTATTTATTGCCCGAATCGCTGATTCACGTCCGCCACCCGGACCTTTAACGCGCACTTCCGCTTCACGCATTCCAACTTCGGACGCTTTACGCGCTGCTTCCGAAGCCGCTTGTTGCGCTGCAAAAGGAGTTCCTTTGCGCGAACCTCTGAATCCGCGCGCTCCTGATGAAGATTGTGCCACTAAATTTCCTTCCGTATCAGTGATAGAAATTAATGTGTTGTTGAACGAAGCCGCGATAAAAACGATTCCAACGGGAATGTTTTTCTTCTCTTTCTTGCGGAAAGTTTTTTTCTTTGTTGCTTTTGCCATAATTCAGTTATCAGATATCAGTTATCAGTTATCATTTAAAGTGTTGATTGATAACTGATAACTGTAATTATTTCTTGCCCGGTGCTTTTTTCTTTGCTACGGCGGCTTTACGCGGACCTTTACGGGTTCGAGCGTTAGTACTGGTGCGTTGTCCGCGAACCGGCAAACCGCGACGGTGGCGAAGTCCCCGATAACAACCGATGTCCATCAATCGCTTGACATCCATTTGTATGCGTTTTCGCAAATCGCCTTCAATGTCACCTTGAGAATCGAGCAATGCACGGATTTTCGTTAAATCGTCTTCGCTCAAATCTTTAATTTTTACATCGACATTTATGTCAGCCTCATTCAAAATCGCAGTTGCCCGCGGTTTGCCGATGCCGTAAATGTAAGTTAAACCAATCTGCGCCCTTTTATTCGGCGGTAAATCAACTCCTGCTACACGAGCCATATTTCTCCTATTTAGATTCCGGGTTCGGATTTATTTTGAAAAAAATCAACGCTCCCGAATCTGAAACTACATTATCCTTGTCTTTGTTTATGTTTCGGATTTTCGCAAATCACTCGCACAATACCTTTTCTATGAATAACCTTACACTTGTCGCACATTTTTTTGACTGATGGACGAACTTTCATAATTTTTCACCTCGCCTTTTACTTATAGCGATAAGTAATTCTCCCGCGACCTAAATCGTATGGCGAAAGTTCAACTAAAACTCTATCGCCGGGTAAAATCCGAATAAAATTTTTCCGCATCTTACCTGAAATATGTGCCAAAACCTGATGCTGATTGTTTTCAAGTTCCACTTTAAACATCGCGTTTGGCAAAGTTTCAAGAACGGTAGCCGTTACCTCTATCGCTTCTTCTTTTGACATAATTACAGAGCCAAATCCTTACGAGTTGACAAATTTTTAATGTTACCGTTTTTTGTCGGACTTTTCAAGTTAAGCTGACACGGTTTCTGATTTCGCTTGATTTAACTGTGCTTTTTGCTCTTTTGTCAAAGTCAAAATCTCCGGACCTTCCGTCGTAATTGCTACAGTATGTTCAGCGTGAGCACTTGGCTTTCCATCCAAAGTTATGACCGTCCATTTATCATCCAAAGTTTTAGTCTCTTCGCTGCCTAGATTTAGCATCGGCTCAAGTGCAAAACAGTAGCCGGCGCGAATTTTTTCCTTTGTTCCGGCTCTACCGTAATTGGCAATTTGCGGAGCTTCGTGCATTTTTCTCCCGATTCCGTGTCCGGTATAATTTCGCACAATTCCATAATTATATTTTTCCGCGTGTTTCTGAATTGCCTCTCCTATATCACCGACTCTTTTATTTGGATAACATTGCGCGATTCCAATTTCTAAGCATTCTTCCGTAACGCGAATCAGTTGTTTTAACTCGTCACTGATTTCACCTACAGGAATTGTCGTAGCAGTATCGCCGACAAAACCATTATAGGTCGCTGCCATATCAAGCGAAGCGATGTCTCCTTCTTTTAACGGAATAGCGTTTGAAAATCCGTGAACTATTGCCTCATTAACCGAAGCACAAATCGCGTATGGAAAGCCATGGTAGCCGATGAAAGTCGGAATTGCGCCAAGTTGCCGAATCATCTTATCGGCAGCAGAATTGAGTTCCAGCGTCGTAATGCCCGGTTCAACCATTTTTCGCAATGTTTCACGCACTTCCGCAATTAACTCACCAACTTCACGCATCCGGTCTAAATCTTTTGTCGATTTGGCGATAATCATTCTTTTACCTAATAAAATCTGACTGAATTTTCTTATGAAATCCGAAAACTTTTCCATTTGTCCACAGTTATTTGCCGCTTGGTTTTAGCAGAATTTTGTCTTTCTCAATCTGAGAAAACCTAAAACTAAACCAATCTTTCTAATCCCTGATAAATGGTTTCAAGCTCGCCCGTTCCATCAACTTTTTGTAAACGTCCGGAATTTTCGTAGTAATCAAGTAAAGGTTTTGTGTTTTCTTCATAAGTTGCCAACCTTACTTTTACCTTTTCTTCCGTGTCGTCTGCCCGATGATTCAGTTGTGTATCGCTATGAAAATCACAAACATTGTCGTTTTTCGGCAACTTAAAGTAGATATTGTAGATTTCCCCGCAAACAGGACAACTTCGTCTGCCTGTCATTCTTCTCTCTAAATAACCGATCGGAATATCAATCAAAATCGCACTTATCTCCTTATTTTGCTCTATAGCCAACTCTTCCAGCATCTCGGCTTGAATAGCAGTTCGCGGAAATCCGTCTAATATATAAGAATCTTCTTCGCGTGATGTTCGATCTTTTACTATTTGAAAAGTCAATTCATCGGAAATCAACTTTCCAGCCGCCATAATCTCTTGAACTTCTTTGGCAAGCGGGGTGTCGGCATTTTTCATCTCGCGGAACATATCTCCGGTCGAGATTTGCGGAATCCCGCGTCTTTCTTCAAGCAATCGCGCTTGTGTCCCTTTACCTGCGCCCGGCGCACCAATTAAAACAATTATCTTATTCATTCAAACCAAAGAAGTAAAACGAGAAACCTTTGTATGTGTTTCTTTAATTTTGCCTTTCCACTTAGTTTCTTCTACCTCGCAACTGAGACCCTGATCCTAAGAAACCTTCATAATTCCGCATCACGAGTTGGGCTTCGATTTGTGCTACGGTATCCATTGCCACGCCGACTAAAATCAGAAGCGATGTGCCGCCGAAGAAAAATTGATAACCCAACCCTGTCGGAATCCAACTTAGTCCAGGGGTTGCTGTTAAAAAATTGTCCAACGATGTCCCGATAAATGGCAGTCTGGCAACTTTGAAACCGCTCAAAAGTAGTTGCGGCACGAAAGCGATAAAAGCCAAATATAATGCACCAACTGTAGTTAGTCTGGTCAAAATTGTGTTGAGATACTCTGCCGTCGGGGCACCCGGACGAACTCCCGGAATAAAACCGCCGTGCTTTCTCAAATTATCGGCAACATCATCCGTGTTAAAAATAATCGTAATGTAGAAAAACGTGAACAAAACGATCAGAGAAATAAAGACAAATTCATAATATGGATCGCCGCCGTGAAATTGTTGGAAGAAAGTGTAAATCTTACCCCATGCCGAATCAGGATTGTTTTGGTCAGGCGGAAATGCGGAAAAAATAGTTTGCGGCATCGCTAACACTGACGAAGCGAAAATCACCGGAATAACTCCGCCCATATTAAGTTTGAGTGGCAGCTTCGTTTCTTGCCCGCGATAGGTTTGATTACCTACACGCCGGCTTGCATAACTGATCGCAATGTTTCTGCGCGCCGATTCCATATAAACGATCAGAGCGATCAATGCCACCATTACTACTACTAAAAATACAACTCCCAGCGTTTGCAACGGATCGCCGCCTTTAATCCGATCAGATATTTGCGTAATTCCACGCGGTAAACCGATCACGATACCGGCGAAAATAAGAAGGGAAATACCGTTTCCAATACCTCGTTCTGTGATTTGTTCGCCAAGCCACATAACGAAAATAGTTCCGGTTGTCAACGTAATCACAATCATTGCCGAAGCCCACCAAGTATTAGCCATAATACCATTGGCTTGCAGCCAGGTTGCTACAAAAAACGTCTGCACCGAACAAAGCAAAACCGTTAGATAGCGCGTCCATTGATTGATTTTTTGACGACCGACTTCCCCTTCTTCTTGAATTTTTTTGAACGCCGGTGAAAGAACCGGCATTAATTGCAAAATAATTGATGCTGTAATATATGGTGTTACACCAAGTGCGAAAACCGAAATTGTCCGAAAGTTTCCGCCTGAAAATAAATCAAGCACACCGAGAAGTGTTCCGGCAACCTCGCTCCAAACCTGCTCAAGCCGTACTTTATTAACGCCGGGCGCAGTTACATGTGCGCCTAAACGATAAATTGCTAAAAGTCCGAGGGTGAAAAGAATACGTCTTCTCAACTCTGGAACTTTGAACATATTTTGGACGGCTGCAAAAAACTTTTCCATACTTCTCCTTTCAATTAGTTCTAAGGTTCAAATCCCGTAGGGCAAATTCATTCATTCGCTTGCAGCATTTAACTTGGAACTTTTGACTATTTCATTAATGCTTCCGCCTGCATTTTCGATCTTTTCTTTAGCGGATTTGGTAAAACGATGGGCGGAAATTTTGAAGGCTTTGGATATTTCGCCGCTTCCTAAAATTACGAGGTCATGCTTGGCTTTCTTTATTAAACCTCGCTCATGCAAAATTTCCGGGGTAATTTCTTCGTTTGCTCCAAAATTTTCTTCCAGTTTTTCCAGACTGATTTCAATCCACTTTTTCTTAAAAATGTTGGTGAAACCACGCTTGGGCAAGCGTCTTTGAAGCGGCATTTGTCCGCCTTCAAATCCGATTTTCTTGCTATAGCCGGAACGCGACTTTTGTCCTTTATGTCCTTTGCCTGCAGTTTTGCCAAGTCCTGAACCGGGTCCGCGCCCGACCCGTTTCTTTTTATGTGTCGAACCGGGAGCCGGACTTAAATTATTTAATGCTAGTGCCATCGTATTTTCCTCACAAGTTGTTACTTGTTAATGGTAAATGGTTAATGATGAAGTGTAAAATCACGACTTACCATTAACCATTAGTCATTTACAAGTAAAAATGTTTATTCAACAATTCTCAAAAGATGCGGAACTTTCTCAACAATTCCTCGCATCGACGGATTATTCGGGCGTTCCACGATTTGATTGAGTTTGGTAATGCCCAAACTTTTGACAATCGTTTTCTGCTTTTTGGAATAACCAATCATACTTTTATAGTATTGAATCTTGATTGTTCCGCCGTTTTCTTGTTTTTCTTCTTTCTTTGCCATTTCTTTATTTCAGTTCTTTAGTCTTTGTCTTACTAACTACTCATTGTTGGGCAATTAATGTATGAAGACTAATGACCTTTTTTCAAAATCTATAAAAGTTCATCAACTTGTTTGCCACGAAGTCGTGCAACTTCAATCGGATCTTTCATTCGCATCAAGCCGTCAAAAGTTGCGCGAAGCACATTATGCGGATTGGTTGAACCAAGAATTTTCGTTCTGACATTATGAACACCGAGTGATTGTAGAACCGCTCGAACCGCGCCGCCCGCGATAACTCCGGTTCCTTCTTTTGCCGGTTTGAGCATAACTTTACCCGCTCCATATTCACCGATCATCTGATGCGGCAGTGTTCCATCTATTAACGGAACGCGAATCAGATTATTTTTCGCCGATTCGACTGCTTTCTTTATCGCATTTGGAACTTCTTTCGCTTTTCCCGTGCCGAATCCGACATGACCGGCTTCATCGCCAATCACAACCAACGCAGCAAACGACATATTTTTGCCGCCTTTGACAACCTTTGTTACACGATTGATGGAAATCAATTGGTCCTTCAAGTTCAAACTGTTTGGAGAAATTCTTTGCCTATTCGTTTTCATTACCTTCGGTGTCTGTCTGCGTTTGTGTTTCATTTTTGTTCAATCCCGCCTCGCGGCTTGCATCCAAAAGGGCTTTGACTCGTCCGTGATAAACATATCCGCCGCGGTCAAAAACGACTTGCGATACGCCTGCTGATTGCGCTCGTTCAGCAATAGTTTTTCCTATTTTCTGCGCTGCATCGATATTGCCGCCCGCTTTAATTCCTAAATCCTTTTCCGTTGTTGAAGCCGATGCCAGAGTTTTTCCCTGTTCATCGTCAATAACCTGCGCGTAAATGTGATTTAGGCTTCGAAATACCGCCAAACGCGGACGTTCCGTTGTTCCTTGAACCTTTTTACGAATGCGGCTTTTAACTCCGCGCCGTATTTCTGCTCTACTTTTGCTTGCCATATCTTTATTGAGTTTTTTGAGTTTGTCGAAATTCTTTCATTATATTCAACGCACTCTTCAAACTTATTTGCCGGTTTTGCCCGGTTTCAATTTATATATTCTATCAGAGTATCGAAGACCTTTACCTTTGTAGGCATCCGGTTTACGCAAACGATTCAGTTCAGCCGCCACTTGTCCGAGTAATTGCTTATCAATACCACTTAGTGTCAGCGTCAATTGATATTGATTAATACCCGTTTTTGCCGGTTTTCTTTCCGCTTTCGCTTCAATTCCATCCGGTAAGGCATACTCGACCGGATGAGAATAACCTAGCGCAAACAAAATCTTTTTACCCTGCACATCTGCCTTATAACCAACGCCGACAAGGTCTAAATCTTTAGTAAAACCTTCTGTTACGCCAACTATGGCATTATTTGCCAAAGCTCTTGCCAATCCGTGCAAAGCGGCTATATTATCACCGGCGCGTTCCGCAACCAGTGTGCCTTCTTCCATTTTGAATTCAACACCGGACGGAATCGGACTTTTTAAGATTCCTTTTGGTCCTTTTACT
>JANMAA010000258.1:0-19204 GCA_031359215.1 Acidobacteriota bacterium | reverse complement strand
TACGAAAAATACCGCGACATCGAATTCGTGCATCTGCTTTATCTCAAACTAATCACGCGATGTGCCGATTTTATGGTCGCGTTTCGCCACGCAGAAACGAATCTGCCTGCGCCTTCTTGGAATTTGTGGGAAGACCGGCGCGGAATTCATACTTTTACCTGCGCGTCGGTCGTCGCCGGACTTCGCGCGGCGGCAAATTTTGCACGGCTTTTCGGCGAAGTATCACGCGCCGAAATTTACGAAAACGCCGCCGATGAAATCATCGTCGCAATGCGCGAACATCTTTATTCAAAAGAATTAGGCAGATTTTTACGCGCTCTGCATTTCCACAACGATGATTATTACGAAGCCGATACGACGATTGACGCTTCACTTTTCGGCACGTTTTATCTCGGTGCTTTTGCGGCAAATGATAAAATGGTTACGAATACGATGAAGACGATTGAAAAAAATCTCTGGCTTGACACGAAAATCGGCGGTGTGGCGCGGTTTAACAATGACGGTTATATGCGTGTTTCTGAAGAAGTTACGGGCAATGCGTGGTTTATCTGCACGCTTTGGCTGGCGGATTACCGGATTGCGATTGCGAAATCAGCCAAAGATTTAAAAGGCGCACTCGAAATTCTCGAATGGACGGTCAAAAATGCGCTGCCGTCGGGAGTTCTAGCCGAACAGGTCAATCCGCTGACAGGCGAACACGCATCCGTTTCGCCGCTTACCTGGTCGCATTCGACATTTGTGGCAACGGTAATGAATTATTTGAAAAAATTGAAGGAGTTTGAAAAATAAAACAATTGAAATAATTGATATTTGATAATGGATAATTGATAAAGGATAGATTATGAAAGAGAATATTTTGCTTGAAAAGTCTTATCTATTTGCTTTGCGAATCGTGAAACTTTGCCGTTTTCTAAATGATGAAAAACACGAATTCGTGATTTCAAAACAAGTTCTTTTCACGGGAACTTCAACCGGTTCGCAAATCGAAGAAGCACAGCAAGGCGAAAATCGGGTTGATTTTCTGCATCAAATTTCTACTGCGAACAAACACGCATTTAAAACGAATTATTGGCTCAGACTTCTTCACGACAGCGATTGTTTGAGCGAAAAACAATTTCAATCGCTTCTGGAAGATTGCGAAGAACTTCAAAAAATCTTGATTGCAACACTTAAAACAACGCGGAAAACTATCGAATAATTTATCAATTATCCATTATCAAATATCAATTATTTTTACTGAGTTCCGAAAAAAAATGGATAAATAAAATGCCGAAAAACTGGACGGAATCAAAACTGCAAAACTTTATCACGGGCGAGATCGAAGAATCTTTGACGCTCGAATATAAGTCCGCCGAAGCACTAGACCGCACCGAATTTAAGAAAAAGGAAATTACGAAAGACGTTTCGGCAATGGCAAATTCGGCGGGCGGTTTGTTGATTTACGGGATTCGTGAATTTTCCGAACTCGAAAAACGCCATTTGCCCGAAAAGATCACGCCGGTTGATCGCACCGAGTTTCCGCGTGAATGGATCGAGCAGATTATCAACGCGATTCGTCCGCGCATTGACGGCATTTTGATCCATTCTGTCAATCTTGTTTCGGGCGAAAACGACACGGCTTATATCATTGAAATTCCGCAGAGCAACACGGCGCATCAGGCGAGCGATCACCGCTATTACAAACGATTTAATTTTCAAGCCGTGCCGATGGAAGATTACGAAGTGCGCGACGTGATGTTTCGTGAAAATGCGCCGAATATCGTTTTGAATTTTCTGGTTGAAATCACCGAAGACGCGCAAAATCTGGTCGTTAGAGCAAACAATGTCGGTTCGGCATTCGCGCAATATGTCGCGTGTTTGCTCGACGTTCCGACAATTTTGATGCGCGAAATCCGCAATAAAATCAGCCTCACGGACGGCGGCAAATTTTATCGTCAAAGACTTTTCAATCTTAATCAGGAATTCGGCGATGAGAATTTTAAGGCGAATTTCCCGCTGCTCAGAAATATGACAATGAATTGGAAAATCCCGCTCAAGGCGGATTTTGCGGAAATTCAGATCAATAATCTCGAAGTTAAATGGAAACTTTACGCCGATAATGCTTTGCCGAAGGAAGGAAAAATAAATTTCAGGGAAATTGAGATTGTTGATTTGAGAAGTCAGCGAAACAAGTTGTAACATCAGTAATATATGCGTCGAGCCAAAATTTTAGCAACTCTCGGACCTTCGTCTAATACAGCGGAAACAATCGAAAAACTGATCAAAGCAGGAATGAATGCGGTGCGGATCAATATGTCGCACGGCACGCAAACCGAACACGCCGAAACGATCAGATTGGCGCGTGAAACCGCCGCGAAATTAAATTTGCCGCTCGCCGTTTTGGTTGACCTGTGCGGACCGAAAATCCGCACCCGTTCGCTCGAAGACAAAAAACCCGTGATGCTGCAAACAGGCGAAATTTTTACGCTCACGACGCGCGAAATTGTCGGCAATGAACGCGAAGTTTCGACCAATTACGACCAGCTTGCGAATGTCGTGCAGGTCGGTGCGCCGATTCTTCTCGATGACGGTTCGCTTGAATTAAAGGTTGAAAGCAAGACCGACACTGATATTATCTGCCGCATTATTTCGGGCGGACTTTTGTATGAAAGCAAAGGCATCAATCTGCCGAACACGAATTTGCCGATTCCTTCGCTGACGCAGAAAGACCGCGTTGATCTGGAATTTGCAATGGCGCAAAATGCTGATTACATTGCGCTTTCGTTCGTTCGCACCGCTGCCGATTGTTTGGAAGTCAAGGAAATAATCAAGCGTTTGAACAAACGAAAATTTGGTCGTGCACTGCTCGTCGCCAAAATCGAAAAAGCCGAAGCGATTGAAAATCTCGACGCGATCATCGAAGCGACTGACGGCTTGATGGTTGCACGCGGCGACCTCGGCGTTGAAACCAGCGTCGAACTCGTTCCGGTTTATCAAAAACGAATAATTTCCGGCGCGATTGCCCACGATAAATTTGTCATCACGGCGACGCAGATGCTCCAATCAATGATTGACAACCCGCGTCCTACCCGCGCCGAAGCGTCGGACGTTGCAAATGCCGTTTGGGACGGAACGGATGCCGTGATGCTTTCCGCCGAAACCGCCGCCGGAAGATTTCCGGTCGAATCGGTTGAAACAATGGTGCGGATTATTGATTCCGCCGAAACCGTCAAGACAAAATACTTGCGAAAACCGATCAAACTTACCCAAAAACCGACTCATCGGACATCGCAGGCACTCTGCAAAGCCGCAACTTATGCCGCCGAGGAAATGGGAACCGAAAAGGTCGCCGTCTTTACCGAATCGGGTTTGATGGCGCGACGGCTTTCGTCATTTCGTTCGGGTTTGCAAACCTTCGCGCTGACCACATCCGCCGATGCCCAAAGCCAATTAGCATTGATCTGGGGCGTGATTCCTTTTTATCACGAAGATTTAAATACATCGGAACCGCCAGCGAAAATCGGTGAGGGAACAATGATGGATTTATTCAATGTCAGTTCAAACACGACCGAAGAAATGCTCAAAACCGGCGAAAAAACCTTGCTTGAAGCCGGAGTTGTCGAAAACGGCGAAACGATGGTGATGATGGCTGGACGGCTTTCAGGACTCGGACTTTCAAGCTCCGTCATTGTCTGGACAATCGGCGAAAATTTGCCGAGAAGATAATGTTAAGCAGCAATTTTTTCTCAGAATTTAAACAACAAAATCAACACAAAAGATCATCTACCGTTTGATTTATTCAATCGTCATTTTAGCAACCTCCAAAATCGAATAACGACCAATTGCTCCTCCCTTTGAAATAACCGTTAGAATCCCTTTGTCAACGCTCACTTTGAGAACATCGCTCATCGGACGTTCGATCTTGGATCCATCCTTAAATAAAACAATCAAACGGATATTTTCGAGTGGATTCGGTTCTTTCGGCTTATCTGTTTTTTTAGTCGATTTAGATTTTTTCCCGACAGTTTTCAATTCTGCGCTTTCAGGTGTTTTTTTGATGGTTATTTTCGCACTGACTTCCGGTTTAGTTTCTTCCGACGTTTTCTCTTCAATTGCATTTTTAACCTCAGATTTGGCAGGTTCGTTCGCTACAATAACTTCGGACTCAGATGGTTTAGAAGTTTCAACCGGCTTTTCAACTTCAGGAGTGGGTTTTTTCTCGATGATTATAGTTGTTGTGTCTGCCGTTTCATTTTTGGAAACATCAGTTTTTTCAACTTTTTCGTCAATCTTTCTTTCTGTCTCTTGTCCTTTATTTTCCGTGCTTATATCAGGTTTTTTCGGTTCAGGTTTTCGCTTGATTTTGGCAATGGTTTCTTTTGGCGTTGGAGTCGGTTTCGGTTTGACTTCAATAATTGTGCCGACGGAATTAACACGCACCTTACTCTGATTAGCGTTTTTGACTTGCGGTGCTTCGGGCGCGACTGTTTCGGGAACATTCGTCATCGCTGCAAAAGTGCCCGCAAATTTTATCTTAAAAGCCGCTGCATCATCGTTTGGCGAACGTCCTTCGATTCGCAAAATGAGCTTTTCCGGTTTTCTGAGATAGATGACGCGTCCGGTTTCATTTTCGGAAAGGTCGGCATAAATCGTAATTTTTGTTAATGGTTTTAAATTGTCGGCAGTAAAAACATCAATGTCGCCGTTAAAATTTGAAGTTTGGACATTAATGAAAACATCACCCTGATTGCCGTTGAAAACGTAAAAATAACTTGTCAGACGCGCATCGCCAATATCTCGCGCGACGATTTTGCCATTGATTTCATTGCCCGTAATTGGTGTTGGATAATTTTCATTAATTGATTGTGCTTTACTAATAAACGGAAAAAGCAAAAAGAAAACGGTGAATAGCAAAAAGGAAATATAAGGTCTCACATTTTTTGTTTTTATTCTTCTATCTTTTATCATAATGCAGTTTTTACTTTTCACTTTAAGATGTTTTTACTTCAAATCTTTTCGCAAATGCACGAGACGCGAAGTTACCTCGTAATTTAGATTAAGATGCGCTTGCAGACTCAAATCGTTTCCTAGCTCAGAATCCGAAGCCATCTCTTCACAGCCTTTGTTTCGCGCCCAACTCTCAGCTTCCTTCACCAATCTTCTTCCAATTCCGCTTTTTCGATATTCGGGTTCGACAAACCAACCTTCTAAATAACCGACGTGATCGGAATGACAATCTTCAACGAACGGGCGAATGCTGGCTTCGAGAAATCCGATTAGTTTTCCATCCTCTGTTTCCGCAACAAGCACGAGTTGGGTTTCAGTATGCTCGTAAATATCCCGCATCTCCGCTTTATGCTCTTCGTCGGTCGAACCTTCCCACAAATGTTTGCGTAGTCTGAACCAATCGCCAATGTCTTTTTCTTGTAGCGGACGCACTCTAAAATTTTGTTGTGTCATTTACAAGTGATTTTAGCAAGGTTATCTTTATTGAACAACAACTATCTGCAAAAGAAAAAGCCGGGTAATGAAACCCGACTTTTTAATCGTTAATGTTTAGTAATTTATTCTCCGCTTCCGGCTTTCATTGCTTGAGCCTTATCGCGTAGCAATTCCAATGCTTTTTTCATTTGTAAATCTTCCGGCGATGATTTTGGTTTTTCAACTTTCGGTAAAGGCGTTGCTTGCGGGTTCGGCTGTTCATTTTCTTTTTCTCGTTGGTCAACCAAATCTTCAACTTCAAGCGGTTCAGGCGTTTCGGGACGTTTAACTTCGACCGAAGGCTTCACACCAGAACTTGCGCGTTCATCGCTTAAAAAAGGTTTTCCGCTTGCCGATGCCCATTTTGCCGTTGTTAAAAGTAAGCCGTCGCCGCCGCGTAGTGGAAACAATTGTTGTTCGGTTCCTGCACCGAAACTTCTTTCGCCGATGACATCACCACGCCCGCGGTCTAAAATCGCCGAAGCAACGACCTCCGCCGCGCCCGCCGTTCCTAAATCTATTAAAACTGCAACTTTCCCGTCAAAAAGAAACTTACCTACATCCGCCGTGTAGGTTTTCAAAACTTTGCCGTCGCGCCCGATAACTTCCGCCAAAGTGCCGTCTTTAATAAATAAATTCGCCACTTCAATCGCGTCATTCAAATCTCCCGCCGCCACACCGCGCAAATCTAAAATGATTTTTTGTATACCTTGTTTCGTCAATTCCTGCACTCGTCCGCGAATGTCTTTCGCTTCGCCATTTTCGAGGCTGTAAACTTTGATAACACCGATTTTTCCGTCTTCGATCTTTGCCTCGGATGTTGGAATTTTATATGCTCCGCGTGAAACTGTAATCGTTTGCGGTTTTTCGCCTGTGCGTAAAACCCGCAAATTTATCTTTGAACCGGCTTCACCTAAAAGCAGTTGCCGCGCGTCGTAAAGCGAAATATCGCGTGTCGCTTTATTTTCGACATACTCGATAACGTCGCCCGCCTTCAAACCGGCTTTGTCCGAGGGTGAATCTTTAATTACCGAAACAACATAGAGATAACCGGAAACTTGTGAAAATTCCGCGCCGATTCCTGCTAAAGTATTTTGTTTTTTCGCTTGAAAATCTTTTACCTGATCCGCCGTCAGATAAGAAGAATACGGATCAAGTCCGTTGGCAAGTCCGCGAAGTGCGCCGGCACGAACCTTTTCCAGATTCGGCTCGTCCACATAGTCGTTTTGAATATGCTGTAAAACGCTCTCAAATATACGGATTTGTGCTCCCGCATCATTTATCGGCTGTTGTGCGCGAGTTTGCCACGATCCCAACAATCCGCCGACCACGGCATAAATCGCAATCAACGCTGATACTATTCCAACTAAAAATTTTCCGCGATATGACATTCTTTAAACCTCTTAATTATTTGTTACTATTAATGAACAATTATTTAAATTTCATTATCCATTATCAATTATTTTCGTGCAAGACAAAGAAACGACTAATCAACCCGAACTTACAGATGTTTTTCGCGCCCCGACAAAAGGCAGATTGCTTTCGCTCGATCCCGGTATGAAACGCATCGGCGTTGCCGTCAGCGATGAATTACAATTTACCGTTCGCCACGTTTGTGTATTAGAACGCAAAAGCTGGAAAAAAGTTCTCAAACAAGTCATCTCTTTCCTGAAAGAGTTTGATGCCGTCGGATTGGTTTTAGGTTTGCCGTATAACACGGACGGTTCGGAAAGCGAAATGTCGCAAGAGGCGCGAAGGTTAGCGCGAAACTTTTCGCTCTCGCTCGATGTTCCCGTCTTTTTGCAAGATGAACGGCTGACTTCTTACACGGCAAAAGGTTATATGCGCGAAATCGGTTTTAGTGAAAAGGAAATTAGAAAAAGAGTTGACAGCGAAGCCGCCGCCATAATTTTGAGCGATTTTATCGAACTGCGAAACAAAATGTTGGAACAGTCTTCACAAAGTGAAAATCGTTCCGACACCTAACCCGAGTTGATGGTTAGGCAAATCAAAATAATACTTGCTCACGAAAGACGCGGGTAAAGCGCGAAAATTTCATCTGTCATTTCTTTTCTCGTGTCGTCAATGCATCTTTCGCGGGCAAAATAAATTAAATTTTCATAACTGCCAACTTGGGTTAAGCCAAGTCTAAATTAAAGTGCCGGGAATGAGCGGTCTCACAAAAGTTTGACCTATCTCGCTCGGCGTGTAAGCCAATATTCGATTAGTTACAAGCGTATCAATCCGCAAGCCGAAAGGAATTTGTTGGTAAGCACCATTACCGCATACGACAATCGGATTATATGTTTGCCGCAAATCAATCGGTTTAGGATGTGGTTCAACAGTCGTGTCAAGAACAAAACCGGCTCCATTGAGAAAGAAATCAAAACTCAATGCCTCTGATGCCGGCAGTTTATAAGTCGTGATTGCATCAACATTTCCCGCCCGGCGCAAGTTAAGCGGTCCTGCCGCCCAATCGCTGCCGCCGCCGCCAGTATCGTCCAAGACCTGATTATATCTGAACCGCCAGCGCAAATCTGCCACTCCGTTTTTGTTCGGCTCAAATAGCGGACTACTAACCAGACGCACCACTGGAGCAGTATTTATGAGCAAATTGGGAGCCGGAGTGGGCATAGTTCGGAAGTTGCCGACTAAATCCAGCGTTTGCGGGTCGTAATAAAACGCTCCGCTGCCGAAAGGATGAATCGGGATGAGCCAGATTTGATAAGCGGCGTTTTCGACGACTTCCGGATAAGCCGGTGTCCAAGGTGTCCGTGGATTCGTTCCCGGCAAACGCTCCACACGCGGACGATAAGGCAAATTTTCGTAATGAACGTGAATTTCTACAAAGTCGTGTAATTTGTTCCATTCAACTTCGGCAAATGCCGTGCAGTTCCAAGCAAAGTCAGGCACTTGGTCGCCCATAACGGGACCGAAGCCGGGTGCAAAATCAAAACGCAAGTTGCCTTGATTAAGCCAATCCGGATTTTGCGTCTGTGCTAGTGAACCTTTTTGATGCGTCGCCGCACCGATAGGCAAGGCGGAAGCTGCCGCCAGTCAGCCCACGGTTAAAGCGGCGTTTTTTAGAAAGCTGCGTCGGTTGGTTACTGAATCGGTGTTAGATGTTGTATTGTCTTTCATTTTTTCATTCTCCTTTTATTTTCAATTTTTAATTTGCACTGCGCGAAAACCGTTTTGCTTATTGCATTTGTTTCGCGGCAAAGCATTAAAAGACTTGTAATTTCTGTGCATTAGTTGTTATCATTGGCGCAATAAATAATAATGTTGCAGCGAAAGCGACCGTTATAAACGCAACTATTTAATTTGCTGTGTTCTTTAGGTTTCATATTTTTCCTCAAAATTAATCGTCGGCAGTTATTTCGGCTTGCAGAAGCCGCAGAAAATTTTGTCTTCACCTATACACGCGAGAATTCTTCAGAAAAATCACCAAGCAGGTAGAAAATATATTGGGGAATATTTTCAATTTATGGAACAAAAAGAATTAAAACCAAAACCTGCAACTCCCGAAATAACCAATCTTTTGGTCGAATGGAGCGACGGCAATCAAGCCGCGCTCGACAAACTTATGCCGTTGGTTCACGCCGAACTGCAAAAACTCGCGCATTCGTTTATGCGGCGCGAAAATTCCGCGCATACGCTTCAAACGGCGGCTTTGGTCAACGAAGCGTATTTGCGTCTGATTGACCAGAAAAGAGTTAGATGGCAGAACCGCGCCCATTTTTTCGGAATCGCCGCCCAAATGATGCGCCGCATTTTGATTGACCACGCCCGCAGTCATGAATACGCCAAGCGCGGCGGCAAAGCGGTAAAGATTTCGCTCGATGACGTTGCCGAAATTTCGGACGAAAAAGCCGCCGAACTAATTGCGCTGGACGAAGCCCTACGCAAACTTGCAGAGATTGATGTGCGCCGCGCCCGCGTCGTCGAACTGCGTTATTTCGGCGGTTTGAGCAATGATGAAATCTCTGCCGTTCTGCAAATTTCCGTCAATACAGCCGTGCGCGATTGGAATTTGGCAAAGGCTTGGCTGCATCGCGCTTTGACGAAATAAACTAAAAAATTCTTTAGGAATTAACGCTCATGAATTCTGAGAAATGGCAGCAAATTAGTTCAATATTCCAACTTGCACTTGACTGCGAATCCGAAAAACGCGGCGCGTTGCTGGTTTCAGAATGCAAGGGCGACAGAGAATTACTGCAAGAAGTTAAAGAATTACTTCGCTCATACGAAACGGGAAAAGAATTTCTGGCAGAATCACCGCTCAAAATTCCCGCCGGATTATTTGTCGAAGATTTATCGCCTTCGCTTGAAAACACACACTTCGGAAGTTACAAAATTCTGAGTGAAATCGGGCGCGGCGGAATGGGCGTTGTCTGTCTGGCGATGCGCGACGATGACGAATTTCGCAAACGGGTCGCTTTAAAGTTGGTCAAACGCGGAATGGACACGGACGAAATTCTCAACCGTTTCCGCAATGAACGCCAGATTCTCGCCAGTCTCGAACATCCGAATATCGCCCGCTTACTCGACGGCGGGACGACCGACGACAATTTGCCTTATTTCGTGATGGAATATGTCGAAGGCGAACCGCTGAACCAATTTTGTGACACACACAAACTTTCGACTGTCGAACGCCTCAAAATTTTTCGCAAAGTTTGCGCCGCTGTTTCCTACGCGCACCAAAATCTGGTCGTGCATCGTGATTTAAAGCCGTCAAATATTCTGGTTACGCCGGACGGCGAGCCAAAACTGCTCGATTTCGGTATCGCCAAATTACTCAAACCCGATTTGTTTCCGCAAATTGTTGCGGCAACCGGACTCATCACGCGCCCGATGACGCTCGATTATGCCAGCCCGGAACAAGTTCGCGGGCTTCCGATTACAACCGCCAGCGATATTTACACGCTCGGCGTTTTGCTTTATGAACTGCTCACCGGACATCGCCCGTATCATTTGAAAAATCAAACAGTCGCCGAAATCGAGCGCGTTATTTGCGAAGAAGAACCGGAACGTCCAAGCGCGATTGTCCGCCGCGCCGAGGTCGTTACAACTGCCGACGGCGAAAAGCACACGCTCACGCCCGAATCAGTCAGCCGAACTAGAGACGGACAGCCGAGAAAATTACAGCAAAATCTGCGCGGCGATTTAGATAAAATTTTGCTCAAAGTTCTGCGAAAAGAACCGAATCGCCGTTATGATTCGGTTGAACAATTTTCCGAAGATATTCGCCGCTATCTCGCCGATTTGCCTGTTCTCGCACATCGGGACAATTTCGGCTATCGAAGTCAAAAGTATTTATGGCGCAACAAATTTCCGCTCACGATTGCCGCCTTGTTTGCAATTTTAATTATCAGCTTTGCCGCCGCCTTTCGCATCCAAGCCGTCCGTGCCGAGCAGCAGCGTGTCCGCGCTGAAAAGGTTTCGGCTTTTATGGCGGAAATTTTCAAGGTTGCCGACCCGAATGTAACTGACGGCAAAACGATGACCGCCCGCGAGATTTTGGATACCGGCGCAGTCCGTCTCGAAAATGAATTAGACGACCAACCCGAAACGAAAGCGACACTCCAAAACACCATCGGTGAAGTCTATTTTGGTCTGGGTTTATATGAACAGTCAGTGCAGATGTTTGAAAAGGCGTTGGCGTTGAGACGACAGGTTTTAGGAATGAACAGCGAGGAAGTCGCCGTAACACTTGAACAATTAGGTTTTTCGCGTTCTCTGATGGCGGATTATTCGGGAGCGGAAACGAATTATACGGAAGCATTGGCGATTTGGCGTGCGCTTTACGGCAGCAAACACGAAAGAGTTGCAGCACTGTTGGAAAAACTCGGTCGATCCGCAACCGAGCGCGGCGACTGGGAAACTGCCGCCAATTATTTTCGTCAATCGCTCGAAGTTGCTCGGCAGATTTACGGCGACCAATATAAATCAGGAGTGTGTCAGGATTCGGAAAGAGCTTCCCCGTGTATTGAGCGGATAATTACCAATCTGGCTTTCTCGCTCCAAAAAAAAGGCGACTTCGCCGAAGCTGAGAAATTCTATCGGCAGGCAGTCGAAGTTTCCCGCCGAAATAACCCGAATGATATTGGTATGACTGACCATCGCCAACACGACCTTGCCAATTTTATCGGCGGCATCAGAGGCGATTTTGATGAAGCCGAGCGATTACATCGTGAAATTCTGGATAATCGTCTGCGGCTTTACGGCAACAAATATCTTGGAACGGGTTATAGCCGCTGGTCTTTGTCATTCGCTCTGGACGCGAATAACAAATACGACGAAGTCGAATTCAATTTGCGTGAAACCACAAAAATCTACGAAAACATTTTTGGGCGCGAACATCCGCGAACTCTTTGGAACTACAGCGATCTCGGACATTTTTTGATTTATCAAAGAAAGTTCGACGAAGCGGAAAAACTACTGCGCGAAACATCCGCGCTGCAAATCAAATCTCAAGGCGAAGGGCATCCAATTACGGCTTTGCCCACCAGACTTTTTCTTGCCACGCTGCTCAACGAAAAAGGCGACCAAACGGAAGCCGGGAAACTTTTGCGCGAGATGTTGCCGGAAGTCAAACAAAGATATGTCGCACCGGATGATATATTAAGTTTGACTTTTGTTGAATATGGAAAAGTTTTGCTTGCCCGCGGCGAAGCGGTGCAAGCCGAACCTTATCTGCGCGAAGGTTGGGAAAATCTAAAAAAAACGGGTAGTGTCTTCAAATGGACATCGGCAGAAGCCGAAAGCGCACTGGGCGAATGTCTTCTGGCATTAGGAAAGCGCGAAGAAGCCAAACCTCTGCTTGAAGAAGGTCATAATTTGCTGAAAGAACGACTAGGCAAAGAGCGCGAATGGATTATCGAACGCGCCCGCCAACGCCTTGCCAAACTACGCTGGAATAGTAAATTCAGCATCACTAAGTAGAGCAATTTTTAAATTTGCTGGTGTTTTGAGTTCAAACTTTAGTTTGCCTTCCGCCGCGCTTCGCTGGCGGACACACGCTGAAGCGCGAACTCAGAACTTTTACAAAACACTTGATAATTTAAAAATCGCTCTACTAAGGGTGAAGAATAAATAAGAAACAAGGGACGAATATAAGCAAATCATATTCATCCCTCATCCTCCATCCCTCAATTTATTCCGCGTTAGCTTTCGCTTTTTCTTCACTTAAAACAGATTTGCGTGAAAGTTTGATTTTGTTACCTTCTTTACCGATACATTTTACAAGCACTTGCTGACCTTCTTTCAGTTCATCGCGGACATCGCGGATTCTTCTATCCGAAATTTCCGAAATATGAAGTAGTCCGTCAACGCCCGGGAAGATTTCGACAAATGCGCCGAAGTCAACGATTCGATTGACCGTTCCCATATAGGTTTCGCCGATCTCGGCTTCGGCTGTCAGAGCGCGGATGCGTTCGACTGCCGCTTGCGCTGCTTCGCCGTCAGCAGTTGCAATAAGAACTGTTCCGTCGTCGGAAATATCAATTTTCGCGCCGGTTTCTTCCGTAATCGAGCGAATCATTTTGCCGCCCGGTCCGATGACATCACGGATTTTATCAGGATGAATTTGAATGGTGATAATTCTCGGCGCAAACTCTGAAAGCTCTTCACGCGGTTTATCTATCGCCTGTTTCATAATTTCCAAAATATGAACCCGACCTTTCCGCGCTTGCTCCAATGCTTCCTGCAAAATCATCGCATTGATTCCGGCAACTTTTATATCCATTTGCAAAGCCGTAATGCCTTCACTCGTGCCGGTAACTTTGAAATCCATATCGCCGTAATGATCTTCCGCACCGGCAATGTCGGACAAAATCGCGTAACGATTGCCTTCCATCACCAAGCCCATCGCAACTCCGGCGACGGCGCGTTTGATCGGAACACCGGCATCCATCAATGAAAGACAACCGCCGCAAACCGAAGCCATTGAAGAAGAACCGTTTGATTCGGTGATGTCGGAAACGATACGGATTGTATATGGAAAATCCGCTTCATCGGGCAGAATTGATTCAAGTGCGCGTCGCGCCAAATTTCCGTGTCCGATTTCCCGTCGGCTCGTGCCGCCGAAACGTCCTGTTTCTCCAACCGAATATGACGGAAAATTATAGTGAAGCATAAATCTTCTCTTGAGTTCGCCCTTTTCCAAATCGTCCATAAATTGTTCATCCATCTTTGTTCCCAAAGTTGATGTTACAATTGCCTGAGTTTCACCGCGGGTAAAAAGTGCCGAACCGTGTGTTCGCGGCAACCAACCGACTTCGCAGGAAATCTGGCGAATTTCCGAAAATTTACGCCCGTCGGGACGACGACGATTGCCGAGCATATCTTCACGGAAGATTTTTTCTTTCAACTGACCGAAAACCTTTCCAGCCATCGCTCGTTTTTCAGCGTCATCGGCTGAATAGCTTTCGATAACTTCTTTTTTCAAATCGTCAACCGCCGCATAACTCGTTAATTTGTCTTTTCCCGTTGTGTCCATTGCTTGACGCAATTTGTCAGAGTATTTTTTATCGATATCTTTTCCGATTTTTTCATCGAGTTGCGCAACTTCAAATGTTCGTTTTTTGATGTCTAAGGCTTTTAGTAATTCTTTCTGCCACAAACACAGCCGTTTAATTTCCTTATGCGCCAGCATCATTGCTTCGAGCATAATTTGCTCGGTAACTTCATTGGCTTCAGCTTCGACCATCACAATCGCTTCTTCAGTTCCGGCGACAATCAAATTCAAAAGCGAATCTCGTCGTTCATCATACGTCGGGTTAATGATATATTTACCATCGACCAAACCGACACGAACGCCTGCAATTGGAGTTTCAAACGCAATATCCGAAAGATAAAGCGCACACGATGCACCCGTGATCGCTATTACGTCGGGATCATTTTCCGAATCAGCGGAAAGAACATTGCCGATAATCTGCGTTTCAAAACGATAACCGTCAGGGAAAAGCGGACGAATCGGACGATCAATCAACCGACAGGTTAGAACTTCTTTTTCGTTCGGACGACCTTCGCGGCGGAAATAGTTTCCCGGAATTCGTCCGGCTGAGTAACTCGATTCACGATATTCGACGGTGAGTGGAAAGAAGTCCAAACCTTCTTTTGCCGAAGTTGCGCTGACGGCGGCGACCAAAATCATCGTGTCGCCATATCTGATGACGACTGAGCCATCTGCTTGTTTGGCGATCTTTCCGGTTTCGACGGATAACTCTTTGTCGCCTAATTTTATTGATTCATTTAAGTATTTTCTTTTTGCCATATTTTTTCCTCTTACTATCGTTTGTCGTTTGTCGCTAATCACAATGGTTAATAGATATATGACCGAACTATTAATAATTGACGATTTACAATTTACAATTTACGATTTTTTAAACAAAAGGCGACAGTTGCAATGCCGTGAAGCCCTGTCGCCTTTGGATATTTAATTTTTTGAGCGATTCTCATTTGTTTGCGGTTTTACGCTGTCACGTTCAGCAACCTCAGCAAATTCTTCGAGAGAATCATTTTGTTTTTGACTCGAAGTAGTCGTAAGTAATGAAAAACGGATAATGGATAATGGATAATTCAACTTAAATTATTATCCATTATCCGTTTTTCATTATCCGTTATCTCCGTAATCCCAGTTTCTTAATGATTGTGTGATATTCGTTAATATCCTGCCGCTTGAGATAATCAAGCAATTTCCTTCGTTGCGAAACCATTTTCAATAAGCCGCGCCGCGAATTATTATCCTTTTTATGCACTTTGAAATGCTCCGTTAATTCATTGATACGCTGTGTCAAAAGTGCGATTTGCACCTGCGACGAACCCGTATCTTTATCGTGTGTTTTATAGTCCGTAACTATAGTTTCTTTTAATTCTTTTGCTGTTGCCATATCTGTAAAATGGTCTCTCCTGTTGGTCGCAGAAATTTCGCTCTTGCAGACGCGAACACCACGAAAATTTTATTTGTTAATTGTTAATCGTTAATGGTTGATTGTCAATTCCTTCAACTAATTAACCTTCAAAAACTCTTCCATAAACTTGGTTGAAAAATCTCCCTTTTGAAATTTTTCATCATTCATAATCTTTAGATGCAGTGGAATCGTAGTTTTTATTCCTTCGACAACTATCATCTCAAGTGCGCGTTTCATTCGGGAAATTGCAAGGTCACGAGTTCTTGCGTGAACAATCAATTTCGCAATCATCGAATCATAGTAAGGCGGAACCACATAACCCGGATACACTGCCGTATCAACCCTTACACCCGGTCCGCCGGGAATATTGAAAGCGGTAATTTTTCCGGGAGACGGCGTAAATTTTACAGGGTCTTCAGCATTAATCCGGCATTCAATGGAATGTCCGACGATCAAAACATCATCTTGCGTAAAACCCAATTCTTCGCCTTCGGCAATACGAATCTGATTTCGCACAATGTCGGCAAGCGTAACCATTTCCGTTACCGGATGCTCGACCTGAATGCGCGTATTCATCTCCATAAAATAGAAACTGCCGTCTTCGTCAAGCAAAAACTCGAAAGTTCCGGCACTCGAATAACCGATTTCCTGACACGCTTTGACCGCTACCGCGCCCATTTTTTCACGCTGTTCGGGCGTAATAACAGGCGAAGGCGCTTCTTCTAAAAGTTTTTGATGGCGGCGTTGAATAGTGCATTCGCGCTCTCCCAAATGAATGACGTTGCCATATTCATCTGCTAAAATTTGGATTTCGATATGGCGTGGTCGCTCGATATATCTTTCGATATAAACGCTTCCATTCTTAAACGCTGCGAGAGCTTCGGTCTGGGCAAGTTCGAGATTTGTCGCTAATTCTTCTTCTTTTCGAACAATTCTCATTCCGCGCCCGCCGCCGCCTGCCGCCGCTTTTATAATTACCGGAAAACCGATCTCTTTGGCTAATTTTATTGCTTCGTCAGCATTTTCAATCGGCTCGGGACTACCCGGAAGAATCGGCACGCCGGCTGCTTTCATCGTGCGTCGCGCCTCAACCTTATCGCCCATCATACCGATAACATCCGCCCGCGGTCCGATGAATTTGATATTGCAATCTTCACAAACCTTTGCAAAGGTTTCCGACTCGGCTAAAAATCCGTAACCCGGATGGATCGCGTCAACATTCGTAATTTCTGCCGCACTTATGATTGAAGGAATGTTTAAATAACTTTGTGCTGAAGGTGCCGCGCCAATACAGACTGCTTCATCAGCATAGCGAACGTGAAGCGCGGTTTTGTCGGCTTCCGAATGGACTGCCACCGTGCGAATTCCCATCTCCTTGCAAGTCCAAATTATCCGGCAGGCAATTTCCCCACGGTTAGCGATTAAAATTTTGCGAAATTCTCTCATATTGTAAATCGTTAATTGTAAATCATAAATCGAAGGTTCGCCCAAACTATTTACGATTTACAATTTACAATTTACCAATCCTATTTTTTAATCCCGAAAAGCGGCTGACCATATTCAACCGGCTGACCGTTTTCGACATAAATCTTAACGACTTCGCCGGCAACATCGGCTTCAATTTCGTTCATCAATTTCATCGCCTCAACAATGCAAACAATCGTTTCCGGTGATACATTGCTGCCTTCTTTGACATAAGACTCTTTGTCAGGCGACGGCGAACGATAAAATGTGCCGACAATCGGCGAGGTTATTTTATGCAAATCCTCATCGATTTCGTTTTCCGGCGCAGTTTGTTCAGCCTCATTCGTTGAATGGGTTTGCATTGTTGAAGCAGGAGAAATTGCGGCAGAAGAAGCAGATTGAACTGCTTGTATTATTTGCGGTGCAGGATTTTTGCTCAATCGAACTCGGATATTGGCGTTTTCAAACTCAAAATCAGTAAAACCGTGTTCATCAACTAAATTTGCGAGTTCGTGGAGCTCATCCATATTCAGCGAAGGCTCAGACGCTTTCGGGCGCGAACTTCCGCTTTGTTTTTTAACCGTTACACTTTTCGCCGGTTTCGCTTGTTGGCTCATCCTTACTCCTCTAAATATAAATGGTGAATCGTAATTTCGTAAATAATTTTTTTATTCACGATCCACCATTCACCATTTATTAAATTACTGTTTTGCTGCAAGTTCGCGGGCACTATCTACCAATTCGATAACCGCCATTTCCGCATTATCACCGCTTCTGCGCCCGAGTCGCATAATGCGTGTATATCCACCGTTGCGATCCTTATATCGTGGACCTAGTTCAGCAAAAAGGCGTTGCACGGCTTTGACACCTGCCGTTCTTTCGATTTTATCTTTCGGTTCGCCTTTTTTGCCGCGAAAACGGCTTTGTTCCTTTTTAAATGTGCTGTTACCTGCGTGAAAACATTTCGCTGCCTGCCGACGCAGATGAACTTCTTGCACGTTTACGTCATCACCGGTTAAATTTTGCGCTTTTCGCGCCAAAGTAATAACTTTTTCGACATACGGACGTAGTTCTTTCGCTTTCGGAACAGTTGTAATGATGTATTCATTTTCCGCGTTGATCAACGAAGTCGCCATATTACGCAACATCGAAATCCGATGCTCCGTTGTTCTTCCCAATTTACGATGTGCTTTTAAATGTCGCATATTTTTTAGTCCAATTTCTGAAGTCTAATGTCCAAAGTAAATACGCTTTCACACTTTGGTCTTTGGACATTGAACTTTAGACTTATATTTATCCCAAACTCCGTCCGCCCGAACCCGGAATCGGATTGCCTTGTTCGTCAAAATCCATACCGAAATCGAGTCCCATTCCGTGCAGAAGGTCTTTGATCTCCGTTAATGATTTTTTTCCGAAATTTTTTGTGTGAAGCATATCATCTTCGCTTCGGCGAATTAAATCTCGAATCGTGCGAATGTCAGCATTCTTCAAGCAATTATATGAACGCACTGAAAGTTCGAGTTCATCTACCGCCCGATCAAGCAGATCGTTACGAAGAAGCGGCGGACGGGCAATATCTTCAAATTTGAAATCTTCTTCTTCTTCTTCAAAATTTATAAAGATCGTCATATGATCTTTGACAAGTTTTGCCGCTAAACCGATCGAATCATCGGGTTTAACCGAACCATCCGTCCACACCTCAATCGTCAACTTGTCAAATTCAGTATTTGAACCTTGCCGTGTTTTTTCAACACCATAATTAACTTTCTTGATCGGCGTATGCACCGAATCAATCGGGATATATCCGACTGACAGGTCTTCATCGTTATTATACTCGGCGGAAACATAACCGCGTCCCGATTTTAGACGCATCTCGATATTTAAATCTCCACCGGCACTTATAGTTGCAATGTGAACGCTATCGTCAAGAATTTCAACATCGCCATCGGCTTCAATATCTGCGCTGGTAACTTGACCGGCACCTGTTTTGCTGATTGTCAATGTCTTCGATTCGCTGCTATGCAGTTTGAAAGGAACTTGTTTAAGATTTAAAATCACATCCGTAGCATCTTCGACAACACCTTTGATTGAAGAAAATTCGTGTTCCACTCCTTCGATTTTAACAGCAGTTATCGCTGCTCCCTCGATTGAAGATAAAAGTGCGCGACGAAGCGAATTGCCGATGGTTGTGCCGAAACCACGCTCAAACGGCTGTGCGTAAAATTTTCCGTATCGTTCCGTCAAAGTTTCGGTTTCGACATTTAAACGATTCGGTATCTGAAAACCGTTCCACTGATTATTCTGTGTCATATTCTTTTTAAAAGTTCAAGTTTCAAGTTGCCGGTTTCGAGCTAAGTCAAATAACT
>JANMAA010000249.1:0-15214 GCA_031359215.1 Acidobacteriota bacterium | reverse complement strand
AGTTATTTTCTGAGTAGCGTCCATGATGTGCACAACCTCATCACCAGGAATGAAAATGGTTGTCTGATGCGCTATCCTTTTCATTAAGCATTAGCGCGTCGAAGGTCGTTTTATACTTGGTGCCATTTTTTAAGCCCGGAGAGTAGCGTGACCAGAGAACTTATTAGGCACCACCAATTGTTGCCCTTTTCAGGTGAGCACGTATCAGAGATTCTTTAACTTGCAGGTTCTCCCGCTGATGCCGACTTGAAGGAGGTCATCATGGAAGTTCTTTTTAGAAGTTGTTGTGGGCTCGATGTTCATGCCCAAACTGTTGTCGCTTGCCTGGTCAAAGAAGGACACCGGATTACTCGTACTTTTTCAACCATGACCGGACAGTTGTTGGCATTGGCGGATTGGTTGGTTTCGGAAGAATGCCAGCATGTCGCAATCGAAAGTACGGGAGTATATTGGCGTCCGGTCTTTAATGTCCTCGAAGGACTGATGCCGGTGATGCTCGTTAATGCGCGGCATGTCAAAGCGGTGCCGGGTCGCAAGACCGATGTCCGCGATTGCGAATTGCTGGCAGATCTACTGCGTCACGGACTCTTAAAACCGAGTTTTATTCCGCCGCCGGAGATTCGAGAGTTAAGAGAATTAACGCGTTATCGTCAGACGCTGGTCAAGGACAAAACATCGGTCGCAAATCGGGTTCAGCGAATTGCCGAAAGCGGAAATATCAAATTGTCACAGGTTGCCAGTGATGCGCTGGGGAAAAGTGCCAGATTGATGCTGCGCGCACTTTCAGAAGGTGAGACTGATAGTCAGAAGTTGGCACAGATGGCACGCGGGCGACTTCGAAATAAACAAGCACAGCTCGAGGAAGCCTTGATTGGACGCTTAACCGCAGCGCAGAGATTTGTCCTCAAGGAATTGCTCGATCGTTATGAGGAATTGGAAGCAGCACTCTTGAGAGTGACACAGGAAATCGAACGGGAGATTGCCGGATGTCAAAACCCTTTTGTGGTTGAGGCGGTCCAGCTGCTGCAAACGATTCCCGGAGTTGGTCAGCAGGTCGCTGAAGTAGTCGTTTCGGAAATTGGAGTTGAGATGTCACGTTTTCCCTCGGATAAGCATTTAGCCAGTTGGGCGGGGATGTGTCCAGGGAGCCATGAATCCGCCGGCAGACAAAAGAGCGGTCGGCGGCGCAAAGGCAATCTTTATTTGCAGCGAATGCTCACCCAAGCCGCTTGGTCCGCGACCCGGACCAAAGGGACTTATTTAGCGGCGCAGTACAAAAGATTGGTGCGGCATAAAGGTAAGCAGCGAGCCTTAGTCGCCGTGGGTCACTCAATCCTGGTAATGGCGTATCATCTGTTATCGGAAAAAGCAGATTATCAAGAGTTAAGCGGTGACTATTTTGACCAACTCAATGTTGAGAATTTACAGAGAAGATTAATCAAGAAGTTAGAAGCTTTAGGAGTGAAAGTAACGGTGGAAGAATTGCCTTTAGCGGCTTGAAACGAAATTTATTTTCATCAGAGTATCAAAAGTGCGGAAAATCCACTTTTTTCACTCCTTTTGTTCAAAATTATCGGAAAATCCCCTTAAGTTTATCTCCATGAGCAGTTTAACTGAAAAAATTAAACCCTGAGCGCAAAAGAACCGCGTATTTCTGCTTCCAATTTCGCAACTTTTTTTATTTTTGTCCTAAAAGGCAAAAGATTGATAAATTTCTTCACACTGTTCAGTTTCGAGTGATTTGACGATTGGGTTAAATCGAAGCATTTTCTGCGAAACAGGCGAAAGGTTTTCCCAAACTTGGCGCGGAATATGGATTGAAACTTCCGGGCGAAACAGCCATTTGCGACTGTATCCGACGACGCACATCGGACGCGGTTGGCGCGTTTTATTCGGCGTTCCACGATGCAGTCCGCGCACATCACGAATCATTACATCGCCTAAATCCATCACAATCGGTTCAATTTTCTTTACGCCCGTTTCAATCAATTCTAAACCTTTTTCTTTCGTCAAAAGATGTGTTCCGCGCACGACTTCAAACGCTCCGTTTTCTTTTGTTATATCAACCAACGGGAAATTTACTGCTAATTGAAAAGCCGGTGTTTCCTGTTCGAGTTCAGGAAAAAGCGGCGGCGCGTCGCGGTGGATGTCTTGAAATTCAGAACCTAAAAGCGGCGTGTCAGTCGCTAGTTGGCACATTGTAAAATCTTCGCCGACCATATTTTTGACAATCGCCAAAATATCCGCGGCGGCAAAAATCTCTTCGTCGGCGAAAGTTTTTTCGAACGGCAAAGTTACATAATAACGATTCTTTCCGCGATTTTCGCGTCCGTCTTGATTTTTAATATGCGCCTCTAAAAGCGGCACAAACTCCATCTGCCATTTAAGCAATTTCGGTTTTGGAAAATATTCGCGCAAAACGCAGAAGCCGTCCCGTATCACATCATTTGTGAACTGCTCGACTTCAGTCTTGCTATAACGATTCATCGACATAAAACTTTATTTAATTCGCGTCAGACGGTTTTGCAAAATAACGACCGCCAGCAAAATCGCGCCGCGAAAAACGAGCTGCCACCACGGGCTTATTTGACATTCGAGATTGAAGATGTTGAAAATCACGCCGAGCAGTAGAAAACCGAAAAAAGTTGAAACGACGCTGCCTTTACCGCCTGTCAAAAGTGTTCCGCCAACTACGACCGCCGCAATCGCGTCGAGTTCCCAACCGACACCGGCAACGGGTTGTCCGGCACCAAGCCGCGAGGCTAATATAACACCAGCAAGTCCGGCGAGCAGTCCGCTAATTCCATAGACCAAAATAATTACGCGGTCGGTGTTCAAACCCATCAGCCGCGCCGCTTCGTCGTTGTCGCCGACTGAAAAAACGTGCCGTCCGAAGCGAGTATAATTCAAAATCATCCAACCTATAAAATAGACGACTACCAAAACGACCACCGGCACGGGCAGAAAGCCAATCCAACCACGTCCTAGCCAAGTAAAGTCATCGGTTAAACCTTGAATCCGCACCGATTCTTCGCCCGTTACGGCAAGTGCCAAACCGCGGGCGGCAATCATCATACCGAGCGTTACGATAAACGGCTGAATCCGCGCCTTAGCAATGATTAAGCCGTTGATTAAACCCAAAACAACAGTTACCGAGGTTGCCGCCGACAAAGCGATAATCAAGCCCCTGTCCGCCAAACTCGCCGCAATTACGCCCGCCACCGCGAGAAGTGCGCCGACTGATAAATCAATCCCGCCGGTTAAAATCACAAAAGTCATGCCGAGCGCGACAATTCCCAACATCGAATTTTGGCGCAAAACATTGAGTAGATTTTCGGACGTTAAAAACGCTTCATAACGCGCCGTGGCTATTATGCAAACCAAACCGAGCAGAACAAGTGCGCCTTGTTTTTGCACCAGCGAAGCGAAGCGGGCGCGAACAGTGCGCTCACGGGTTTTCGTAATTTCGGGTATAACCGGTGTTTCTTCCATAAAAATCTATTTCTGCTCGATTCGCAACCAATCAAATTTTGCCTGCGGCGCGTTCGCTTTGCCGCCATAAACCAAAGCGATTCGTCCGCCGTTAATTGTGCCGACCGGTTCGCCCAGATTTGTCCACTTTTGACCGTCGAGACTGAAAGCAAAACTATAAAATTCGCCGCCGCGCACCGTCATTTGTAGATAAATTTGGGCTGAATCAGGCTGCTGTGCGTTGCTGATAATTTTCAGTTTGTCATCTTCGCGTAACCAAACAAAAATCTTTTTACCGCCGACGCTTACACCGACGGCGCGGTTAATCCAACCATAAGATGCGAGTCCGACGTTTTCGTGTTCATTCATTCCGACGGTTTTGATTAAAGTTGTCGCGGTATAATCGCCGACAACATTTCGCCTTGCGATAACAGCTCTCATTGTTTCGTCATTCTGATTCGGGTTAGTGGTCAAAGTCAAAAATCCGTCGGCAAGCCATTCCGTTTGCAAACTGCCGAGAGGTTTTTCCCACACCGGATTCAAAGCAGCGGTGGAAAATTCATCGAGAAAAACTTTCGGCGACTTCTGTTCTGAATTTTTAAGTGGAATGTTTGCGCCGTCAGAAGGACCGCGTCCATCATTTACCGTCGCCCAACCGTTTTGAAACTTAACTTCATCGAGCAAGGCTTCACGCCCGATAGTGAAACCGATTGCGCCTTGGCGATAAGCGTGATAAAGCAAAAAATCGCGTCCGTCCGGTGTTTTGACAATCGAGCCGTGTCCCGGACATTGCCACCTATCGTTTGCTTTAAGAATCGGATTCGCCGGATTTTTCTCCCATTTGCCGAGCAGAGTTTTTGAACGAGCTACGCCTAGTGCATAATTGCAGCTTCGCCCGCAACACGCATTGCCCGAATAAAACAAATAAAACCAACCGTTGCGGCGCAAAATATATGTGCCTTCGACGACGTGATTTTCCCACGACTCGGTGTTGCGAAACAGTTTATGCGGTTTGCCGCGCAGTTTCGTGCCGCTTTCGTCCAACTCCTGCGCGTAAAGCCAAGTCGGTTGCCCGCGGTCGTTGCCGTCTTCTTTCCAACTCAGATACGGCTTGCCGTTTTCGTCGCGGACAAAAAACGCATCAATTGAACCCATTTCCTGGCAAACCAGCGTGCCTTTGTCCGTGTAAGGTCCGGCAGGTTTGTCTGCGACGGCGACGGCGACGCACAAAGTTCCTTTTTTATTTTTACCGTCGTCGCGCCGTGCCGTGTAATAAACAAAATATCTGCCACGATCTTCGATAATTTCCGGTGCCCAAAAATCGCCTTTTGCCCAAGCCGGTTTTTCGTAAAAAACTGCGCCGATAGTTTTCCAATTTATCAAATCCGTCGAATGCAGTATCGGAAATTCCGGCGACCAACCGCCGGTTGTCGCCGTCGCGTAATAATCTTCACCGACGCGAATCACCGACGGGTCGGGAAAATCGCCCGGAATAACCGGATTTTTGTAAGTTTGCGCTTGTATTTGAAAAGAGCAAAGAACTATTAACCACAGATGAACACAAATAGAGACAGATTTTTTTAAAGTCTGCCAACTGCAACCTGAAACCTGAAACCCGATTTTATATCTTTGTTTATCTGTGTTCATCTGTGGTTAATTTTCTTCTAATTCATTTTCGGGCGTTGAATATAAACCGCGAGCAAAATAATCGCCGCTTTGATAACGAGCGAATAGGAAAACTTGATGCCGTTCATATTAAAACTCGTCGTAATAATCTGCATAATCAACGCGCCGATGACCGTGCCGATAATGGTTGCGCGTCCGCCTGTCAAAGGCGTTCCGCCGACTACGGTGGCGGCAATCGCGTCGAGTTCGATGCTTTCGCCGACTTTTGAAGCGTCGCTTGCGCCGAGCCGCGCCGTATAAATAAGCCCGGCAATACCGGCAAGCAAACCGCTGACGGCATAAACGGAAATCTTTGTCCAATTAACCCGCACACCGGATAGCCGTGCGGCTTCTTCGTTGCCGCCGACAGCGATAATATAACGCCCGAAAATTGTTTGGCGGAGAAAAAATATGGTTAAGGCGACAATAAAAACCAGCAGAATTATTTGAAATGGAATGCCGCCGATTTCGCCTTTTCCCAGATATTCAAAACTTTCGTTGGAAAATGGAATCAACTGTCCGCCGTTGCTGATAACTTGGGCAATACCGCGCCCGGCAATCAAAAGGGCGAGCGTAATTATAATCGGCTGAATCTTAAATCCCGCAATAAGAACGCCGTTGACCGCGCCGAACGCCATTGCTGCAAGCAAACCTATTAAAATCGCCGCGCCCGCGCCGTAATCAAGTGTAACCGCCGCCACTGCCGAAGCAATCGCCATCAATGAACCGACCGATAAATCAATACCGCCCGTCGCAATCACAAAAGTCATTCCGATTGCCACCAACATCGTCGGCGTTACCTGCACGAGAATGTTGCGGAAATTATCAAAATCGGCAAAATTCGGCGTAAAAACGATATTGGCAATAATGAGCAAACAGAGTGCGGCTAAAGCTCCGTAAGTCGGCGCATAATCGGCAATCTGAAATTTTTTTTTAGTAATTGGATTTGCTTCCGCCATAATTTGTTATTGCCTCATATTTTTCGTTTTTTTCGTCAGACGTTTTATCAATTCGGTTTCTTCGCGCAGATACGGCGTTCCGTCCGTGCGGAAAACGTCGTGAAACCAAATCCACGGCTGATATTCGACATACGGCTTTTGCCACGAATCCCACGGATAATTGGTTTGCGATTTGCCTTCGACAAAACCCCAATTTATCATCCCGACGTTGTATTTTTTGCCCACCGGCAAAATAGCGACAAACGTGCTGCCGCGCGGACGCGCCATATATTCGGTGCAGAGAATCGGGCGGTTGTATTTCTGCAAAAACTTGATGCGATTCTCGAATTCTTCCGCCGGATCATAGGTGTGAAATGTAATAATGTCGGAGTTTTCAATCTGAATTTGCTCGACGGCATCGAGTTTTCCTTTTGGATAATCGCCTTTCCAGACACCGGAAGTTAAAGGTTGTTCCGGGTTTGCCGCCCGCGCCCAAGCAAATGTTTGCGGCAGAAGTTTGATAATCAGTTCGATTTTATTCGGCGGGTCTTGCCTTGCATAATCATCACCGTTTTTATTATCCGGTTCGTTCCATAAATCCCAAGAATTTACGCGCTTATCTTTAGCAAACGTGCCGACGACATCTTTGACATATTTTTCAAGGCGCGGATATTCCGCCGGATTTGCTAAGGCTTTTGCGCCCGGCGACTGTAGCCAACCGGAATTATGAACGCCCGGACGCGGTTCGCGTTGTTTGCCGATTTTCGGATTTGGGTCCCAAACCGAATCAAACAAAACGAGCATCGGTTTAATTTTATGTTTTTCGCAAATCGTCAAAAATCGGTCAAGCCGTTTCTTAAAACCGTTCGGGTCTTGTTGGTAAGCCAAATCGTGCAGAAAAACGCGCATCGTGTTCATCCCGATACTCGCCGCCCATCCGAGTTCGAGGTCAACCCGCTGCGGGTCAAAAGTATCGGCTTGCCACATTTCGAGTTCGTTAATCGCATTTGCCGGAATGTAATTTGCGCCGACCAGCCAACCTTGCGTTGCATACCAATCATTCGCTTTTTTTTCCATCCAACGTGCCTGGGCAAAAGCGTTTGACAGACAAATAGTCAAGATAAAACAAAGAAGGGCAAAATTGTGCAGTATTTTTGACCCTAAGGATATTTTGCTTTTAGGAAAATTTGACAGATTAAGCATTAACTTTTTCTCCGTTTGTAACAGTGTTTTCGTTTGCCTCAGCCATCGCGTTTATAATCGCGTCTTGCGAAATTTCTGCCCGTTGCAGTTCCGCCACAACTTTTTTATCGCGCATTACAACAATGCGGCTGCTGCCTTCGACAAGTTCTTCGAGTTCTGAAGAAATCATCAACACGCCCACACCTTCGTTGGCGAGTTCGTTGACGATTTTCTGAATTTCGCCTTTTGCGCCGATGTCTATGCCGCGTGTCGGTTCATCCATAATCAGAAATTTCGGGTTTTTGCAGAGCCAACGCGCCAGCAAAACCTTCTGTTGATTGCCGCCGGAAAGTTCGCGGATTTTTTGTTCCGAACTCGAGGCTTTAATGCCGAGCCGCTTCATAAATTTGTTGACGATTTCAGTTTGTTTGACGCGGGAAACGATGCCGAACGTCGTCAGCATCGGCAAAGCGGCGAGCGTCAGATTTTCGCGCACCGACCAATCGGGAACGATGCCTTCCGCTTTGCGGTCTTCGGACAAAAAAGCGATGCCGGCGTTTATCGCGTCATTCGGCGAACGCAAATTGAGTTCGCGTCCTTCAAACCGCACTTTGCCGCTGTCGGCTTTTTCCGCGCCGAAAATAGTGCGGGCGACATCGGTTCTGCCCGAACCTAAAAGTCCTGCCATTCCGAGAATCTCGCCGCGTCCGGCTTCGAGCGAAACATCTTTGACGCGCAGACTAAGATTAAGATTTTCAGTCTGCAAAAGCGGAACGCTTTCTTTAGCCGCGAGATGTTCGCCGAAAGCCGTTGCGCCGCGTTTTTCCAACTCTTCACGCTGTTTGCCGAGCATCATACAAATCAAATCAATCCGTTCCAAGCCGGCTAAATCTCTCGTTCCGACAAGTTTTCCGTCGCGCAAAACCGTTACCTTGTCGCAGACCGCATAAAGTTCATCAAACCGATGCGATATATAAACAATCGCCGTTCCCTGCTCTTTCAAACGCCGAATGACAGCATACAAAATGCCGACTTCTTTTTCCGTCAAACTGCTGGTCGGTTCGTCTAAAACGAGAACTTTTGCTCCGAGTGAAACGCCCCGCGCAATCGCCGTCATTTGCCGTAGAGCGATGTTGAGCGTTCCGAGTTCGGCTTTCGGGTCAATATTTAAACCAAGATTTCGCAGTAAATCTCCGGCTTCCCGATTCATTCGCGCCCAATCAATCAAGCCGAATTTGCGCGGTTCGCGTCCCAAAAAAATGTTTTCCGCGACGGTGCGAAACATCAGCAGATTGACTTCCTGATAAACCGCGACGACTCCGGCATTATTTGCGTCTTCGGGCGAACGAAAATTTACGGGTTTGCCTTCCAGAAAAATTTCCCCGCCGTCGCTTCGATACGCGCCCGTCATAACTTTTATCAAAGTAGATTTACCCGCGCCGTTTTCGCCGACGAGTGAATGAACTTCGCCCGCCCGAAGCGTCAAATCAACATCGTCAAGCGCAACCACGCCCGAAAAAACCTTTCTAATTTTTTCCATCCGCAAATGCGGTTCGTTTGTCATTCGTTCTTTGTCTTTTGTCCTTTGTCCTTTGTCCTTTGTCCTTTGTCAGTAGTCCTTTGTCATTTGCAGTTTGAAATTTCATATTCTAAAGCAAAGGACAAAGAACGAATAACAAAGGGCAAAATTTTAATACGCCTCATTTACAAACTGCGCGGCGTTATTTGCGTCGTAAAATTTGTCTTCCAAAGTAATTTTTGACGGAAGTTGTTCACCGCGCAAGAATTTTTCGTAAGTTTCAAAGGCAACCGGACCGAAACGCGGATTGCTTTCGACGGTGATGTTCATATCACCCGCGATAATTGCTTCGAGAGCCGATTTTTGCCCGTCAATCGAAACAACCAAGACATCTTTTCCGGGATTCATTCCCGCCGCTTTAAGTGCCTGAATCGCTCCCAAAGCCATCTCGTCGTTATGCGTATAAACGGCGGTAATTGCTTTGTTGTGCGCTTGAATCAGATTTTCCATCACCTTTTGTCCTTCGGCGCGGGTAAAGTTTGCCGGCTGCGATGCCAGAATTTTCATATCGGGATTTTTACTAATGATGTTCATAAAACCTTTTGAACGGTCATTGGCGACGGAAGAACCGGCTGTTCCCTGAAGTTCGACAATACCGGCTTTGCCGTTTGTTTGTTTGGCTAACCATTCACCGACGCGCTCGCCTTGCTGAATAAAATTCGAGCCGATAAACGTAACATAATCATCGCCGACTTTGCCGGCGGCTTCACGGTCAATTAAAAAGACCGGGATTTTGGCGGCTTTCGCGGCTTGCAATGCGGGCGCGAGACCTTCAAATTCGCGCGGCGCAAGAAAAATCGCATTGACGCGGCGGGCGATTAAATCTTCCACATCCGAAACTTGTTTGGAAGTCTGGGCTTGCGCGTCGGTTACGGCGAGTTCATATTTATCGCCGCGTTTTCCCGCTTCGTCGCGCATCGATTTGGTTTCGGCAATCCGCCACGGACCGTTATTTTCCATTTGCGAAAAACCGATTACTTTTTTACCGTCGCTGCTTTGATTGGCACTTTTGCGGGCGCAGCCGACGAAAAAAAGGGCGATTGATAAAATTGTGATTAGGCTATATAGCTTTTGTTTTACTGAAAATTTCATTTATTGTTCTCCATTTATTTTGTCGGCTTGATTCGTAAAAAACCAAAACGCGCCGCAGCGTTTTCCGCGCCGCCGGCGGTTAATGCAACTCTAACGCCTCGATCCCAAGGCGGCAAAAATGCGCCATCGAGTTCTTCGCCGATGTTCTGCCAAGTTTTTCCGTCGCGGCTGACGGCAAAGCGGAACAAATGTCCGTCGCGGGCGGTCATTTTTAAATAAAGTCGGGCGGATTTCGGTGCATCGGTTGATGAAATTGTTTGCTGGTTATTTCTTTCGCGTTTCCACACGACGAGTTTTCCGTTTTGGATGCCGAAGCCGAGCGCGTTTTCGTTATCGCCGTAAGCCGAAATACCGGCAATCGTTCCATTCGGAAGAGATTTTACGTCAATTTGAGTATTTGCCGAATAATTTCCCGCCGTCGTCGAACGCGCCATAATCGCGCCGATTTCGTTTTCTGCTTGGTCGGGTTTTGGCGAAAGTACTAGAAAGCCCTTTTCAATCCGATAATTCGGGACATTATTTTGCTGCCATTGCCAACCGAAAGGCAGACTCCTGGTTTTGAAATCCTCAAAAAAGCGGTATTCGGCATTGCCTTCGGCAACGCCCAACGGCAGTGCGGCTTGTTTGCTCGGACCGTTTCCGCCGTTGATAACCGCCCAATTGTCGTTCGTCCAAGTAACTTCGTCGAGCAATGCCTGTCGCCCGACATAAACCGTATCTTTCGGGTCGTAGGCGTGATACATAAACCAATCTTTGCCGTTTTCATCCGTTACAATTGTGCCGTGTCCGGGACATTTCCAACTGTCGTTACCTTTCAAAATCGGATTGGCGGGATTTTTTTCCCATTCGCCTAACAGCGTTTTGGAACGCGCAATGCCAACCGCATAATTACATTCACGTCCACAACAAGCGTTGCCGGCATAAAACATATAAAACCAACCGTCGCGGCGCACAATATAAGCGCCTTCAACCAAATTTGCTTCCCAACTATTCGGGTCGTTTTGCAAAATTTCCTTTCTCGCGCCGGTTAATTTATAGGTTTTGAGGTCGAGTTCCTGCGCCCAGATCGGTGTCGGTTTATTAACGCTGTTGCCGTCTTCTTTCCAAACGACAAAGAGTTTTCCGTTTTCATCCCGGATCGGAAAAGCATCAATCGAACCGGCTTCCTGACATTCCAACGCGCCTCGGTCCGTATATGGTCCGGTCGGTTTGTCGGCAGTTGCCATCGCAATGCAGAGCGGACCGTCTTTTTTGCGGGCGACATAAAAGATGTAAATTTTGCCGTTTTCCTGCCAGATTTCCGGTGCCCAATAATTTCCGACAGACCACGCCGGGCGAAGCGGAAAAACATTGCCGACGATTTCCCAATTGACTAAATCGCGCGAATGCAAAATCGGAAATTCGGGCGACCATTCGCTCGAAGTCGCCGTCGCATAAAAATCTTTACCGACGCGAATCACCGACGGGTCGGGATAATCGCCGGCAATCACCGGATTTGTATAAACTCCGCGAGTTTGCGCCGCACCGCTTAGATTTAATATCAAAAACAAAAGCGTCGCCTGTGTTCCGATACTTAAAAACTTACCTATTTTCACCCTTTGCTCTGTCACAAAATTTTCTCCTTATTACATTGTTTGTCTGACTGTTTTCCGCCTTTTGCTTTTAACATCAGATACCTTCTTAATGCGAACCGGCGCAGTTGATTGGCGAATAATCAAGTTGGTCGGAATTCTGATTTCCTGCCCTTCTTCGGACGGTTTGTCAATGCTGCTTAAAAGAACCTCAACCGCCCGCCGCCCGAGTTCGTTAAGCGGAAGATTAACGGTTGTCAGTGCCGGTTTAGTCAACGCGGAAAACGCGATGTTGTCGAACCCGATAATTGAAATATCACGCGGAATATCTAAACCGTTGACTTCAAATTCGTGAATTGCGCCGATTGCCGTCAAATCGTTGGCAGCAACAACGGCAGTCGGCAAATCATCTGCCTGCGTAGCTAAAATTTCGTTGGCGGCACGTCGTCCGCCTTCAATCTTAAAATTACCGTTAAAGATAAGTTCCGGCACACCGGGGAAAAGCTGCTGCATCGTGGCGGTAAAGGCTTTGAGCCGCCGCCGTGCGGAACGCAGTTCGATATTTCCGCTGATATAAGCAATGCGCCGATGTCCGAGAGCAACCAAATGAAGGATTGCCTGTTCGATTCCTTCTTCGTAATCCACTTTTAAATTGCTCATATGTAAACCTTTTTCGCCGACATCCAAAAAAACCACCGGCACTTCACGATGTGCCAGTTCATCGGTCAGTCTTTTGTCCATTTCCGATGTCATCACGGCAACACCGGCGACATTGCGTTCGATAAATCGCTGAACATAATGAGATGTGCGCTCAGTGTCATAATTGGTATTGGAAAGAACCACGTCAAACCCGCGATTATACGCGGCGGCTTCGATTGCCTTGACCAACTCCGGAAAAAAAGGATTGGCAATATCGGAAATTACCAGCCCTAAAATTCGGCTTTTACCCGATGCCAAACTGCGGGCGTGGGCATTCGGATAATAACGGCACTGCTGGATAGACTGCATCACACGGGCGCGAACTTCGTCGGAAACAAAGCGCGTATTATTGATAACGTGCGATACGGTCGCCGTCGAAACTCCGGCTTCGCGGGCGACATCTTTTATGCTGCTCATAATTTTGCTTTAAAAATCGAGTTTCTAAGATAAAGTTTTGCACTTTAATCATACTACAAGATTTCTTCAGCTCCCTCGGCTGCTTCGGAAACCATGATTGTCGTCGGGAGTTCCGTTTGACGCTCATAATCAACAATGATTTTTTCCTTAAATTCCGCTAAATTCTCCCGCGCCACCAGATTTACCGTCGAGCCGCCAAAACCACCGCCGGTCATTCGCGCCCCGTAAACACCGCCACACTCACGCGCAATCCCGACCAATAAATCCAACTCCCTGCAACTTATTTCAAAATCGTCGCGCAAACTTGCGTGTGACAGCCACATTAGTTTGCCAAACTCTTTTAGTTCACGATTCTTGAGCGATTCAGCCGCTTTCAGCGTTCGGATATTTTCCGTTAAAACATGTCGTACGCGGCGACAGATTATTTCCGGCAGTCGTTCCCGATATTTTATAAAATCAGCCCAACTCACATCGCGCAATTGAATAATATCAGGCAAAAACTCTTTTAATCTTTCAACCGCTTCTTCACATTCGGCGCGGCGCGTGTTGTAACCCGAAGTTGCCAAATCGTGTTTGACGTTCGTATCGCAAATCACAATGGCAACATCCGACGTATCGAGCGGCACATTTTCAAATTCAAGACTGCGGCAATCAAGCAGAAGGGCGTGTCCCGCCTGCGCGTGGGCGGAAACAAATTGGTCCATAATGCCGACCTTTGCCCCGACAAATTCGTGTTCGGTTTGCTGACCGATTTTAGAGAGCGTGATACGGTCAATTTTATAGTGCGAATTTTCGCTTAAAGCCAAGCCGACGGCAGTTTCTAATGCCGCCGAAGAAGAAAGTCCGGCACCGTTTGGAACGTCCGACCAGATAAGCAAATTTGCTCCTGTTAATTTGCCGGTTTCCCGTTCTAAAATTCGCGCCACGCCTTCGATATAATTGAGCCAACAACCATTTTCTCTTTTTTGTTCCGCGTCCAAATCGAACTCCGCCGCTTCCTCAAAATTGACCGAATACGCCTTTATTTTGCGGTCGTTTCTTGGCGAAATAGCGACGACAACTTCGCGGTCAATCGCCATCGGCAAAACAAAACCGCCGTTATAATCGGTATGTTCGCCGATGAGATTTACTCTGCCCGGCGCACGAAAAAGACGCGGCACAGAGCCGTGAACTTCAACAAATTTTTCTTTTAACCGATGGTGGTCAATCATTTATTTGTCCAAAAAACGGGTTCAATCAGCTTTTTCAATTCGGCGGCTTTTTCTTCCGCCAAAGTGTCGTTAATAAACATTCCCGCGCCGGTTTCGCTGCCCGCCAAGTATTTCAATTTTGTTGCGGAGCGCAGCGGTGGATAAAACTCGATGTGAAAATGATAAAAATCGTAATTTCCGCCGTCGGAAGGTTTTTGGTGCAAAACCATCATATACGGAAACGAAATGTCAAAAAGTCTGTCAAAAGCCGCTAAAACCTGTTTCAGAATCTCGGCTAAATCAATTTGTTCCACTTTGCTGAATTCAGTTAAATCGAGCAGATGACGTTTTGAAATGATATGCAGTTCATACGGATAACGCGCAAAAAACGGGATATAAGCCGTAAAACTCCGGTTTTCCGCGACAATACGTTGTCCGTCGTTTTTCTCTTCCGCCCAAATATCGCACAGCAGACATTTTCCGGTTTCGGCGTAATGTTTTTCGGATTCTTCGAGTTCGCGCTCTATTCGTGGCGGCACAAACGGATAAGCGTAAATCTGACCGTGCGGATGAAGCAATGTTACACCGATGGCTTCGCCTTTGTTTTCAAAAATAAAAACGTATTTGACAAATTCGAGTTTGCTCAATTCGATAAAACGGTCAGTCCAAACCTGCACGAGCTTATAGATTTGCACAACCGGCTCTTGCGCCAAAGTTGAACTATGATGCGGCGAATAGACGACGACTTCACATTCGCCGATACCTTTTTGGACCGGATAAAGTTCGCTTCCCGCAATTGACGGTTCCGGCGGATTTGGCGAGAGCGACGGAAATCTGTTTTCAAAGACCACAATATCATAATCGCTTTCGGCAATTTCGGTCGGAAAACCGCCGGTCTTGGTCGGGCAAAGCGGACAAAAATCAGGCGGCGGCAAAAACGTGCGGTCTTGCCGATGAGTCGCCGTTGCCACCCATTCGCCGAGCAGCGGATTGTAACGCAGTTCAGACATTTTCTTTCAAGCTAAATCGTTCTTTTCTCAGCAGTATTTTCATCAAGCGATTCCGAAATCTCGAAACTGTAATAAATCAAATATCGCCGCCCGTCTTCCATTTTAACGGGGCGTTTTTTCATCTCTCCGACATTTTTTAACTTTTCGGTATCTTCTTCGTCCATCGTTTATTTTTTCTAATCTGCCGTAAATTATTTTGCGACCACGACCCGCGCCCAATCCCAATTATTTTCTGATGAGCCGTAACCGTAAAGCATTAGGCGAAACGATTTCGGCATATTTTTAATTGTCGTTTGCAGTCCGACTTGGGCATCCTGCGGTTTGCCATCCGCGCTATTGATGACGAACAAAAATTCATCGCCGCGCCGCACGATGGACAGCACCGGATTTTTCATTTTAG
>JANMAA010000235.1:0-66794 GCA_031359215.1 Acidobacteriota bacterium | reverse complement strand
GACCCGACAACCATTTCCTTTACTGATGATTTAACCGTTACAACCTATCACAACGGAGTCTTAAGAACTCACAACGTCGCTATCTTTGACACGGCGCGGGGCGTATTCACCGCCATTGACCGTGTTGACCCGAACACCAGCACGGGAATGTTCGCCGGTGCAACCGGAGTGCTTTACATCAACGGCAGAACACCCGACGGCGGCGCGACCATCCAAGCAGAAATTACGGGCGAAATCTGCTTTGCAAATTAAAGCCGTTTTTTTTACCAAAATCGGATTGAAGCGTAATCGAGGACGATTACGCTTCAATCCGATTTCATTTCAAACCGATACGCCTGACTAACTCATCGAAGCGAGGGTCGTCGCGCAAGTTGTCAAAACTCGGCTCGACGTTGAGCATAATCAACTGACCGTGATGTTTTTCGACGGCTTTGTTGAGATATGCAAACGCCTGTTTCTTGTCGCCGGTCATCACGGATTATCTTGTCACCAAAATAAATTTATGACTGAGATTAGTTTAATTGGTTGGTGATACTAGGGGAGAAAAATGTGATTTAAAAAAGAGAGGGCAGATGTAGCAACGTGGAAGTGTACCGCATCTGCCAATTCGTGATTACTGTCCTCACCCCAGCAACCACTAGAAACGGAGGTTTCACCTACCGTTTCAGTTAAGTAAATATACAATTTTTAAGAAAGGTTTGGCAAGTCGGATTGAGTGATTTTACATTTTTTCAGAAAAAATAATAAAATCCGAAATCATTTCAAGTTGGACTTCAGATAATGATTCTTCAATCGCTTCCGTCATTTTTTGAGCCGATTCAGAAGTATTAACCGATTCTGCTTCAAAGGCTTTCACCCGTTGTTCAGCAGATTTCCATTGAGCATAGCTATACCAAATGCCGTCATTTCCACGATGCAGACGTGATCCCAGCGAATCATATTTGTCCAGCCAAAATGCTGTTCTTTCCGACCAATTTTCAATAAATTGCGCTTCAAGATGCGGCTTGACGCGCCACCGATAAAGAACAATAAACATTTTTCAATTTAAATTTTTCTTTATTATTTCCGCCAAATACTTTGCCTGTGTTTCAATTACCACCTGATTTTCGCCTTCGATCATCACCCGCGCCAGATTCTCAGTCCCGGAATATCTTAATAAAAGACGACCTTGCGCTCCGAGTTCGCTTTCGATTTTTTCGGCATTTTCAGCAATTTCCGTAACTTCTTCAAACGGTATTTTTTCGCGGACTTTGATATTGACCAAAACCTGCGGAAATCGGGTAAATCCGTCAGTCAGTTTCGATAATGATTTACCGTTTTCCGATAATGCCTCCAGCAATCGCAATGCCGTGAACATTCCGTCGCCGACTAAACTTTGGTTCGGGAAAATAATATGTCCCGATTGCTCGCCGCCGACGGATGAATTTGTTTCAATAATTTTCTGCAGAACGTATTTATCGCCAACGGCTGTGCGTAACAGGCTGATGTTTTGTTTATTAAGTGCGACTTCTAAACCGATATTGCTCATAACGGTGGCGACAACTGTTTGATTGTTTAGTTTCCCCTGACTTTGCAGATGATTAGCCATAATCCAAAGAACCGCGTCGCCATCAACTAAATTTCCCTTTTCATCCACAAATAATGACCGATCTGCATCCCCGTCAAATGCTACACCGAAATCCGCATTTTTCTCTAAAACTTTTTCTTGCAGTTTTTCAAGATGAAGTGAGCCGCAATTTTCATTTATGTTCCTGCCGTCAGGCTGACAATTTATCGCCGTAATGCACGCGCCGAATTTCTGAAAAAGTTTCGGCGCAAGATGAGAAGCGGCTCCGTTGGCGCAGTCCATAACAATTTTGAAATTTTCAAGCGAGAGATTTTTGAATTCGTCCGCCAGATACTTTAAATAGTCATCCTGAAAATCGCCTGATTTTTCAGACTTAACCTCCGACTTACTTCTTGCCTCGTGCTTATCCCGACTCTCAAAAATATCTTTCTCGATTTCACGTTCAATTGCTGCATCAATTTTTTTGCCCGTCGGTAAAAAGATTTTGATGCCGTTATCCTGAAATGGATTGTGCGACGCACTGATAACAATTCCGGCATCGAAGTCGAATTTTTTAGTTAAAAAAGCTACACCCGGCGTAGTGATTATTCCGGCTGATTCGCAATTTGCGCCAACCGAAACCGCACCGCGACTAAAAGAATTTTCAATCCATTCTCCAGATTCCCGTGTGTCCCGTCCCGTAATAAATCGGGGTTGTCTGCCGAGTTTCTCACCAAATTGCCGCGCTAAAGAAGCACCGATAGTTTCAATTGTTTTTTCGTTAAGCGGAAACTCACCGGCTTCGGCTCGTATTCCATCAGTTCCAAAAAGTTTTTTCATAAAATTGTCTAAGAATGAAATTTTAGTTATACCGCAAAACCCGCCGTAACAACAAATCGAATCATCCATAACTAAAATTTGTTGAATCCATAAATTATTCTCTGAAGATTTGACAACCTTTTGAATAATAAGCGAATCTTTATAAGTGCGTGTTTTCATAACACGCGTTTTTCGCCGAGATTCAGGAGTTCTTGCTCAAAAATTATCATATCTCCCAAAAGCAGCATTATGAAATCAAACATTTTAATCGGATTCATTGTCATTATTTGCTCGGTGAGTTCAATCGTTTCACAGGAAAAAAACCCGACTCCAATTACCGAAAGACCGCGCGTCGTTGTTTCCAGTTCAACTCCTGTGCCAACTTCGACACCGACACCAACTCCAAAACCTATAACCGTAAAGCCTTTGATTACTCCAATTCCGACTCCGACTTCAACAGCAACCCCGACACCGATCGAGTCTTCGATCATTCCGACACCTGTTTCAGTTTCACCGACTTTTTACAAACCGCTGAGTTTGAAGCAGATAAAAAGCAAAATCGAAGAAGCCAAACGGCAAATGCAAGGTCGCCCGATTCCAACCGCTTTGACTGACAGTTCCTTGATAACGGATGTCGTTCGGATAGCGTTTTATGATTATAAAACGGCACGAATCGATTATATCGTGATGACAAAAGAATCTTTTCTCTTAAAGACTTCGGACATTAGAACGACAACGACCGACGGAAAATTTGTTACGGTTCGGACTATTCGCGGCAATGGTGTAAATACGCCCGTAATGGTGATCGATGATGATAACAAGGCTCATTTACCCTTAATTGTGCAATATCCGGTTGAGCGCGACGGCAGATTTTACGAAATGGCATATTATATTTCGACGCATCCGGGCATCGGAACGCCGGAAGTTGTCAATGCCGGTAAAATTTATTTGCGGAATGTAATTGATGCGGCGCGGGAAAATCTACGCAAAAAAAGTGTTTATATTTCACCGCAAGTTACTGATATGGCGGAACGTCTGGCAATTGTTGAACACGTTGATCATCAGCGTTTTCGCAACGAATACCATCCGGTTATTTTTAATGACATCTATACGCTTTACGCGCTTAATGAAGGTCAAACTTATCGTTATTCGGTCAGTTCGGCAGGCGCAGGAGGAATGGTGCAGATGATTCCCTCGACCTATCGTTTGATTCGCTCACGCTATTATAACGTCAATTTGATGCCGGATTTTGTCGAAGGAATGCGAAACCACATCAATGCCGCCCAAGCGATGCTGTTGTATATGCAGATGACCTGGGATGAATTAACCGGCAGTGAAACGATTTCAAGCGCGATTGAAAACGGAATTGCCAGACCTGCCGAATTGATGTCGGCGGGTTATAATTCAAATCCTTCAAAACTTGCCGGTTATATCAAGCGCGGCGGTGCTAATTGGAAAAATTTAATTCCGCGTGAAACAAAGATTTATCTGCAAATCAATGAATCAATGGACAAATATGTTCCGGTAATTCCGCGCACAAAATAGTTAAAACTTTAATTAACAGGGATGAAGTGGATGAAAAGGGATATTAATTTTTTTATCTCTGTATATCCTCTTCATCCCTGTTAATTATTCTTTTGTTTATAGCGTTTCAGGTTTTCCAAATTCCCCTTGCACGTCGGCAAAACCTTTTCCAACCAAATTTTCGCCGATAAAAAAACTGCTATTCGTAACTTCTCTTATGACAAACTGCGGAATTTCAAAATTTTGCATCTCTTCGATGGTTTCAAAAGCAACTTTCGCCATATTCAATCCCCAAAGTTTGCCGATATAAACGTCGAGTTCGAGTAATTTGCCGTCAAGTTCGTAGAAATATCTATTTTTGCGTATTTCCCTGCCTTCGAACCGTTCAAAAACTTGATATTCGGCTTCATTCAAAAACATTTCCGCTACTTTCCAAACCGCCAAATCGGTTTCGTCCGCCGGAAAACGATGTTCCAAAACCCAACTCCATTTTTTGATTTCGGGAATGCGAATCGAACGCAGTCTAAGCCGGGTATTTTCGATATAATTATCAAAAATCTGTAGATGACTGCTCGCCCTTGTCAAAGGTTCGGGCAAGTTTTCAATCAAAAAGACACGACGTAGTTCAGTTTGGTAATTCTTTTCTATCATTTGCTTCCTTGTTTTTTTGTATTATACTTTTTCCTTTTTCAGATAATTTAAATTATAAAATTTTAACAATTCAGGAGACAATAATGCGTTTGAACATTACATTTTTTACGATAGTTTTTATTTTGACTATTTTTTTGAGCAGTTGCGCGAAATCGTCTGACACCACAAATGTAACCAATACAGCAAATACGACCGCAAATGTAACCGTAACTAACACTACCGATCCATTGTCAACAACCAAAAAACCCGAAACTGCAACAACCAATAACGCCCCGACATTTACACCGGTCGTTGAAGCATATTACTCTGCTTTGCTCAAAAAAGATGAAGCCGGCGTGAAAAAGGTTCTTTCACAATCGGCGATAAAATACTGGATGGAAGAAAAAAGTGAAGACCTGCCGACGCTTTTGGCAATTTTGGAAGACGATGCCGCCCCGGTTGAAGTAAAGCGCGAAGTTCGCAACGAAAAAATCACAGGCGACACCGCTGTTGCTGAAATAAGAGGCGGAAGTTTGGGAAATTGGACACCGATTGCCTTTGTCAAAGAAAATGGCGAATGGAAATTTGCATCGCCCAAGGAAAGCCTTGCGTTGCAAGAAACAAGTAAGTAATTAAAATCTGCGAACCATTAGATTGGTTAAATATTAAATTCTTTATCACGGCTTGATTTAACTCGAGCCGTTTTTTTTCCCGATCTGAATCAGTGAATTCAGCATTTTTTTCCAGCTTTCCGTCTTCAAATCAGAATATCTTAAAGTTTAATTTGTACTAATTTCTGCTCAATTCGGCAGAATGTGATTTTATCTTTCACGCCTTTGTGTTAAAAATAAATACCAATGAGTTACGAAAAAGCTAAAGAAACCGCTGAATTTATTAAATCCAGATACGCGCCGGATGTAAAAGTCGCACTCGTTTTGGGTAGCGGACTCGGTGCGTTTGCCGATGATGTCGAAAACAAAGTCGTTATTCCATACGCCGAAATTCCGCATTTCCAAAGATCAACCGTCGAAGGACACGCCGGACAACTTATTTTAGGCGAGATCGCGGGCGTTTCCGTCGCGGTTCAGCAAGGGCGTTTTCACTTTTATGAAGGTTACGAGATGGCGCAGGTTATTTTTCCGGTGCGTGTTTTCGGCGTTTTAGGCGTGAAGAGTCTAATTCTGACCAACGCGGCGGGAAGCGTGGACACGGATTTTAAGCAGGGAACTTTGATGCTCATCCGCGACCATATCAATTTGATGGGCGTTAATCCTCTGCGCGGCGCAAACGATGAAAGATTCGGTGTGCGTTTTCCCGATATGACGGAAGTTTATTCGCTCCGTTATCAAGATGTGGCGATTTCGGTGGCGAAAGAAATGGCAATCGAAAAAGCCGAAGCCGACGAGTTGCGAACGGGAAAGAAACAGGAAACACATCGGATTTTGCGGCGCGGCGTTTATTGCGGATTATCAGGTCCGACTTACGAAACGCCTTCCGAAATTCGGATGTTGCGGCTTCTCGGCGCGGACGCGGTTGGAATGTCAACCGTTCCCGAAGCACTTGCGGCACGACACTTAGGGATTAAAGTTTTGGGAATTTCCTGTATCACAAATCTCGCGGCAGGCATTTCCGACGAAACCATAAATCACGAAGAAGTTATGGAAACCGGGGCGAAAGTTGCGGCAGTTTTAAAAGAATTATTGAAGAGAATTATACCAAAGTTGAATTAAATAAGTTTGAAGCGTATACAAGGAACAAACGACAATGATAATTGGCATTTGTGGCGGAACAGGTTCGGGGAAAACGACGATTGCGCGAAAAATCGTGCAAGACATCGGCTTGACGGATGTTGTGTTGGTTGAGCAGGATTCGTATTACCGAAACTTGGCGGATATGCCGCTCGATGAACGTCATCAGGCGAATTTCGATCATCCCGATTCGATTGACAGCGAAATGCTGATGAATCACATCAAGCGTTTGAAAAACGGGCAGTCAATCGAGATGCCGATATATGATTTTAAGACTCATACGCGGAGCAGCAATACCGAACATATTGATCCGAAACCAATCGTTATCGTCGAAGGGATTTTAATCTTTTCCGAATCGCGGGTGCGTGATTTGCTCGATGTCCGGGTTTTTGTGGACACACCCGATGATATTCGTTTTATTCGTCGTCTGCAGCGTGATATTAACGAGCGCGGTCGCACGACCGACTCGGTTATTAAACAATACTTTGCGACGGTTCGCCCGATGCACTTCGATTTTGTCGAACCCTCAAAACGCCACGCCGACATTATCATTCCCGAAGGCGGACAACCGCACGTCGGAATTGAAATGTTATGCGGTTTGGTGCGCGAAAAACTGCGAAACGAAATTGTAAGCGCAGGTTATAATAATGAATAAAGAACTGAAAGAGTTAGTAAAATCCGCCAAAGATGTGCGTGAAAAAGCCTACGCGCCTTTTTCAAATTTCAAAGTCGGCGCGGCATTACGAACCAAAAGCGGGAAAGTTTATACGGGTTGCAACGTCGAATCGGCAAGCTACGGTTTGACCGTGTGTGCCGAAAGAGTGGCGATTTGGAAAGCCGTTTCCGAGGGCGAAACAGAATTTCAAAATATCGCCGTCGTCGCCGACACCGAAGAATTAACGCCGCCGTGCGGAGTCTGCCGCCAGATAATCTGGGAATTCTGCGGCGATGTTCCGGTTATCTTTGCAAACCTGTACGGCAAAACCGAAACCTTGCAAATGAGCGAACTTCTTCCGCGTGCTTTTGATACGAAATTTTTGAAATGATACCAAAATGGTGTTAGAAATTTGTTGGTAAAAAATCTTGCACTTGAAAAGAAATTTCGGGAAAGGCAACAAGATTAAATTCTTGTCCGGCGCGATAAGTTTGTTTTGATTGAAACCCGTCTGCGCTAGGTTCGCGGTAATCTTCAATTGTCCGGTCTTGGACGTTAAGCAAAATATATTGACGAATTCCTGCCTTTGAGTATGTCAGGCATTTTGCGTTGCGGTCATAGTTCAAGGTTGAGTCGGAAACCTCTAAAATTAATAAAATGTCAGCGGGCGTTGGATGTGTTTCCTCATAATCATTTTCATTAAACACGGCTAATACAATATCAGGTTCAGGTTCGGAAAAATCGTCAAGCCAAATTGGATTTTGATTACGAATAATCGCTTTTTCCCCAAGAATTCTATAGAAAACTTTGGTGGCACGGTCATTGGCTGATGAATGTTTTGTTCCTTTAGGCATTTTTTCAACTAATACTCCGTTCAGTAGTTCGATTTGGTCATTCTCTTTAAAAATCCCGTTCTGAATCATTGCATCATATTCTTTAACCGTTAAGCGACGGAGTTTTAGATAATGACCATTTGAAATGTCATCAGTTGATGGCGTTAAAGTAGGGATTTCGATTACGGCTGACATTACTTTTACTTCCTAATCAGATTCTAAACTAATTTGCTGAATTTGTTAATTGATTGTCTTTTAGGTAGAAAATTTGTAAATATAGGTTTATGAAAAAATTGAAAAATCTAATAATTCTATTTAGTTTCTTTCTTTTATTTGTCCCGCATTCGATTTTTGCCCAAAAAAAATCGGTTGATTTAATTATTCGCGGCGGAACTGTCGTAACGATGGATGCAAACAAACGGATTATCGAAAACGGTGCTGTTGCCGTTGAAAAAGATAAGATCGTTGCAGTGGGCAAGGCAGACGAAATTGCGCGGCAATTTTCTTCAAAACAAACTATCAATGCTGATGGAAAGGTTATTATTCCGGGTTTGATCAACACTCATACGCATATTCCGATGACGCTTTTTCGCGGGATTGCCGACGATTTGGATTTGCAGGAATGGTTGACGAAATATATTTTTCCCGCCGAAGCAAAAAATGTAACCGAAGATTTTGTGCGCGTCGGCACAAGGCTCGGATTGGCGGAAATGATTCGCGGCGGCACGACGACTTATTGCGATATGTATTATTTTGAGGATGCTATCGCCGACGAAACACAAAAAGCCGGTGTGCGCGGAGTTCTTGGCGAAACTGTGATTGATTTTCCTGTTCCTGATAATAAAACTTGGGACGAAGCAATGAATTACACGGAAAAATTTATCAAAAAATGGCAGGGAAATTCGTTGATCGTTCCGGCAATTGCGCCGCACGCGCCTTATACGGTTTCGGAAGAACATTTGAAAGCATCACGCGCATTGTCCGATAAACTCAATGCGCCGATTGTTATTCATCTTGCTGAAGCCGAAACGGAAACGGAGTTTATCCAAAAAAATTATAAAGGAATTCGCCCGATCGAATATGTCGAAAACATCGGTTTTTTAAATAACAAAGTCATCGCCGCGCACGTTATTCAGGCAAACGAAGCGGAACTCGGTATTTTGAAAAATCGCGGTGTCGGTATCGCGCACAATCCGCAGTCGAATATGAAGTTGGCGGCGGGCGTTGCGCCGATTCCGATGATGTTAAAAATGGATTTGCCGGTCGGATTAGGCACAGACGGTGCGGCTTCAAATAATGATCTGAGTTTATGGGAAGAAATGGATACGGCGGCGAAATTGCACAAAGTTTTTGCAAAAGACCCGAAGGTTACATCAGCCGAACAAGTGTTTGAAATGGCGACGATTCGCGGCGCACGGGCATTGCATCTGGAAAATCTGATCGGCTCGGTCGAAGTCGGAAAACGCGCCGATTTAGTCATCGTTGATTTTGATAATTTGCATCAAACGCCTTATTTTAGTGTTTATTCGAGTTTGGTTTATGCAACTAAGGCGGAAGACGTGCGCCACGTTATTATCAACGGAAAGCTCGTAATGCGCGATAAACGCTTGCTCACGCTCAACGAAAGTGATATAAAGAAAGACGCAAACTCTTATCGTCAGAAAATCATCAAAAGTTTATTGAATTAAGAGGACAGGTTTTCTTAAAAAACTTGTTTGAAAAATATTTGAAATGAAAATATGTTGAGGTCGTAAAAGTGAACCTGTGCGGGTTGTTCGCTTTGACCTTGGCGGAAAATTTAAAGTCCAAAAAAGAAAGGAGACTCGAAAATGCCGCTAAATGTCAGAAGGTTTTGCTCTTCGGTTTTACTGGTTTTAATTAGTTTTTTTGTTATTAATGCCCAAACATCTGCCGACATAATGCGTGAGCGTGTCGGAAAAGCGAAGGCGTTTATTGCGGTTAAGAATTACAACGCCGCAATCTACGAACTCGAAAATATCAGACGTGAAACATCCGACCCGACGGTTCACAGTGTTATCAATGTTTTGCTGATGAACAGCTATTTGGAGCAAGGCGACTACAAACGCGCACAAGATTTTTTAACCGAACTTTCCAACCCGAAAAAAATCAACCAAACCGGCGGTGTAACGAATTATTCAGCCGTTGCCGGACAAGTTATCAGGGGCGCAAGAAGCCAACTCGAACGCTATCGTGCGCTTGGATTGAGTGTTTTAGACCGAAATTTGCCGACGGAAGCGGCAACCGACATTCAAAAAATGCGCGAAACGCTCGAATTAGTGGTCGAGCAATCAAAAGTTTTTGGGAAGGACAAGGACAAAACCGCCGGTGCAATAACGCTTCTTGAAGAAGCAACCAGTGCCAGAAGCAATTTAGCAAAAGATGATTACGATGCAAACCGTTGGAAAAATGAAGCTGCCGATGCGCGTGAATTAATCGCCAGTTCAAGAAGTGTCGTTATTAATGCAGTCGTTGAAACTCCGCCGGAAACGAATGGTAATCCGCAAAATACTGTTGCTTCAAATAACCCGACACCAGACACATCGACAAATAGTTCGACTGTTGCCCCGATAACTACCCCGATAATGCTTCCGGTCGGTAAACAACCGATTCCGACAGATAAGTCAAAGGTTGCCGTTGAACCCAAGCCAACAGCCGAATCGACAACTAAAACCGACAAATCAAAGGAAGAAGTCAAAAAGACGGATAACAAAGAAACAGCGGTTTCCGACAATCCGGCTAAATCGCCAAGAGAACGGCGTGTTGAAAATAAAGATACGGAAACCGCATCAGATCAAAACAAACCCGATAATCAGACTGTTCCCGTCAATGCCGGCGTTGTAAAAGATAACTCGCCATTAGTGATCGGTTCGTTGGTTGAATATGCGACGAGTAAACCTAGTCCGGTTTATCCGCCAACGGCAAAGACCTTGCGAATGACCGGCGTTGTCCGCATTGAATTGGAAATAGATGAAGACGGTCAGGTGAGCAAGGTTCAAAATACGAGCGGTCCTTCCCTGCTTCAAAGAGCGGCGACGGACGCAGTCAGAAAATGGAAATTCAAGCCTTTTGTCCGTAACGGTGAGCCGGTCAAAGCAATGGGTTTTGTCAGTTTTAACTTTAATCTCTAAACCGTTGTTACCAACTAAATAAAGCAGTGAGAACGCTATGTTCTCGCTGCTTTATTATTTTTATTGGCTATTTGGTGTAACTACGACCGGCGGTTGCTGGATTCCGTTTCCACCGCCGCCGCTGCCTGAACCGCGAAAAAGCGGTGTAAAAATCCATTTGCTGTGATTTTCGATACCGTAGTAGGCAATAATCGATTTACTACGGCTTTGGCTGGCAACCCCGATAAATGGCGTGTCCTCGGTCTTTACTTCATATTCCTCATCGGCGGCTTTTTCCAATTCATCCGGGGTTTTGGTATTGAGAACATTAACAACCTGAATCGCAAATTGATCAAAAAACCGGCTCGAACTTGATGGCAGAATTCCGCCATTGTAAATTTGCACCTGCTTGATAAAATTAATCGAGGCTTGGCTGGTCGGCGAAATTAAACGCCACTTTCCGTCCTCGCTCAACGGGTCAACCGCCGCCGAAGGTCGCAATATCTGTCGTTTTTTTGTGCCTTGCGGAAGACCTTCGAGCAAATCATCCATTGATTTGGGAAGTTTTCTGCCCTGATAAAACTCTACATATTGACGAATTGCTTCGGCAATTTCCTCACCCCGCCGAATTTGCTCCAATTCTTTTTCACGCTGAACGCCTTGTTGAATTGATGGGGCAACCGCAAGAAGTGCAATCGCAAAAATGGTCATCACCGCTAAAATTGCGATCAAAGAAAGTCCCGCTTCAGTTTTCCGGGTGCGGGTTTTAAGTTGTGGTTTTTGGTTAATTGTCGCCGTCATCATCTTCATACTTCTTGTCTGTTTGTTGTCCCGGATTTGCTTGGACAGTTTTACGCTGAATATTATTCGGGATGCCCGGAATTTCTCCCTGTGGTATCGTAAAATTCGGCGCATTCGGATTAAATGGAGGATTATTGCTGCCTCTCTGATTACCTCTCGAATTCGGGTCTTGTTCAGCGGCGGTTCGATAAAGCTCGATTCGGTGTTTAAACCCTAAACTTATATCTTCCAATATAACCTCGACCGGCGAAATACTTGTCAATTTAAAGCGTCCACCGACAACGTCGTTCAGGCGCGCACTGATCGGCTTTTCATTTTCTTTGCCCCGTTCTTGAAAATAAGCCGTGTCGTTATTATAACGCTCTTTTCCGATCATCCCGATATATGTCAGTTGGGGTATCGGCTGTGCCTGCACCGTGAGAAAAACCGGGTTTGAATAAAGTTTTCCATCAGCCGTGCGAACCAAAATTTGAATATTGCCCTCGCCTGCAATAAAGTTCGCCGGAATGTCCGCCACTAACTTTTGCGGACTAATATAGTTCGTCGGCAGTTGACTGCCATTGAAATAAATAGCCAGATCAGTTGTAAATTTATCTCCGTTGACTTCCAGCCGAAAACCTTTTGAACCGGCATAGACACTTTGCGGAGTTATAAAACCGAGAGAAATCGGCGGCGGCGGCGGCGGCGGCGTAGGCGGAATCGGTTTCGGAGTTTTTTCAATCTGAGGAGGTGCAATATAAGGCGTTGGCACCGGCGGCTCATAAAACGCAAAGATGTTTCTGCCCGCATCCGGTGCGTAGAACTTGTTTGGATTATAGATAACCGGCGTGGTTGTATAAAGGCTATTTGTTTCATCAACCGTAGGAAGGGTCGTGTTTTGCGTATCACCGCTTTTCGGCGAAGCGGATGTTTTCGGCGTTGGTGAAGTAGAAACGCTTACCGTTGTTTTGGAACCAACGAACATTCCGCTGAATGTATAAGTTAGTGCCAGCAAAGCCGTTACACCAAGCGCAATAGCCGCAATGATTTTGTTTCGTTCCGTCGGAGTTTTTCCTTCAAATAATTTCATTTCTATTACTGATTGACGGTTATCGTCGGCTGAATAATCGAACGTCGGAAATATGTCGCCATTTCAAGACGCAAACTAACCGTTTCACCGTGTGTTTTGCCGGTATTAGCTTTCGGTCGCGGTTGGGACGATTGAGTTTGTTGAATCGTTTGTCCAAAAGTTTGCGGTTGCGGAAATCCCGGCGGATTATTTGGTGCGACCGGAACATTATTTACTTGTGTTTGAAAAACTGTTTCCATTTTATTTTTATCTTCATTTTCCGTCGGCTGAAGTTCAACTGCGCTGATTATAACAAACTGGTCGCTGGTTTCAATTTCCCTGATAAACCGCCGCAGATTCTGATACGAACCCTCAACCGTCATAGTTACATATTGACCTGGGAATAAACTTTGAAATTTTGTTCTGCCGCGCTCGGCTTCCGATGTTTGTCCGCGTGTTTCGTCGGCGATCTCCAGCGGTGCATAATCGGGACCAGTGGTATTGATTAATCCATACGCCGAGATCAATCCGTTGATTCGTTGATAAAGTGCGGTTTTACCGTTCGCGGCAATTGGCAGAAATCTTGTTTCAAAATCGGTTGCGCTATTGACGAGTTCGGCAACCCGCGCTTCCGTAGTCGTGAAATTACCGTATTTACTTCGCTCGGAAACTAATTCTTTCTCCAGACCGTCGCGCTTCTTTTTACTGTCATCAAGCTCGGTCTGTGCCGGCAAAACAACAAAAATAAATAAAATTATAGCTGCCAAAATTGCCAGCAAACCTAAACCGACCGTCGCTATCTCGGTATTCCCCCACATTCCCGCATAAACATTACGCGGGCGATTTTTAGGCACAATATCTATTTTCGCCGGTTTTTCGATGATGATGGTTTCATCGTCAGTCAGCAAAACGGTGCGCGTTTCTTCTTCGATAACGACTGCGGAATCCTTCGTCGTGCCGTATTGATTTACGACAATTTCCGGTTCTTTTACTTTATTTGACGACTCATCAGGCTTAATATCTTCGTTCATTTATTGAGTTCCTCCCTGCACTACATCAACCTCGCGCTCTGTCGGCGCAGTGCTGTAATTCGGCGAGTAAATTAACTTCATACTGTATTCCGTATAGGTCGTGCGCTCGGTTTTTTGACGATCCTGACCTCGTAATTCGGCTTGGAAAATGCGTGAGCTGTTCATATTGTCGATCATCGTAATGACGTTTTGATAATCGCGGCTCAAAACTCCGAAGTCCAATTCGGCTTTCGTTTTGTCGCCGTCCTGATAAACATTTTGGATGCTGATGCGAGAAACGCTGACTCCACCCGGCAGAATCTGCTCCAGATCGGCAAATAGGCGCGACCAGCCGAAAGTTTTATTTGCCACGAGTTTGTGCGAGGCAATTAAGAGCGAACGCTGTTCGGGCGTTAATTGTTGCTGAACTTTTTCACCATCGCCTTTTATCTTTTTAAGTTCGGCTTCATTTTCCTCAATACTTTTGCGCGCACTTTCAGCCTGTTGATTGATGCTGCTCAATTGAGCAAACGAAATAATCGTTCCGGCTGTGGCAAAAGCCAATAGAAAAAGCGCAAGCAGATAAGGCAACGTCCGGTTGCGAAATGGTTTACTGGCAAGATTAAGTTTAGTAATCATTTTCTTTCAGTTTAGCACGAGAAACTCAGTTTTGTCCTTAGTTTTATTCTTTGCCCTTTGTTATTTATTCTTAAAGTTTCAAATCCCGACAGCAAATTCAAACGATTATAAATATCTACAACTGTTTTCTCATTGTTCTTTTTGTTTCTCAGAATCCTTAATTAATGTAAAGTTTTTTGATGCGCCATTTTCGGATTTAGGATGCAGAACTTTTTAAACACACTCTTTCACGACGGATTAAGAGCAAAAGTTGCAAAAATTAGAGGCTTATTTGAATTTAATTACCTGAACAATTGCAGATTGAACCTTCAATAAAAACAATGGGCATTCGCAAATAAGGTCTGTTTTGAAGAATTTTAAAGTTTTTTTGTTTAATAAACAATTTTGAACCTATGCGCTTGACAGTATAAATATTAGTGCTAGAATCTGTTCTGCAATTCCTAAAAACCCCAAAATAAATTTTAGCAAATTGGACTTTTTTATTTCAGGACACACAAGACCATTTTTTTATTGAAACTCAGGGAGTGTTTTGTTCTCGGTTTGTAGTTTTTTTTATATTACGGCTTGATAAATTATATCGGCAAATTTCCTAAATTAAAATTTTAAAGGAGTTACCTAAAAGGGTGAAAAAAATTCTAAGTATCGGTGCAATTCTGGTATTTGCACTTATTGTTTTTACATTTGTGTCCAAAACAGCCGAAGCCAACAAAACGGTTTTCAGCAACGGTTCCCAAAGCGATATTGAGCGAGTCAAACAAATCAGTCTGAACTATTTAAGAAATGAAACGGCTAACCGCGCAGTCGGTAGTGTCGATACGTTTAATGTTCTGTCAGTTTCGTTTGACCAATTGAAAATGGCGCATACCAAGGTGCGTCAAACTGTAAATGATGTTCCCGTTTGGGAAGGCGAAGCCATTGTCCATATTAAAGCAGACGGTTCGCTGACTTCAATTACGGATGATTTAAAGGATGCGGTGAGCGTAAATACGAGAGCGAGATTTTCAGTCGAAAATTCTATTGAAATTGCTAAAACAATGTATTCCGGCTCGAAATACTTGACCGCAGACCCGGTTTCAGATTTGTGGATTTATCGAGGCGAAGACCGCGATCATCTCGCCTATCGTGTCCAACTTCGACGTGAAGACGGCACCCGGCAAAACGCAATGCCCGTGCTTTTTATAGATGCAGAAACAGGCGAAAAGATTTTTGAATATAATAATCTGCAAACCGCAACCGGTTCTTCGTTGTATAGCGGAACCGTTAATATTGCAACAAGTTCGGCTGGTTCAACATTTTATATGGAAGACGTAACCCGCCGGATGGGAACATTCAATATGAACAACACGGGTAATACTTCAACCGGCACCGGCGGAACTCAATCGCGCTATACCGATACGGATGATATTTGGGACAGCACCGCTCAACGTGCCGGAGTTGACGCGCACATAGGCGCAGCATCTACTTTTGATTATTATCAAGCGGTTCACGGACGTAACGGCATTAACGGCAGTAACGGACCCGGAACAACTGCGGCGGCGGCTAACAGCGGAGTTTCTTTAGTTGTTTCGAGAGTTCATTTTGGTGTTAGCTATAATAACGCTTTTTGGAACGGCAGCGTGATGACTTATGGCGACGGTGATGGTTCGTCATTTTCTCCGCTTGTAACAACTGATATTGCCGGACACGAAATGACGCACGGCGTTACACAGTTCACGGCAAATTTAACTTATTCAAATGAATCGGGTGCTCTCAATGAAGCGGTTTCCGATATTTTCGGCGCAATGGTCGAACGCTATTCACGCGGCGGCGTTGTTGATTCGAATACCTGGAAAATCGGTGAACAAGCCTACACGCCGGCAACTTCGGGCGACGCGTTGCGCTATATGAACAACCCGACTCTCGGCGGACAACCCGACAACTATGCTAATCGAGTGATAACTTCTTCCGATAGCGGCGGCGTTCACACCAATTCCGGCATTGCCAATTACGAATTTTATCTGTTGGCACAAGGCGGCACAACCAGCGGCGGTATTTCCGTAACAGGAATCGGCGCAACCAATGCTGAAAAAATCTGGTATCGCGCTTTGACGGTTTATATGACGGCGGGAACGAATTTTGCGGCGGCACGAACCGCAACGGTAAATGCTGCCAACGATATGTTCGGAGCATCGAGTTCGCAAGCAACTGCCGTTGCTCAATCATGGTGTGCGGTCGGTGTGGGTGCTTGCCCGAATCCGAACCCGACACCGACACCAACTCCCGGCGGCGGAAGCGAACTTATCGTTAACGGCGGACTGGAAGGCAGTCAATCGCCATGGGTTTCTTCCGGCACGGGAGTTTTCTACATTGCCAACGGAAGTTCACCGCACGGCGGAACGGGTTATATTTATTTCGGTGTAAATAACAGTGTTGCCGGACAAACTTATCAACAGGTTTCCATCCCAAGCACAGCACCGACGGCAAATCTGACTTTCTGGTTAAATGTCAGTTCAAGTGAAACGACAACGACGACGCAATATGATAAATTGTTTGTCGAAGTTCGCAATACCAGCGGCACTTTGTTGGCAACACTTGCGACTTACAGCAATTTGAACAAAGCCACGGCTGGTTCATATACGCAAAGAGGCGCGTTTAACCTGTCGGCTTACAAAGGTCAAACGGTTCGTGTTCAATTCCGAACTACAACTGATAGTTCGGTAACAACTACTTTCCGAGTTGATGATGTATCATTGCAATAAACATTAAGTTGCAACTAAAAATAAAAGAGAGCGACCTAAAAATCGCTCTCTTTTATTTTGTCTTGTTTTACCTTTTTTGATCTTGATAAATTTATTTTGAAGAAATAGGAACATCTTCACTCGCCCCGAATTGAGTAGCAAAAAATGAATTATTTGCACTATTCAGACGATACCAAACGCCATTTGACGGACGAAAAACCGAGATGTCCGATCTGCCGTCACCATCAAAATCCGCCGCTACGGGAACATCGGTGGAAGCTCCGAATTGAACACCGTAAAACCCGCCGGTCGCGCTATTTGACACATACCAAACACCGTTAGAAGGTCGCCAAACAACTAGGTCGGCTTTGCCGTCACCATCAAAATCGCCCGCTGCCGGTTTGTCGCCGTCTAATCCGAATTGAGCCGCAAAAAATGCGCTGTTTCCGCTGTTCAGGCGATACCAAACCCCGTTTGAGGGACGAAAAACATTTATATCGGCTCTACCGTCACCATCGTAATCTGCTGCTACAGGAATATCACCATTACTTCCGAACTGGGTGGCAAAGAACGCACTGTTTCTACTATTCAGCCGATACCAAACACCGTTTGAAGGGCGAAATACGGCAATATCGGCTTTACCATCCCCGTCAAAGTCACCGGGTGTCGGAATGTCGTTTGGAAGTCCGAAACTAACCCCGGAAAAGACATTATCCGAAGAATTCAGACAATACCAAACTCCTTGACGATAGACGGAGATGTCTGTTTTACGGTCGCCGTCAAAATCGGATGAAACGGGTATATCGCCTGCCGATCCGAATTGCACGAAATTAAAGGTGTTGGTTCCGCTGTTGGTGATATACCAAACGCCATTCGAGGGGCGAAAAACAGCAATATCAGCCCGACGGTCACCATCGAAATCAAATTTAGGCACGGCGAGACTCTGCGAACTTAAACAACTATTATTATTAGTAACGAAGTTTGTAATTTCCGTCCGTGAAAACGCACAAAAAGTAAACGGTGTTAGTGCGGTTATCGTCATATTCATAACCGTATCGCCGCAATTTTGTGCAACTTCGGCATGATTTGCTCCGAGATTATGACCGATCTCGTGTGCCGTTAAAAGAAATTTCGCCGGTTCAAAAGGCACTCTTCCACTCAAACCGTAAGCAAAAGACGGGCTTCGGCAAATTGCTCCGACAAATGAAAAACCGCGTAACACAGCATACGGCTTTGAGGTAAACAGGTGGGCGATATCACGCGGAATTACTGTTGTCGGGCGGTTTGTGTTCCAATAGTTTTGAAATGAAGTTAAAAGTGTTTGAGTAGTTACTGCTACAAACGGATCAGGCATCGACCAGGTGCTTTGATAAACTACGCTAATTGTCAGGTTGAGTTCCGTTTGATAAACACCCTCGACCATATTCAGTATATTCAAAATCTCTCTATTGGCTTGATTTGCACCACCCAATTCAGTTACAAACTCAAAATCGGCTTCCGTCGCAATATCGATGTCAAGAACATTTTGCACATTTGGAGAAGTTCGTCTGACAACTATTGATTTTCCATCCTCGATCTTTTCAGCAAGTTCTGATTGGCAGGTAAAACCTTCCGAATTTATAGCATCTTTTTCCTGATAAATAACAAAATCTTCTTTTGTGGCAAAGCGTGAATAATTTTTCGCCGGTTCAATAAAAAACTTTTCGCCGTTTACACCGAAATAACCCTCAATTTTTTCGCCGTCAATTGTCAGCCGGGCTTCCGAAACAGGTTCGCCTGAGACCTTTCCCTTAAAAGTAATTACCTCGCCTTTTTCAAGTTGGCGAACACCTTCGGCACTCGTATCTTCGGCACGATAGATTGCAGCACGCAGGTCTCTCGGTGTTAAAGATAATTCAAAATTTCTCGCAGCAGTTGAAATTATGAGAGAATTTCCGCTCTTTACATTTTGAAAAGTTGTTTTATTATTGAACTGCATCACATTGAATGATTTAAAAGAATTGCTCAATTCATTTTGCAAATTACGATTTTGCCCGAAAGCAACCGTCGTAAATAACAAAACAAAATACAATACGAACAGAATGTCTTGAAAACGGAAAAAGTTTTTCAACATTAAATACTCCGAAAAAATAGTTATATGTTTATTAGATTTGCTAAAAGATTTGGGGGAAAATACTTCTTACATTGTAAAGACAGTTTTAACAATGTTTATTTTCCAAAAAAATCTTACACTAAGACTATTTCTTTGTAAACAAAAAACACTTGATGTTAAATAAAATTGTTGGAACAATTTGGAAATTATTAACGCCTTATTTACGACTGAAAATAGTTCGTGTTACCCAGCAAAAATTTACGGTTTCAGCAGCAGCCATCATTATAAACGAAAACCGGGAGATTTTGCTACTAGACCACATCTTTCGCTCTGCTTCGAGTTGGGGTGTTCCGGGTGGATTTTTAAATAGCGGCGAACAGCCTGAAGAAGCGGTCAGGCGCGAAATCCGTGAAGAAACGGGTTTGGAATTGCATAATATAGAGATGTTCAGAGTGAGAACGATACATCGTCATATTGAAATTCTCTTTCGCGCTCGAGCCATCGGTAAAGCCGAAGTAAAAAGCAGTGAGATAAAAGAGGCGGCGTGGTTCCAAATTGATAAAATTCCGAAACAAATGGATGAAGACCAAAAAATGATCGTGCAGGAAGTTTTCAGATCAATTAAAGTATGAATTTTCATCGGTAAAATATTTCGCGGCAAAATCGCACAAGAAACTTTTTTTAGCAGAACAAACTCAGAAGATTGAATTTCCAAATTCAAAACTTGAAAAAATTGTCATATAATTTAATAAATATTTAGTAAATCAAAAGGAGACAATAAATGATAGATTTAATTCCGCCATCGCAAACAGTGATGCAAATTTTAGAAGAAACGGGCGCATACCGGCAAGGACATTTCGTTTATCCGTCAGGCAAACACGCTTCGCATTATTTTCAGATGCCGCTCGCATTTCGTTATTACGACAATTCGCGGGTTTTGTCGGTTGGTTTGAGCCGTAAATTCCGAATGGAAAAAACAATTTCAAGCCGACTACCGAAAATTTCGGTTATAAGTCCGAGTCCGGGCGGTATTCCCGTCGCATTTGCCGTGCGCGAAGCACTTGGCGCAGATCAGATTTATTGGGCGGAAATCGAGAATGGTAAACGACAATTTCGCCAATATTTGAAGTCCGGTGATATTTATCCTTGTATCATCGTTGATGATCTTATCCGCACCGGAAGAGCCTTGACTGAAACGGCTGAACTGGTAAAGGAATTAGGTGCGGAAATTATCGGTTGCGGGGCAATTGTCAGATTTGAAGATGCTCCCGACGAAATTGAAGGCATCAAAATTCAATCTTTAGCCGAATTTGACTGCAATTTTTACGACAACTCCGACCAATGGAAAACAGCGGAAGGAAATGATGCGCCGGAAGAAGTTGTCAGATTTTAATTTGACAAAACCCGCGTAAAATTCTCAATCTTCATTTCAAGCGTTGCAAGCAGGTTAATAATATGTGAAAATTTTCATATTGATGAGTTGTTTTTAACAGGAGATTTTCATAAGTGAAGTCAGAACTTGAGAAGTTGATAGAATTACAAAAAACGGACACCAAAATTCGTAACTTGAAAAAAGCCATCGAATCCGCAGAACAGAGGCGTGCTAGTCTTGAACAAGAGTTTGAACAGCACGCTTTTTCTATTCGTGAAATACAGTCGAAACGCGATACGGCGCAGACAACACGGACGGAATTGGAAAAGCAAATCGCTGAAAATAAGATATTTGTCGAACGCTCTAACCGTAATTTGAAAAACGCACAGAATCAGAAAGAATATGAAACGGCGATGCGTGAAACGGACAATCTGCAAAAGCAGATTTCCACTCTGGAAACACAAGTTTTGGAACAAATGACCGAAATCGAAGAGGTCGAGAAGATTTTGGCGGAACGCGCTGATGAAATTAACTCGTTAGATTCAAATCAAGCCGCAGCTCTTAAAGATTTTGAAGCAGAACTAGCCAAAAACAAGCAAGAAGCGGAAATCGAAAGCCAAAAGCGCGAAAAGGTTTTTCAAACATTACCGGCGCAAATGGCTTCGATTTATAATCGTTTGGCGCAACGCAGCCGTGACGGAATTGCGGTTGCCGAGGTTATTAACGGTTCTTGCAGTGCGTGTTTTATGACACTTCGTCCGCAAGTGCAGGTTGAACTGAGAACAACCGATGTGATTATCACTTGCGAAAATTGCACTAGAATTTTATATATCAGCCCCGAACCGAAAGTAATGTCGCAAGATTTGTAGAATCTTCAATAACCGTCAAAAAAATTATTTTTTTCTCTTCGCAACACCTTCAGATTCTCACGCCAGTTTTCCGCCAAATCAAAGCGGAAAATTTCTATTTCGGGCGCAATAGTTTGCAGTAAAAAATTAAAATCACGGTGAAAACACAAAGTTGGCGCGACCAGATAACAAATTGTCGGCGCGTCGGCAATCTGCAAATCGCCAAAAAGTTTTGCCTGTTGCAGAATTCCATTACGGCGATTTAATTCGATTTTTCGCCAATAACCAACCGCTTGAAAAACCATTTCGCGGTCGGGCGCAACTTTAAGTTCGACAACAATTAGTCGTCCATCCTTTCGCAAAGCCAATAAATCGATCTTGCCGGATTCAGCCCGAAACTGATTGTAAAGCGGCGATAAAATCAGATTTGTGTCGAGTTGTTTGATGTTTCGCCGGAGAATCGCTTCAAGCCACGCTTCGGGTGCAAGTTCAAAAAGTGCGTGGCGTTTATTCGGAGCATCGAAACAGCGATAAGTTTCTAAATTTTCCAGCAAATCGAAAAAATCTTCCCGCGCTCCTTCATTCAAAATTCTTTTATTTTGCTCAATTCCAAACCAACATTTTTCCACGCCCAAAGTCTTTCTGATGCGCGCCACGGGCAAACCCTGAAAACGCAAAGTTTCACCTTGTTTGGTAAAAATAACGTCTATCTTTTGAGGCGCGGTTTTTGTAATTTCCCGAGCCGTTCGGCTCATTTCCGTTTTTTCCACTAATGAAATTTTCTTGGTTTTTTCGCGCCACAAGTGATGAATCTCAAGCGGTGAAAGTTCCGTAATTCCCGACTTTGCTCCTGAACTTGAAATTCCCCGTAATTTGATGTTCGATTTCCAATGTTCCTTCAGCAATGCGTGAAGTTTTCGCACTTTTTTGACCAGTTTCTTTTCCGCCAAAATCCAAACTGTTTCAATCGGTTTTTTCTTACGCTGCTCTAATTTTGTAAGCCATAAAATCGCGGTCGAAATAAGTATTTCGGGAGTTGCCGAATCTGAAACATCAGAAATAACCGCGGTCTGTTTGCCATTTAAATTCTCGATAAATATTTGTGCGAAACGTCCGTTTTCTTTGTTTAAGGCGACACGGATAAGTTGTATTTGCGGAATTTCCGAAATCAGCAAACTTGCAATTTTATTCGCCTTTTCAAGCCGCGCAAGTTCGATTGATGCCTCTAATTCTTTAGCGGAAATACGGGGAATAAGTCGAATCCGCTCGTTCTCTTTTCCAAAATTGCGGGTAATTTTAAGTAAAATTTCGCTTTTTTTTTGTCTGAATTCGACAATCCGCCACGTTTGAAAACCGTTTTCGTCCAAAAAGCTGAAAAGAATTTTGTTACGTTCAAATTTTAGTTCAATTTCCTCTTTTTGCAAACCAAAAGTTTTGCCCGACGGATGTATCAAAAGCCATTCGTGATAAAGTTTGAGCAAATCTTTTATTTCTGTAAAAGTATCTTCAAGATTCATTTCTGTCATATTTGCGCCGGACAAAGAAGTTTTCCGGTTGTGAATTCGCCGTTTAGGATGAAAATATCATCGTCATCAATCGCTACTCAAAACATTTAATATGTCTATTAGGTGTGCTATCACACAGAATATTGAAACAACTAAAGATATTGTTTGGATATTGCGTTTTTTTTAGGCTTTGCATCAAGCATAGATTTTGTAGTCGGCATTAAATTTTAAGCGATAAGTCGGCAATAAAAACTTTAGTTTGCTTCTGCGCTAAAAGTGCAGAAAATCATTATGAAAAATATCGAATTTTTAGACAAGTTTGAATTGGGCAAAATTTCCGACAGCGAAAAATCTAAAGAAGTAAAAAAAGTTTTCGACGGTGTGCGTCGTCAACTAATCAGTGTGATTCTTCGCAACAGCGACGTTTTGGCAAAGCATAAAGCGGCTGAGCCGATTACGGTTTTTTGTTTGGCGGGAAGCGGCACATTCCGCGCCGGAAAAGATTTGGAAGACGAGCAAAAATTAGAGGCTGGAACATTGATTACTTTGGAGGCGGAAATCGAACACGAAGTTGTTGCCGAGCCGGAAATTCATTTGCTAGTAACAAAATTTAAGGCTGTTTGAAACGGAGGGCGACTTTCATGAAAAAACTTTGGCTGATTTTTATCGGAATTTTTGTGTTTTCGTTTGCAGTTTTAGGCTGGGTCGGAACGGAGATTTTTCGGCAAGCTCCGCCGATTCCGCGCGAAGTCGTCACGACCGACGGGCAAGTTTTGATTCCGGCGGAGGAAATCCAGAACGGGCAAAACGTCTGGCAGGCGATGGGCGGGACGCAGGTCGGCTCGATTTGGGGACACGGCTCTGATGTTGCGCCCGATTGGTCGGCGGATTATTTGCACCGCGAGGCACTTTTTTTGTTAAATAGTTGGGCAAATAGCGAGTTCGGAAACGGCTACGACAATTTAAACAGCGAACAGCAAGCCGTTTTGCGCCAGCGTCTGCAAAATACGGTCAGAACCAACACTTATGATGAAGCGACGGGAAGGCTCACAATTAATCCGCTGCGAGCGCAGGCATATCAAGAAAATCTTAAACATTATTCGGATATTTTCTCAAACGGCAGCAAAGATTTTGCAATTCAGCGCAACGCTCAGGCAGACCCGACAAAATTAAGACAATTAAACTCATTTTTCTTTTGGACGGCGTGGCTTGCTTTCGGGCTTTTTATTGCGCCGTTTATCTGCGAATACGAGCCGAAATATCAGAAACTCGGCGTTAATGTTTTGTTTCTTGCTTTGCTCATCGTCGTGTTAGGTTCGATGATTGGACAATGGATGTCGGTAATGCACCTTCTTTCGGGCGATTTGTGGTTTTGGTTCGGGCATCATGGCTATGAATACGTTGATTTAGGCAAAGTTTGGCAAGCCGCGCTTTTCATCGGTTTGCTTCTGTGGCTGTTTTTGATTGCGCGAACAGCGATTCCCGCGCTCAGACAAAAAGGCACGCCGAAATCCTTGATTGCTCTTTATCTTATAACAACGTCGGGAATCGCTTTTTTCTACGCGCCCGGACTTTTCTGGGGAATGCGTTCACACCTTTCGGTAGTCGAATACTGGCGTTGGTGGGTGGTGCATCTTTGGGTTGAAGGATTTTTTGAAGTTTTTGCCACAGTAGTTATTGCTTTTTTGTTTGCCAAACTGCGCGTGATTCGACCGGAAAGCGCGGCGCAAGCGTCTTTGCTGACGGGCGCGATTTATTTAAGCGGCGAAATTATCGGAACTCTGCATCATCTGTATTTTGCCGGAACTCCGACGGTGGCAATCGCCTTCGGTTCGACTTTCAGGGCATTGGAAATCGTTCCGCTTCTGCTGGTTGGACACGAGGCGGTCGAAAACATTCGCCGTTCAAAAGTGCGTCCGTGGCTTCAGCAGTATAAATGGGTCGTCTATATTCTTTATTGCCGTCGCGTTCTGGAATATGGTCGGCGCGGGAATTTTCGGATTTATGGTCAATCCGCCGATTGCGCTCTATTATATGCAGGGCTTAAATACGACGGCGGTTCACGCGCACGGTGCGCTTTACGGCGTTTATGGAACGCTCGGTTTAGGTTTGACGCTCTTTTGTCTGCGGGCGATGAAACCCGAACTCAAATGGAAGGAAAAACCGATCAGGTTTGCGTTCTGGGCAATAAATATCGGAATGCTTCTGGAAATCGTATTAAGTCTTTTGCCCGTAGGTTTATTGCAAACTTATCAATCGGTCAATGTCGGCTATTGGTCGGCGCGTTCACCCGAATTTATGCAGACCGACTTAATGCAATTTTTGCGCTGGATGCGAATGCTCGGCGATACGATTTTTGCCGTCGGCGCGATTGTATTCGTCTGGTTCGCGCTCGATTTGATGTTTTTTCATAAAAACCCCGAAGGCGAAACGATTGTTGATTTGGAAACGGAAGCCGCAACCCAAACTTTACACAGTAAAATTGATTTTAATGAAAAAAGATATTGAAACCCGCGCCGACATTGATGATTTGATGAATCGTTTTTACGCCAAAGCGATAACCGACGAAACAATCGGTTATATTTTCACGGACGTGGCAAAGCTGGATTTGGAAAGTCATCTGCCGATTATCGGCGATTTTTGGGAAACTCTGCTCTTCGGAACCGGCAATTATCAAAAACACGGGCGCAATCCTTCGCAAGTTCACGCTGCGCTAAATGAAAAAACGCCTTTGTTGTTGGAACATTTTCAGCATTGGCTGGAAATTTTTCACGAAACCATTAACGAAACCTTTGACGGCGAACGCGCCGATTTTCTAAAACTTCGCGCTAGTGCAATTGCCAATCAAATGCTGAAATTCGTTAGCGGCGCACCGCCCGTTAATTTTAGCGAGAGAGAAAAGCAAAGAAATTTCAAAGTTTAATTGAAGTCTGTGAATAATTTAAAAAGTTAAATCTTAATTGAACATAAACGAGACTTATTCAACTTAATCAGCGTTTTGGACAAAAAAATCAACCATCGCCTTTGACCATAAATCGTAACCTTTCGGCGAAGGATGAATACCGTCACTGAAAAAATCGTCGTCAACTCTGTTCACGTCATCAAAATAACTGACATTTGCCAACTTGGAAATCAAATCTATCGCGTTGAAATGATGAAGTTTGGCAAGCCTTGAAAGAATATATCGCAAAGGATTGGGAAGCACGATGAAATCCCTGACCATCGGGACATTGGCAACGAAGATTTTTGCATCGGGATATTTTTCACGCAAAACCTCAAGCAATTTTGCTAAATTCCGGCGAAATGTTTGTGGACTCGAAAGCCCGAAAACATCGTTTGCTCCCAAAGCGATAAGTATGACATCCATTTTTTCCGGGTGAAAATTCGGGACGAGTTCCCGCAAAGTTCTTTTTATCGTGATTCCGCTTGTGCCGAGTGCGTGCCAACGCACCGATTTTTTGGTGGTTTGACTTAGATGTTTGGCAAATTGTCCCGTCAACGCTTCGTTATGCGTTTTCGCGCCAACGCCGGCGACGGTTGATTCACCGACTGCCAATAGATTTATTACTTCCGCTTGTTCACCATACTTTCCAATCGTTGCGCCTTCGGCATCGGGCAGTCTGCCGACCTTACGGCGGACATATTTTGCTTGCAAATAAAGAAAAGGCGCAAATGGCAGAACGAGAATGCCGCAAAGAATGTAACGCATTTGCATTGAAGTTATACTCATAATTTTTACACAATACCGGGTGTGAATTTTGTCCAATCAATATGATAAGATTTCAACTTACAAATGCTTTCGTCAAATTCAGTTAAAGTTTTTTTTATTGCGGTTCTTTTTTTGACTTTATTTTCTGCCTGTCGCTGGTGGCAAAAAGCAGAAAATAATCCGGCTTCGCCCACACCTTTTGCTGTTGAAGAAGTAAAAAGCGGCATTCCTTTTTCTACGAAAGAACCCGAAAATTTTCAAGCCGAATTTATCGTAACAACGGAAGGTAAAGAAGATAAGACTTTTGCGATGCGCGGTTTAGATAATTCCCGTCGCTACGATTATCATTACGGACAAAAAAATCAAATTTCGGTTTTGCAAACCGCTGATAATAAAACTTTTCTTATTTTCAACAATAAGAAAATCTACACTGAAAATATCAGTAATAGATTGGTGGAAGCGTCAGAAAATCCATTTGATTTTCTAACGACCGAATGGCTCAATCAGAAAGCGGACGCAAAATTTGAATTTCTCGGAACGGAAAATAATTTTTTGAAATATCGTGTAATTTTAGATAACAATCAAACTTCCGAATCGTTTATTTGGGTAGATAAAAATATCGGTTTGCCTGTCAAACAAGAATTTTACAGCGTCAACGGTGAGCAAAAGATTTTGAATTTTACTTTTGAAATTAAAAATTTCAAGCCTCAAGCCGACGCGAATCTGTTTGAGATTCCGAAAGATTTCCGCAAAGTTTCAGTTGAAGAATTTCGCAAGGTTTTACAAGGTGAAGTTTAAATAAAAATATGAGCGACGAAAAACAAATAGAAATTACCGAAGCGCACAAACAATCTGCTTCCGAATCACTTAAAAGCGTTCCATATGCGCGACTGCTCGGATTTGAATTGGTTGATTTGTGCGCCAAAGAAGCGAAAATAAAATTGCGGATGCGCGATGAATTGCGGCAACCTTACGGGGTTTTACACGGCGGCGCAACGGCTTCCTTGATCGATACGACCATGGCTTTTGCCGTCCGAACCTGCGTTCCCGAGAATGTGCAGACAACGACGATCGATCTGACAGTGCATTATCTTCGTCCGGTCAGTTCTGGTGAAATCGTATGCACGGCGCGGGTCGAGCGGGCGGGAAACCGGATTTTGACGGTTTCGGCGGAAGTATTTAACGATGCCGGAAAATTGATCGCAACTTCCCTTTCGACTTATACAAAAGTCCAATAAAAACTTTATAAATCAAAAATGAAAATCGGAACAAAAATAATTCGCGCAGGCATTGCTCCTCCCGTTCAAGGGAAACCTTTTTTAGACGGAGTTACTTTTGCAGGAAGTTATCATGCTTCGGGTGACACGACGGATATTCCTTATCTCTATGGTCGCTATCATAATCCGACTTGGACGCAGTTCGAGCTTGCGCTAAGTGATTTAGAAGGCGGCATCGCAATAGCGTTCGCTTCCGGTATGGCGGCTGTGGCAGCAGTCTTCGGCACTGTTTTACGTCCCGGTGATATTTTGGTGATGCCTTCGGATTGTTACTATACCACGCGGCTTCTCGCGGATGGATTTTTCGCGGAAATGGGCATTGAAGTTCGAAAAGCCCCTACTAATAGCAACGGATTGAGTCAACTTTTGGACGGAGCAAAACTACTATGGCTTGAAACTCCGGCAAATCCGGGGCTGGATGTTTGCGATATTGCCGCCCTTGTTGATTCCGCACACAAACGTAATGTGCTTGTCGCGGTTGACAACACGACACCGACGTTTCTCGGTCAAAATCCGCTCGAACTTGGTGCAGATTACTCCGTCGCGTCGGATACGAAAATGCTGACCGGACACGCGGATTTGATTCTCGGTCACGTTGCCGTGCGCGATGCGGCGCGGGCTGAAAAATTGCACTCGTGGCGCACACAGATCGGTGCAGTGCCGGGACCGATGGAAGTGTGGCTGGCGCATCGTTCGCTGGCTACGCTCGAAATGCGTTTGGAAAAACAATGCCGCACTGCTCAAACTATCGCCGAATATTTGGCAACCCGCAGCGAAGTTACCGGATTACGTTATCCCGGACTGCCGCAAGACCCGTCGCACGAGACGGCTTCCCGTCAAATGCGTTTCTACGGACAGGTAATCAGCTTCGTGTTGGCTGACCGGGCTTGCGCCGAACACTTTTTGCAGGCGTGTAAGTTAGTGATCGAAGCAACGAGTTTCGGCAGCATTCGGACAACAGCCGAACGACGGGCGCGTTGGGGCGGCGACCTGATACCTGAAGGTTTTATTCGTTTTAGTGCCGGTTGTGAAAACAGTGATGATTTAATCGAAGATATTGCTCAAGGTTTAAACGCAATTTGAAGATGTTGGCGAGAATTTCATCAGCGACAAACAAGGGCAACGTATTTGCTTAAATCCACTATCAATCACAGAGTTGCAAGATTTACAAAATTATGGAAGAACTCAAAAAATTTGCACGATATTTCAAGCCTTATAAATGGCACGTTATCGTCGGAATTGTCTTTATCTTGGTTTCGATGGTGTTTGGGCTGTTAGTTCCTTATTTGGTCGGAAAAGCTATTGATGATTTAAGTGCCGGGATTACTTGGAGCAAAGTCATTTATTATCCGTTGGTGATTCTGGGTGTAAGTTTCGTCAGCGGAATTTTTTTGTTTTGGCAACGGCGACTTTTGATCAATACTTCGCGCCACATCGAATACGATATGCGCCGCGATTTTTACGCCGCGTTGGTCAATCAGCCGCTTGAGTATTTTCAAAATAATCGCGTTGGCGACTTGATGGCGCGGGCGACAAATGATTTGGGTGCGGTGCGGCAGATTGTCGGACCGATGATTTTGTATTCGTTCCAAGCAATTTTTGCGCTCGCCATAGTTTTGCCGATACTGCTCAAAATCAATGTCAAACTCACTCTGTTACTATTGATTCCAATGCCGTTTGTTTCATTGACGGTTAAGTTTTTGGGCGAACAAATTCACGTTCGCTTTGAAAAAATTCAGGAGTTTTTCTCGGACATCACAGCGCGGGCGCAAGAAAATCTTTCGGGTGTCAGAGTGATTCGCGCTTACGCGCAGGAAGATGCGGAAATTGAAAAATTTCAGGAACTCAACCGTGAATATGCGAAAAGAAACATTGCGCTCGTCAAATTCGGCGCGGCGATGCGTCCGCTTCTTTTCTTTTTTATCGGTTTGGGTTTTGTCATCATCGTCGCCGTCGGTGTGCCGATGGCAGTGCGCGACGAGATTACGACGGGCGAATTTACATTATTTATTCTTTACTTACAGAAAATGATTTGGTATCTGATTGCGCTCGGTTACGTTGTCAATCTTTACCAACGCGGCACGGCTTCGCTGAAAAGATTTAACGCGATTTTAGAAACCGAACCGACTATCAGAAATGCACCCGACTCAAGAGAACAACCGAAAATCAAAGGTAAGATCGAATTTCGCAATCTGACCTTTGCTTATAATGGCAAACCTGTTCTTGAAAATATTAATTTGAAAATCGAGCAAGGCAAAACCGTTGCCTTAGTCGGTAAAACAGGCAGCGGCAAATCAACGCTTGTAACCTTGATTCCGCGCCTTCTCGATGCGCCCGAAAATACGATTTTTATTGATGATGTCCCGATTCGTCAGTTTCCACTCGAACAATTGCGGAAATCTATCGGCTTTGTTCCGCAGGAAACTTTTTTATTTAGCGATACATTGGCGGAAAATATTGCTTTCGGAGTAGAAAATTCAAAAGTATTGCAATCAAACGGCTCTTCCCGTTCTCTACTTTCTGTCGAGAAAGCCGCCGAAGTCGCCGGTTTAGCCGATGACATAAAGGATTTTCCTTACAAATACGAACAGCGCGTCGGCGAACGCGGTATTACGCTTTCCGGCGGACAAAAGCAACGCACGGCGATTGCCCGTGCCGTGATGCGAAACCCGCGAATTTTGATTTTGGACGATTCACTCTCGGCAGTTGATACTTATACCGAAGAAACGATTCTCCACAATTTGCGCGATATTCGGACTGACCGAACAACCTTGATCGTTTCGCATCGCGTTTCAACGATTCGAGATGCCGATTTGATTTGCGTTCTACACGACGGACGAATAATCGAACGCGGAACTCACGATGAATTGATAAATCTCGGCGGCGAATACGCCGACCTTTATGAACGCCAACTTTTGGAAGAAGAGTTGGAAGCGACTGATTAACAAACTATGCCGAAAAATCAACTTGAGGGAAAATATGAATCAAAATCTTAATGTCGAACAAAGTTACAAAACATTGGCTGTTATTTGGTTTGCACTCTTAATGTCGCAAATGATGTTTTTGGTCGTTATCTTTTTTGCCAAACCCGAAGTTTTCAAATTCGACGTTACAAAACCTCTGTTTGGTGAAAATGCTCCGATTTTACTTGTCTTTGTAGTTTTGGCTCTGACAAATTTCGTGCTTTCATTCGTGATGAAAAAGCGTTCATACGAACAAGCCATAGCTGAACAAAAAATCGCATTCGTGCAAACCGGTTTAATTCTTGCCTATGCCTTTTGCGAAGCAATTTCGCTGCTCGGAGTGATTTTGGTTTTTGCCTTTTCATATCAGTATTTCTTTTTGTGGTTCGGGCTCGGTATTTTAGGAATTATTCTACACTTTCCACGCCGCGAAAATTTGATTGCGGCAAGCTATAAAAAATGAGCATTGAAAATTCGGAACCAAGATTTGAGTTGCGGTAAAACCGATCTTCAAATAATTTCTTAAAATTTAGAGATTTTTGATTTTTCAATCGTTAAGAATGCAAATGCGAGGTTTATTATTGGCAGAATTGAGGTTAGTAATTTTGCGAATTTGAAGCAAATTTATATTCAGTATGTTTTGACAAGACCGAAATATATTTGGAAAAGTTCAACGCTCCATATTTTATTAAAAACCCGCCTCGAAATTCGAGGCGGGTTTTAGTGTTAAATATAAAAGTTTATTAAATTAAATTGTTAAAAATCAGGATTTGTTTTTACTACCTCTGCCCAAAACGCTGACTTGAACGCTTTTGCGCCCAAAACGAATCGCCTCGGAGCAACTCGGAACCCAAATGTCTAAAATGCGACCTTTTACTGCGCCGCCGGTATCGGCAACTGTATATGTGCCGCTATACAAACCGGCGTTCATTTGAATACGTGTTCCAAGCGGCAAAATTCTCGGGTCGGCAGCGACAATTCCGCGCCTGACGTTTCCGCCAATTGCAGTTCTGCCTTTCAGACAATACGCAGTTGCTCTGAAGTTTTTCGCTTCCAGAACTACTCCTGTGTTTCTGTCCGAACCGTCTAATGTTTCTGTAATTATAGAATTAATGTTTTCTTGCGGGGTTGTTCGATTAGTATCTTGAATTATTTCTTGTTGTAAATTTTCCTGCGAATCGATCGCTATACTGAAGGCGTTTTTGGCTTCGGCTCTCGGTTGAAAGTAAAATAAAACTGCAAACAACACGATGACCGAGCCGAGAAAAATACTTCCTCTAGCTAGATTTATCATTATAAAGTCTCCTATGTTTTCACGTTCTTCTTATGCCGGTCAGACCGTTTCGATGCCATAAAAATTAGTTGATTTTTTTTATGCGCTGACCAAAATAGTCTTTATTATTTTGACTGACCTAATAAAACAAAAGCCCGGTTAAGGACTTTCATGAAAAACAGTTTCAGATATTATCATCTTTTACCGCTCCTTGTCTAGTTTCACAAAAACCGCTAGAATCATTCGGGTGAAAGTTACGCCTTACAGCATCTTATAAACTTATAGTTTTATGAGACTTCCAACTGCTTATTTCGTATTTTTCAAATAACTCAGTATAACTATTTGGGAGAATATTACTATGCCGGAACGCCGAAGAGGATCGCGTCACAACATTTCATTTCCTATCCGCCTTAAATGGAAAGACGAAAACGGACAGGAGGTAATTCAAGATGGTTTGACGGAAAATGTCGGACCGCACGGGGCATTGGCTTTTTTACCGCGCCAACTTCCGCCCGTCGGATGCAAAGTGAGTTTGACATTAACGGAGCGGGCTGATGACGAAGTTACATTTTCAGCACAGGTCATTCGGCTTGAACGCAACGCCGCGCATCCGCAAGTGGCATTCCAACTTACCGAATCGCTCCGGTTATGGAGAAAAAAGGTCTGGGAATACGCCGGAGAAATATTAGCCGCTGAAGAGCCTGAAGCGTGGGACGATTGGTAATAAAAACCGAATATTTTATTTGTTCATTCAGAATAAAATTTAATAAAATATCAATCAATAATAATTTACAAACAAATGAAAATACTTGTCATTGGCGCAGGGCGAATGGGGCACGGAGCAGTGTTTGATTTGGCTCATAATTCACCTGAAGCTGAAGCTATAACAGTTGCCGATGCTGATTTTGCAAAGGCTGAAAAAGTTGCCGAACTCGTTGGAAACCCGAAGATTTCCGCCGTCCAATTGGATGTCGGCGACGAGGAAAAAACCGTTGCCGTAATGCGCGGTCACGACGCAGCAATTTCGTGCGTTAATTATTGGTATAATTTGAAACTTTCACGCGCCGCGATTGAAACCCGGACGAACTTTTGCGATCTTGGCGGCAACAACTATGTCGTGGACGAACAACTTGCGCTCGATGAAGAAGCAAAAAACGCGGGTATCAATATTATTCCCGATTGCGGACTTGCGCCCGGAATGGTTTCAATTTTAGCAATGCAGGGCGCAAATCGTTTTTCCGAAATCGAAGAAATTCACATTCGCGTCGGCGGCTTGCCGCAAAATCCGCAACCGCCGCTCAATTATCAACTCGTTTTCTCGGTCGAAGGTTTGATAAATGAATATATCGAAACGGCGCGTGTTATTCGTGGCGGCGAAATAAAAGAAATCGAGTCAATGACTGAACTCGAAACACTTTCCTTTGACGGATTTCCCGAACTGGAAGCCTTTCAGACATCGGGCGGAACTTCAACTTTACCCGATACATTTTCGGGGAAAATCAAAGAACTCGATTACAAAACAATTCGTTACGCCGGACATTGCGACAAGTTTAAAACGATGATCGATTTGGGTTTGTGTTCGAGCGAAGAAATCATCGCCGACTTTGCTAAAGTTACGCCCCGCAAATTTTTAGGCGAGCTTTTAACCAGAAATCTACCGGCTGACGAACCTGATTATGTATTGATTCGGCTTGAATTCGTCGGTAAAATCGAAGGCGAATCAAAGCGTCTGCGATACGATATTGTAGATAAATTTGACGAAACAACCGGACTGAGCGCGATGATGCGGACAACCGCATTTCCGGCTTCTATCATCGCCCAAATGATGGCAAAAGGTGATGTAAAAATGCGTGGCGCAACCCCGCAAGAATTATCGATCGACTCAGATAAATTTGTTGCAAAACTGGCAAAAAGAAATATTAAGATTATCGAAAATTTTGTTAATTGAACTCAATTTTCACAATCTTTTCCTACGCTTAACCCCACCAAAAAGCGGCGGCAATGATGCAATACAACCCGATCAAAGCCAAACCTTCCAGCCAGATAGATTCGCCGTCATAAACGACAAATGCGCTGACAATTGCCGCAAGAGCAAGTGCGACAATCAAAAGCGGAGACAAGGCAAGCGTTAAAATCGATCCTCCTAAAACAAATGACAGCAGAACCAAAATCGGGGTCAAACCTAAAGCAACCTGAAGAGAACTGTTCAAAATCACGCTGACGGCATAGTCGGACTGATTACGCCACGCCAATTGGATTCCGATAACATTTTCAATAGCGTTGCCGGCAATTGCCACAACTACCAAACCCGCAAAGGTTTCCGATATATTAAGTAATTTAATCGCCGGTTCGAGAGCCGCGATAAACCATTCGGAAACGAATGCCGCACCTATACCTGCACCGGCTAAAACAGCAATGGTTAATTTCATCGACCATTCGGCGTGTTGATCACAATCTTCCGGGTTCGGGCTGACGGGTTTATCGCCTTTTACTGAAAAATAGATACTTGCAGCAAGCAAAATTAAAAGAACGACGGCGCAGGCAATGTCCAGTTTATCAATATGCGGTTCGGCGGGCGTATGCAATTCTTTGGCAAGCGTCGGGATCATTAACGCAGCAACTGCCAATAACATAAGTGTTGCGATCATCTTAGGAGTGTCGGATTTAAATCGCTGCGTGCCGTTTTTCAATCCGCCGAGAAATAATGCAAGTCCAAAAACTAATAATGAATTCCCCAAAATCGAACCGACTAAAGCTGCTTGCACGAGTTCGGCTAGACCTGCCCTGAGCGCAAAGATCGATACAAAAAGTTCGGGTAGATTTCCCAAACCTGACTGCAAAATTCCGGTTGCGCCCGGACCTAAACGACTGCCTAATTGTTCGGTAGCATCGCCGACGATCATCGCCAACAATGCAAGTGCTGCTGCCGTAACGACAAAAGCGACAACCGGATTAAAGTCCGAATAGTGCAAAAACCCGGCAATAATCGTTACCACAATGCAGACAATAATAATTACTTTCTCTTTTTTTTCCATTATTTTTTCTCAAGATTTGAAATTCGTTTTTGCAATTCTCTGAGCGTTTTCGCCATTTCACCCAACCGCCGGAAAGCCGCCGTTGATCGAAGCCAATCGCGGTTATCAAATGCCGGAACACCTGACAAAACTTTGCCGTTTTCGACATCGTGGCTGGTCGCCGACTTTGCCGTCATCACTACATCGTCGCCAACGCGCAAGTGTCCGGCAATGCCGACTTGTCCTGCCAGAATAACTCTTTTTCCAATAACCGAACTTCCGGCAAGTCCGGTTTGAGCGCAGATCAGAGCATCTTCCTCGATCGTGCAGGAATGTCCGATCTGCACCAGATTATCAATTTTCGCGCCCGTTTTTATTCGGGTTTCGCCAACCGAAGCACAATCGATACAAGTTCCCGCACCGATTTCCACATCATTTTCGATAACTACATTTCCCGTTTGCGGAATTTTCAGCCAATGTTTTTCTTCATCTTTGGCATATCCGAAACCATCGGAACCGATAACGCAATTATTTTGAATAATAACTTTTTCGCCAATCTGACAATTTTCACGAATTGAAACCCCGGAATGAATGATAGAGTTTGCACCGATTTTCACACCGTCATAAATTGTTACGTTTGGAAAGATTTTGACGTTTTCCGCAATAATACAATCTTTTCCTATCGAAACAAAAGCGTCTATGAAAACATTTTTTGCAACTTTTACGGTTTTGTGAAGTGAAACAGTCGGATGAATATACGACGAAACGACTTCCATTTCAGGATTGAAAATCCGTAAGGCTCGCGTATAGGCAAGATAAGCATCTTTTGAACGCAAAATGGCAATGTCTTTTCGTTCCAAAGAAATGTTTTCGTTCAGAAAAATCGCACTCGCTTTTGTTTCTTTTATTTGGGGTGTATATTTCGGATTTGCCAAAAATGTAATTTGCCCTTGCCCGGCAATATCGAGTCCCGCCGCGCCCGTTAATTCCAAATCCGCGTCGCCTCGCTCGATGTTTGAAGAAGTCTTTTCAGCTATAATTTTCAGTTTCATAGAATTTAAAAAATTGTTTTAACATTTCGTAAAATAGTTTATACTATCTAATACTGATTTCGGCTTGATGACAAAAAGTTACCAACTAACTTCCCCCCTATTTCATCCTGTAAATATGTCCCAATTTCAATCGTTCATAATGAGGTAATAGTATGAGTGAAAAAATTTTAACGCAAACAGAGAAAAATTACACCGTTGAAGACTACTTAAAAATTGAGCGTAACGGCGCAAATAAACACGAATATCATAATGGCAAGGTTTTGGCGACTGCCGGTTCTACCCGTCGGCATAATTTGATCGGCAGCAACACGACGATTGCTATCGGCAGCCGTTTAAGCGGTCAGCATTGCGAAATTTACGTCAATGATATGCGCGTCAAACTAACCGACCATAGTTATTGTTATCCCGATGTTGTCGTCATTAAAGACGAGCCGAAATTTGACGGCAACGAGTTGGACATCTTACTTAATCCGACTGTTATTGTTGAAGTTTTATCAAAACCGACGCTGTGTCACGATAAAACCGAAAAACTCGACTGCTATCTGGCAATGGAAAGTGTGCGTGAATGTCTGCTTGTTAAAGAAGAAGAAATGCGTGTCGAGCATTACGCCAAACAAACGGCAAATCAATGGATATACAAAATTTACAATCGGCGCGAAGACATAATTTCGCTCGATTCGATCAATTGCAAAACTTCGGTTGGAGAAATATATGCACAGATAAAATTTGATTGATTTTTTGATAAAAATCACATTAGATTTACTGGATCGATCTCTACATTTACAATCCGCAAATCGCAAAATTTTTCTTGAGCATCGTGAAGCGCAAAATCGAGCGTTTCGCGTAGCTTAGTGCGGTTTTGCGCTTTAACCAGAATTTGCAAGCGATATTCGCCTTTCAGTCTTGGTAAAGAAGCGGGCGCAACTCCCAAAATTCTACACATTTTATCGGGATCGGCATTTTGTAAACATTCCTTCAAAATCTGTGCGTGATCAAAAGCGTAGTTATAATTTGAATGTTTTATCAATATCGAACAGAGCGCGACAAACGGCGGATAGCTTAGTTTATGACGAAAATTTATTTCTTCTTCATAAAAGCCCGCGTAATCTTGTTGGACTGCGTGTTTGAGAACGTAATGTTCGGGATAATAGGTTTGAATCAAAACTTTCCCTTGTAAATCGCCGCGTCCGGCGCGTCCGGCAACCTGTGTCAGAAGTTGAAAAGTTCTCTCGGCGGAACGAAAATCGGGCATTGCAAGTCCCGCGTCAACCGAAATTACGCCGACTAAGGTAACATTCGGAAAGTCGTGTCCTTTCGCCAACATCTGCGTTCCGACGAGCATATCGATTTCACCTTCGCTAAATTGCATTAGCGTTTCCTCGAATTCTCTGCGTTTTTTGGTCGTATCGCGGTCAATCCGGGCAATGCGAAGATTTGAAAATTTACGCTTCAAAATATCCTCGATTTGCTCCGTGCCTTCGCCGACAAAATAGAGATATTGACTTTTGCAGTTCGGACAACTGCGCGGAGATTTTTCGCGGTGATTGCAATAATGACAGACGAGTTTTGCGTCGCGCCGATGATAAGTCAGCGTAATATCGCAGTTTTTACAGCGAATAGATTCACCGCAACTGCGGCACAAAACGAATTGCGAAAAGCCGCGCCGGTTTAGCAGAATAATTGACTGTTCGCCCCGCGAGTGAGTTTCTTCGATTGCCGAGACGAGTTGCGGTGAAAAGGAAGCATCCTTACCGAGTTGTTTGAAAACCTGGCGCATATCAACGAGTTCGGCGTGTGCCATCGGGCGATTGCCGATACGATTCGGCAATGCAAGATATTCATATTTCCCGGTGTGCGAATTGTGAAATGTTTCCAGTGCGGGCGTGGCTGAACCGAGAACGACAACCGCATCCGCAAAATTTGCGCGGACAACGGCGACATCGCGCCCGTTGTAAAAAGGTGATTCGTGTTGCCGGTAAGAACCGTCGTGTTCCTCGTCAATGATTATCAAGCCGATGTTTTCAAGCGGTGCAAAGACGGCGGAACGGGTGCCGATAGCGATTCGTGCCGTGCCGCTGCGAAGTCTGCGCCATTCATCGAATCTTTCACCGGTCGAAAGATTCGAATGCAAAATCGCTACTTCATCACCGAAAACCGCTCGCAATCTTCGGGAAAAAACAGGTGTCAGCGCGATTTCAGGAACAAGCATCAGTGCGGTTTTGCCTTTTTCCATGACGGTTTTCATCGCCTGAATATAGATTTCCGTCTTTCCGCTACCCGTAACACCGTGAAGCAAAAACGCTTTGTAACCATCAGTTTGCAAAGCCTTTTGAATTTCAGTTAAAACGGCGGTTTGCTCATCGGTCAAAATTAAATTTTGCAGTTCGGGAAGTTTTGCATTCTGCAACGGATCGCGGCGAACTTCCTGAACAAATATTTCGACGATTCCCCGTTTTGCCAAAGTGTTTATTGAAGACGCGCCGACATCGGCTTTTTCGAGCAGTTCGGTAAAAATAATTTCCCCGTTTTCTTCCAGTAAAGTCTCAATAATTCCTTGCTGTGCATCGGTTAAAGGTTTATTATCCGGCTGATGCAATTCGGGCGGCAAAAGGCGCACGGCTTTGCGTCGTTTCGCTTTTGATTGGGCGGTTAAGGTGCGATTCAAGGTATTTATCCAACCGACTTTGAGAAGTTCGCGGATATTCCGTTGAGTTTTTGAAACGCCGAATTTTTTGCCGAGTTCGCGGGCGGAAATTTCACCGTTTTCGCTTAAGAATTGCAAAAGTTGAACTTTCAGCGTGTTTGCCGAAGAAACTTTTGCCAGTTCGTTACGCCCGTTTTCGGTTATCGAAACGACTTGCTCGACGCTGGCATTGATTCCTGCGGGTAAAGATGCTTTTAACACTTCACCCCACGAAGAGGCGTAATAATCGGCTGTCCATTGCGTCAGTTTTATAATTTCAGCAGTCAAAAGCGGTTCGGAATCGAGCAATTCAACCGCCTCTTTAAGTGCGGATTCTTCTATTTCAAGTTCGGTGTCTAAAACTTGATGAAGCGCAACTACATAACCCGTCAGTTGCCGCTTGCCGAAAGGCACGAGCAGACGCGACCCGATTTGAATGTTCTCTTGCAAACCGACGGGCAAAATATAAGTAAAAGTTTGGCGCAACGGCAATGGCAGAGCGACTTCGACATATATCGGTTGTGGCTTGTCCTGTAGAAAAGTTTTGGCGGCTGAATTTTGCATCGAGAAAAATGCTGATGCAAAAGCATTGCATTATGTTTTCCAATTTCTTTAAATAAAATGATAACCTAAAGGAACTTTTTACAAAAACGAGAGTCTAATTATCCGGGATGAAATTATGGATACACTTTTTGAAAACGGCAAAAAAGAAAAAAGAGGCGTAAATAAAGTTTTGTTAGCGGCATTGGCAATTGCGGCGTTAATTGTGGCGGGCGCAATTTGGCTTTTGTCTTTTCAGCCGACGATTGAAGAGCAAAAACAACAACAACTCGAAGGCGCGTATCTTGAAAACTCGCCGGAATTCGAACAATATACAAAAAACATAATCATCAGCACCGATACGAATCGCACCACCGAATCGCTAATCGGACTCGGCACGATTGCGATGAGCCTTCACGCGGATGTCTTGAATAAAGGCAACAAAATCATTAATGGACTCGAAGTAAAAGTTGGTGTGGTTGACATTTTTAACAAAGTTCTAAAAGAGAAAAAAGTGATGATTGTGCCGACTAATAAAATAGAAAAATTAAATCCCAATGAAACTATTCACATTTATGTGCCGATTGACGGTTTTAAGAAGGATTCCGACCGCGCAAATATTCGTTGGAAAGTTACGGCAATACGATTTGAGTAAAAAAAATGCGGAGTTCGGAGTTATAATTTCTCCGAACTCCGCATTTTTAATTAAAAAGTTTATTGAGCTAATGCAAATAAAGTTGATTCTGTTTGTTCTTTGACGGAAAATCTTTGTTTCATCGGGGTTTCCAATAATTCCGCCGTTGTCGAATTTTCTTGTTCGGGCAAATCGGAAATAACAAAAACCGCTTTATTTTTGACATCGAATCGGGCAATCTGGTAGCCGTTTGAAACAACTTTAACAATATCGCTGTTTTTCAAAGTCGGATAATTATCCAAATCGGTCATCAATACTGAAACAGTTTTATTTTGATGGCGAAAAACGATATGAGTGAAATTATGTCCGGCAAATTTGCATTTATGAGCCTCTTCAAATTCATATTTGCCCGCTGAAGTTTCCAAAGGCAGTAACACGGAGTGGCGCAAATCTGCATATTGCGCCGACGCTAGATTGATCTCAACTGGTTTTTCGGTCAAATTATACTTCACCGCACAATTTTGATGATCGCCAACCGCAAAATCCGCCAAAGTCGCGTTTAGTGCTTTTTCATCATTGATTAGATTATTCTCCGAAGCGGAAATATCTGTCGGCTGAGTTTTGACAAACCAAAATCCCAATCCGACCGCCAAAATAAGTCCCGCCGCGAACACCAGCCAGTTATTCGGATTTGTCCAAAAAAATGTCTTAGCCTGTTTTGGCGGAACAACACTTTGTTTTAATTGGACGCAAAGGTTTGCATAAAAATTGTCGGACATTTGATATTGAGGCGAATTTTGAACGGCAAATCGCAACTGTGAACGCAGATTGCGCCGCGCCTCGATCTCGCACCGACAGTTGGCGCACGCTTCCAAATGACGCAAAACCTCGTGATTGGTTTCGGTCAATAACTCACCGCACAAATAAGAATCGATTATTTCACGGAAATCCAGACATTTCATATAGATTTCCCTCCTTGTTTTCTAACTTCTCTAAGTTCTTCAGTTTCGATGCCGTAATTACGCGCATAAACAGCTAATTCGCCGCGCAAAATTTTTCGTCCGCGATGAAGTCTCGACATCACCGTTCCAATCGGAACACTTAAAAAGGATGCTATTTCCTTATAAGCAAAACCTTCGACATCACTTAATAAAACAATTTCTCTAAAGGTTTCGGGAACTTTTTTCAACGCTTCTATGACATCTTCATCGGTCAAATTTTGCGGAATCGGTGCTTCAAACTGAACCGTTTCCGCAATTTTTTCTTCCGTGTCGGCAACAAGCTGCAAGTTTGTTTGTTTTCTTAATTGCTTGTAATGTGTGTGATACATAATCGTCGTTAGCCAAGCCCTACAATTTGATCCTTTTTCGTAACGGTGAAATGATTTGAGAGCCTGCATCATCGTTTCCTGCACTAGATCTTCGGCAACATCGCGGTCTCGCTTGAGAAACATCGCCACGCGAAATAAGTCCGCCGAATGCGGCATCGCCTCATGCTCAAAGTCCGCCCATAATCGTTCTTCTTCAGATTTTCTTTTGATTAGATTAAACACGATTCAGCTCAAGTTTTCTCCTTCAAATCTTCGTTCTCCAACACTATAATATCCTTCTTTTTAACATTTATTCCAAAAACCCGAAATTTTGATTTTTTTTCAATGAAATTTGTGCTTGCATATTTTAACTAAATTATGTTAAACATAAATTAGAGTCGAATTCACTCGAATTCGACTTGCATTCCGATGGACGAAAGCCTTCCGTAATCAAAGCCCAGCCAACGAAAAATCTTTTGAAATCATCAATATAGACCGAGACTTTCCAAAATTAAATTGGCAAAGTCAAGTTTGAAAGTTCGTCTAGGTTTTGCAAGTTGCTTATGTGAAAAGCGTTCTTTTAATGGAGTAAGGAGAAAACGAGAATGAAAAACGAAATGGCTAAAAACAAAGAAACTAACCAAAAATTATTTTTGCTTGACCCCGATAAAAAAAGTCCGCGAGCTAAAGATTTTGAAGACAAACTTTCGGCTTTTATTGTCGGGCAAGAACGCGCCGTCAGGCGGATGAGCGGACTTTTTCAAATTTATCTGGCGGGAATGAACAATCCGGCGCGTCCGCTCGGCACGATGCTTTTTTTAGGTCCGACCGGTTCGGGAAAAACCCGCGTCGTCGAAGCGGCGGCACAAGTTCTTTTCGGCGAACCGCACGCCGTCGTCAAAATTGATTGCGCCGAATTTCAACATTCGCACGAGATCGCCAAACTTATCGGTTCGCCTCCCGGATATTTGGGACACCGCGAAACTTCGCCGATGCTGACGCAGGAAAATCTGGACAAAGCACATACCGACGATACAAAACTGACGTTCGTTCTTTTCGACGAAATTGAAAAGGCTTCCGATGCGTTATGGCAACTTCTTTTAGGCATTTTGGACAAAGCCACGCTGACCTTGGGCGATAATCGTCGCGTCGATTTTTCGAGAGCGGTCGTTATTATGACTTCAAATCTCGGCGCTCGCGAAATGAGTGATATGATTTCGGGCGGAATCGGATTTGCTCCGACAAAAACCGATAAAAATCAAGACGATAACGAAATTGACACGAAAATTTATCGAACGGCTCTCGAAGCCGCGAAACGTAAATTCTCGCCCGAATTTATGAATCGAATCGATAAAGTTGTCGTGTTCCGCAGTTTGAAAGAACATCATTTAAGAAGAATTTTGGAAATCGAGTTGCGCTCCGTTCAGGATCGCATAACCGAATCTGCCGGAACAAAATTCGCTTTTGAATGTTCGGACGAAGCCAAAGAATATCTATTGAGCGAAGGAATTGATCTAAAATACGGCGCACGGCATTTGAAACGAGCTATCGAACGCTTTCTTGTCTATCCGTTGTCGAACCTCGTGGCGACGCAACAGGTCGAAACAGGCGATATGGTAAAAATTGATTTTGATGAAGAACAACGCAAACTTATCTTCTCAAAACAAGCCGGTAAAATGATCGTCAACGACTATGACGAAAGTTTGTTGGAAAAAGAACCGGAAACCAAATCCGATGCCGTTGGAATGCCGTTGCCACAGACGGCAACTTCGGCAGATATGAAGTAGAAAGCCAAAATTTGAATACAAAAAATGTGCGGCGTGTTAATAATTCACGCCGCTCTTTTTTTATTAAAACGAACAAAATTATTCTTCCGTTTTTGCTTTTACTTTTGCTTCTTCTACTATTATCAAGCCGAGTGCAACTTTCGTATCATATTCGATGCGGCTATAAATGTCCCGATTTTCCTTGAACATATTTTTGACGTTTTCGCGTCCTTGTCCGAGCCGTTCATCGCCGTAAGAGAACCACGCGCCGCTTTTATCAACCACGCCGTTATTGACCGCCAAATCAAGCAAGTCACCCTCACGTGAAATGCCTTCGCCATACATTATGTCAAATTCGCATTCGTGAAACGGCGGCGCGACTTTGTTTTTGACGACTTTAACGCGGGTTCGATTACCAACCATTTTATCGCCTTCTTTGATTGCACCGATGCGCCGAATATCAAGGCGAACACTTGCGTAAAATTTCAACGCCTTGCCGCCCGTGGTTGTTTCCGGCGAACCGAAAAATACGCCTATTTTATCGCGCAATTGGTTGATAAAAATAAAACAAGTGTTTGAACTCGAAACGATGCCCGCCAATTTTCTTAATGCTTGCGACATCAGACGCGCTTGCAATCCCATGTGCGAATCGCCCATTTCACCGTCGAGTTCGGCTCGCGGAACGAGTGCCGCAACCGAGTCAATAACAATGACATCAACACTGTTTGATCGAACAAGCGTTTCCGCGATTTCAAGTGCCTGCTCGCCCGAATCAGGTTGTGAAATCAGCATCTCTTCAATGTTTACGCCGAGTTTCTCCGCATATTCCGGGTCCATTGCGTGTTCTGCATCAATATACGCCGCGATTCCGCCACTTTTTTGAGCTTGTGCGACAACTTGCAGAGCGAGCGTCGTTTTACCCGAACTTTCAGGACCGTAAACTTCGATAATTCTGCCGCGCGGAAATCCGCCGACACCGATTGCCGCGTCTAAACTCAAACAATTTGTCGAGATTGCCGGAATTAATTCCTGCGGACGCTCACCGAGCCGCATTATCGAGCCTTTGCCGAACTTTTTTTCGATTTGCGACAATGCCGATTCGATAGCCTTGCCTTTGGTATCAATACTCATTTGAACTGCCTCTTTTGCCAATGTTTTTTCTCCTTTTATATAAACTTTTGTAAAAATCAGATTCAATCTCAGATCAGTCTAACACAAAAGGAGGCGTTTGTGAAATACTGTTTCATATATGAAACACAAATTTCTTCTATTTTAAGAAAAATGTTTTCATAACTTATTAGAAAAAAAAGTTAAAAGCAAGGTTTAAAGTTAAATTCAGGAAATTATTTCTTTCGGAATGAAGCAAAAAACTCTTTAACCTTTGGCAATTTTTTGGAAAAATGAGAAAATCTTTGCTTATAAAAAATTTGCCGACGCAAACATTTAATACTCAAAGAATTATTCGTCAAACAAGATTATAAATGTTACATTCCGAAATTTTAGAAAAACTATTCGCAGGCGATGCACGGGCTGTGGCAAGGGCGATCACAAAAGTTGAAAACGGCGCAGACGATGCTGCCGAAATTATGAAGGCGGTTTTTCCGCAAACAGGAAATGCGGTTGTTATCGGCATTACGGGTTCGCCCGGCGCGGGAAAATCCTCGCTTGTTGACAAGTTGGCTTTATTTTACAAGAACAAAGGCGAGAAGATCGGAATTGTCTGCGTTGATCCGTCGAGTCCGTTTTCGGGCGGTGCGATTCTTGGCGACAGGATTCGGATGCAAACGCTCGGGCTTGATAAAAATGTTTTTATTCGTTCGATGGCGACGCGTGGAAATCTTGGCGGACTTTCACGCGCAACCGTTGACGCGGTGGCGATTTTGGATGCGGCAGGATTCGATAAAGTCATCGTCGAAACGGTCGGAGTCGGGCAGGATGAAGTCGAAATCGTCAAAACGGCGGACGTTTCGGTCGTCGTTCTCGTTCCCGGAATGGGCGACGACATTCAGGCGATAAAAGCCGGAATTATGGAGATCGGCGACGTTTTCGTTATCAACAAAGCCGACCGCGAAGGCGTTTTGCGAACCGTCAAAGAACTCGAAGCCTTACTAAATCTCGCGCATCGTCCCGATTTCTGGATGCCGCCGATCATCAAAACCATCGCCACCGAATCAAAAGGCATCGAAGACTTATCGAAAGCCATCGAAAGTTATGACGAATTTCAAAAAACGGGCGAAAACTTAGAAAGGCGCAAAGCAATTGCACGTTGGCGTTTGTTAGAACTTTTACAGGAAAAATTGCTTGCAGATGTTTTAAGCCGCAACGGGACGAGTGAAAAGTTGGACAAATTAGCGCAAGAAATCGCTGAAAAGAAAACGAATCCGTATTCGGCGGTTGAGGAAATTTTGGGAGATTAGATTTTAAAGTATGAAAAAACTAATAATTTCTCCCGAACAATCTTTGACTTTTTCCGATTACTTTAAACTTCGGGCGCGAACGGAAGAAATTCTCGAATATTTCGGTTATAAAAAAGTTAATGAGATGATGCATCTTGAAAAAAGTTTGATCGAGATGCCGATGTTTGATTATTTGAGTTCGCAGATTGAAGATCACTTGATTCATATCAGTTTAGAAAATGAAATCACGCGCCGCGAGTTTTTAATTGCACCGATTTTGTCATTTGTCAGACATCTGACAAACGCAAAGTTAAATTCCGAATATTGGTTTGAAGTTAATCATCAGTTAAAAGGTTCGCTTGATTATTACTTAAGACGTGAAAATGATTTACTTGTTGTCGAAGCTAAAAATGCTGATTTAACTAGAGCATTTGCACAACTTGCAGTTGAAATGGTTGCACTTGACAAAGCCGAAGAAACGGACAAAGAAATTATTTACGGCGCAGTTTCAACCGGACAAGAATGGCAATTCGGAAAGCTCGACAGGACAAATAAAGTGTTCCATCAAGGAATAAATGTTTTCGTTCTGCCGAATAATTTGGAAGAAATTTTACGCATATTAATCGGTATTTTGGAAACTTAGTTAATTTGACGATAATAAATTGCTGAAAAGAAATCGAAACCGTATTCGGTAGATGAGGAAATTTTAGATTTATGAAAAAAGCATTTATAAATATCGTTTTCACTTTTGCACTTGCTCTCTCATTTGCTGCTTTAGCTAATGCTCAAAGTAGCGAAAAATACTCTTATCGTGATTTATTGAGTCAACAAAAAATCGAACGTGATGAATTGAAACAAACACAAAAGGAAACTTTAGATAAGATTCTCGCAAGACAAAAAGAAGAATTTGGTGCAATTCCTAAAGATGATAATGGTTATGAACGTGGCGTTGTTCGCAATGAACACGGCGTAGAAAGGAAAGGAATTGTTCAACTGCAAAAGGAAGAACGCGAAAAACAGGTGCAGATTCAAGCAGAAGAGCGTAAGAACTTTAAACAATAAAGTATGAAAATAAATCATCTCGGCATTGCAACGAAAGGAATTGACGAAGCGTTGAAGTTTTGGGAAGACGCGCTCGGGTTGGAAAATGTTCACACGGAAATTGTGGAAGACCAAAAAGTGCGCGTGGCAATGTTGCCGATTGGCGAAAGTCGTATAGAATTGCTTGAACCGACTTCGGACGATTCGCCGATTGCGAAATTTTTGGAAAAACGCGGCGGCGGAATTCATCATATCGCTGTCGAAGTTGATAATATAGAAGAATCCCTTGCGAAACTTAAAGCCGAAGGAATGCGTTTAATAGATGAAAAACCGAGAATCGGCGCGGAAGGTTGTCTGGTTGCTTTTGTGCATCCTTCATCGGCAAATGGCGTTTTGCTAGAATTGGTCCAAAGTCAAAAATAAAATTTAGAATTTAATAGAGGAAATATTTAATGAATACAAATAAGGAAAATGAATTAGAAAATGAAGCAGAGAACGGTCTGACGGACGAAGTTTCAGCGGAAGTTGAAAACACACCGGAAGCGGTTGAAACCGAAGAAGTTGCTCAAAAGGAAGAAGTTGAAGCGGCAAAAACCGCTTCGGCAAGTGCATCTTCAAGTCAAACGGCAGGAATGAGTTCCTTAGCCAAAGGAGCAGTTGTTATTGCCGTAATTTTAGCTGTCGGTGTGGGATTGCTTTTCTGGAAAAACAAAGTCGGCGCGCATAGCGAAGGGTCATTGAATTCGATAAGCAAAGAACAAATGCAGATTCTTCTGAAAGATGCCGACCCGATGCAGCTAAAAGCATTGTCGGAAAGTCCTGACGGGAAGAAAAAAATCTCCGAAAACCTTAAACAATTGCTGGCTGTAGCAAGTGCCGCCCGTAAAGAAGGTCTGACTAACGATCCGAATATTCAGCACGAATTGGATAATATACGAACGGTCATTACTGCCAGTATTTACGATCAGAAAGTCAATAAAGACAAAGGCGCAATGCCGCAATTCGGACTTATCTCGGATGACCAAATAAAAGGATTTTGGGGCGAAAACGAACCTGAACCGGGCGCGTTTCAATCAACAATGAACAAAATCGGGATCGGCTGGATAACCGGCAATGCCGATAAACGCCGCCACGAAGCCGAGTTTCAACAATTTATAGATTCTAAAATTGCGCTTGCCAAAGAAAGCGGAAAGTTTCCGAAAGATAAAGAATTGACCGAAGAAGAACTTACCCAAGCCAAAAATGATTTTGCCAAAATCAAAATTTACGAAGAAGAAGCTACCGCAAAAGCCGGTGAATTGGGCGAGGATTTCCAACACGAAGTTGATTTGCAGGTTAAATTGCAACAATCACAGTTTCTAGCCGGACTTTACGCCGAGAAAATTTTGAAGGAAAAGGTCAAAGTTTCCGATGAGGATGTTAATAAATATATCGCCGAACATCCTGAATTTGATCCGAAAGAGAAAAGAGCGCAAGCCGAACAAATTTTAAGTCGCGCCAAAGCCGGTGAAGATTTTGCCAAATTAGCTAATGAATTCAGCCAAGACCCGGGCAACAAAAACCCGAAAGGCGAAGAGCAAGGCGGACTTTACAAAGACGTGCCGAAAGGACAAATGGTGCCCGCATTTGAGCAAGCCGCGTTAGCTCTCGAACCCGGCAAAATTGCCGATAATTTGGTTGAAACACCATTCGGTTTTCACATCATAAAACTCGAACGCAAAGGCGAAGGCAAAGATGCAAGCGGCAAACCTGCGGAAACATACGATGTTCGCCACATCTTGATCACCACGACGGTCAAAGACCCGACTAATCCAATGGGACGCGATATGCCCGTTACGGATTTGGTCAAAGGAAAACTCGAAAAAGAAAAACAAAAAACGGTTTTAGATGAAATAGTGGCAAACAATCCGGCGGAAGTTGCGGAAGACTTTGAGATTCCAAAAGTTTCCGAAGAGCAACTACAGCAAATGATGCAGCAACAGCAAATGATGCAGCAACAAATGGCACCGCAACCGCCACCTTCGAAAGACGAATCAAAAGACGCAAAACCCGAGCCTAAAAAAAAATAGATAACTAACGGCTTGGTATTCGGAGTTATGGCTTGAAGTTTGACAACTTTTAATAATTCAAACTTCAAGCCATAACTCCGACTTTATTTCGGAAAAATCTATTTAAGGAAATTAAAAATCATGTTGAAAAATTACATTTATGTTCTCGCTCTTGTCCTTGGCTTATGCTTTACAACCGCAATTTCCGCCCAACAAAAACGCGGCGCATCTACGCCGGAGGAAAGAAAGGCTGCCGTGCAGATGGTTAATTATTTGGAAACTCAGCCATTTGGCAAAGAAGCAAAAAATTACAGGGCAACCCTGTTATATTTTTTGGCGGAAGTTCCTGACATTACTGTTAATCTTTGCACCAATGCTTTTGGTGAAACAAACCAATTCAAAGGCGATTATGAAGCTGAATTGGTCGGACAATCAGCATATTCACAAGCCAAATTTATTATTGAAAATCCTGATCAAGCCACTGACGAAAAAGCCGCTTATTTAGCAGGCGTGGAAGGTGCTTTGAGAACCTGGCAATCAATTAAGAAAGAAAAACCGAAAGCCAAATTCAAACTAATGGATGAATTGTTGGAAAAACAAAAGGCTGGAACTTTAGCCGATTATGTGAAAGCAAACACCGCTAAATGCAAATAACATTAGCGTTCAAGTAGATTTTTAGAAGTATTTCTTTTGCGATTATCAGGCATCCAAATCGTATTCACGCAGACGACGATAAAGAGTTGATGAGGAAATGCCTAGAAGTTCAGCGGTTTTACCGCGATGCCAGCCGGTTTGTTCCAAGGCTCGTAGAATTTGCTGTTTTTCAACTTCGTGCAAAGCGGTCGGAGTAGCGTTTTTGAAAGAATTAGTGCTATTTTCACCCGGCATTTGATAACTTACCGAAATGTTTGGCTCATTTGCCTTACAAATCACTTCAGGCGGAAGTTCTTTAGTGGTTATTTTGCCATTGTCGGCAAGTAAAACCGCTCTTTCCAGACAATTTCGCAGTTGCCGGACATTTCCCGTCCAACTGTATGCACATAACGCATCAATAGCTTGAGGCGTAAGTTCAGGCGCGTTTGCTCCGGCAATTTTTTGTAAAAGATGCCGTGCCAAAGGTTCTATGTCCTCGCGGCGTTCCCGAAGCGGCGGAAGGTGAATTTCAAAACTGTTTACTCGGTAAAGTAAATCGGACCGAAATATCCCGTCCGCCACAGCTTTTTCCGTATTACGATTAGTCGCGGCAATTAGTCGGACATCGACCTCAACCTTTTTCACGCCGCCGACGCGGAAAAATGAGCGCGTTTCGAGTGCGCGAAGCAGTTTCGATTGAAGCGGCGCGGGCATTTCCATAATTTCATCAAGAAAAAGTGTTCCGCCGTCAGCGATTTCAAAAAGTCCGAGTTTGCGTGCCCGTGCGCCCGAAAATGCTCCGGCTTCGTGTCCGAAAAGCTCACTTTCGAGCAATGTGTCCTGCAAAGCAGCGCAATTCAAGTCAATAAAGGTCTTTTTGTTGCGCTTACTAAGTTGGTAGAGTGCCTGCGCGATAAGTTCTTTGCCCGTTCCCGATTCGCCCGTGATTAGAACGGATGTATCGGAAGATGCGACGCGCTGCACAAGCCGCAAAATCTCCTTCATCTGCGGCGATTCGGAAACGATCTCGGGCATATTTTGGTGAGTTCGCTCGATCTGTGCGCGAAGCCGCTGATTGTCTATTTTCAACTTTTGTTTTTCGGCGGATTGCGTAACCAACACGGCGAGTTCGGTGATACGGTAAGGTTTCGTCAGATAATCATACGCCCCGAGTTTCATCGCTTCAATTGCCGATTCGACCGTCGCTTGCCCGGTCAGCATAATTACTTCCGGCATATTTTGACTCTTTTCGCGCAACCGACGAAGCAGTCCGATACCGTCAAGTCGCGGCATATTTATATCGCACAATAAAACATCAAAATCCTGCTGTTCGAGCATTTCCCATGCCGCTTCGCCATCAGAAGCCGTTTCTACTTCGTGACCCTGACGGCTCATTTCTTTCTGCACGACCATCCGCAGATTTTTTTCATCGTCAACTACTAAAAGTTTTGCCATATATTTTTTTGTCCGGTGATTTTGGTGAATCTAAAAATCATTATTTTGAGTCTTGACTCTCAGGATTCAACGGATTCTTTAAGAATAGGAAGATATATCGAGAAGGTTGTCCCGATGCCCACATTTGAACGGACACTAACGCGCCCGCCGTGTTCAGTGATAATCCCGTAACAGACCGCTAAACCGAGTCCCGTGCCTTTACCGATTTCTTTGGTGGTGTAAAACGGTTCAAAAATCTTTGATAATTCATCGGACGCGATGCCAATGCCAGTATCTTGAACCTCGATGACAACGCGATTATTTTGTGAAGCCGCACGAAAAGTTAGCGTGCCGCCATCGGGCATCGCATCTATTGCATTGGTGGCAAGTGCAATAATGCCTTGCTGAATTTGTCCTTCATCAGCATTAACCAATGGCATTTGTTCTTCTAATTCTAGTTTTATTTTGATGTTATCGCCGCGTTTTTGGTGTGTAACAAGACGGGCTGAAGATTTTATTACTTCGGAAATATCGATTGCAAAGCGATTTCCGGTGCGCCCGCGACTAAAATCCAGCAAACCGTTGGTGATCGATTTACAACGAAACGCTTCGCTTCTGATAAGACCCAGATATTCGCGCAGATCGGCGACTTCTTCCGATTCACCGAAAATGCCTTCTTCAACCCTTGTTTCCAAGGCTTCGGAACACGCCGAAATTGTTGCCAGCGGATTATTTATTTCATGAACTACACCAGCCGCGAGTCTGCCGACGGCTGCAAGTTTTTCAGCGCGCCCGACTGCGTGAATCGCTTCAACGCGCATCGTTATATCTTCGCCAACCGTAATAACGTGCGTAATTTCTTTAGTTTCCAAATCGCGCATCGGAATTTTGCTGACCATCCAATGTTTTGTCGTGCCGTTGTCATCCGTCGTGCGCTGCTCGATGCGTTCGAGTTGTCCTGTCCGAAACGCTCTTTCAAACTCCTGCCGCAATCTGCCTTTGGGATATTTAGCCAATACCTGAAAAACATCCCGCCCGATCACCGAATCGCGCGGTATTCCCTGCACACCGATTTCCCGGTGACGATTCCAGGTTACGATTCGATAATCGCGGTCAATAACATATATCGAAACCGGCAAAGCATCCAAAATTGCTTCGGTAAATCGACGGTGTTCGGCTCTTGCCTGATTTATCGAAGTATTTATTGCCGCTTCATAATGCGACGATAAATTAAGGCTCATAGCCGTCATCTGAGTCGTGGCATCGATCAGACGTTGGACGGATTGAGCGCAATCAGACTTATTTTTAAACCCTGCGACCAACGCACCTTTAACTTCGCCGTTAATGTGTAGAGGTGAAATGTATTCAAAGTTGTGAGTTTTGCTCTTCAGCAAAAACTCCTGTTCGTTTTCCTTCCAAACCGATACTTTCGGCGGCAAAAACTCCAACCATTTTTGAAATCTGCCTTTATTGAGAAAATTTTCAGTCGGTTCCGAAACTCCTGAGGTAACAGCACTACTAACCAAACCGATTTGTTCTAGTTCAACAACCACTGCACAAATCAGCGCATCAGTTTCCCGCCCGATAGCCTCCGCAACACGCGATGCGACTTTTTTAGGGTGAACCGTAAAAAGTAAACTACGACCGAGTTCGGTGATAAATTTTAATTGATGCGAAGAATCCGTATTTTTTCTTGTGGGATAATACGCTTTCGATTCGCTTCCGATTCGCTTCGGGGTAATCATTTTTTATCGTTTTTCACAGACTGAATAATTTTTAATAGGGAAATTATGTAATCTGAGAGGCTCTGATGAATTTGGAAATGAGAAGTTTTAAACTTCTACTTTAATTAAAAAAGATTTTTAACATTTTGTCAATGATTTTAACTTCATGAGAACGACGCATCAGTTTAATTTTTCATTACTAAGGCGATGGACATTCATAAAATTAAAAACATTGACACCTACCTGTAAAACTCATAGACTTAAGCCTAACCAACTTGTTTTGTGAAAAAAGAAAATCAACCTTTAACCTTTGAAAAAATAAAAACAGCTCACTCTGAAAGATACGGTGAAATTCGCTCCAGACTTTCGGAGTTTGAAGCCGTTTGGCAAACCGGAACAGATGAGCGGCTATGGGAAGAAATGGTTTTTTGCTTTTTCACCGGCGGCTGTTCAGCAAAAATGGGACTTCGTTCAATCGAAGCCGTCAGACCGTTTTTAATGCACGGAAACCAAACCGAACTTGCCGAAATTTTGCGCGGAAAACATCGTTACCCAAATGCGCGGTCAGGTTATATTGTCGCTTCACGCGAATTTCTAGCGGAACATTGCGAAATGCGGCTGCGTAATAAATTAGAAAGTTTCAACGATCCATTGGAAAGACGCGATTGGTTGGTCAAAGAAAAACGTATCAAGGGTTTGGGATATAAAGAAGCGAGTCATTTTTTGCGAAACATCGGCTTAAAAGGCTACGCTATCCTTGACAAACATATTTTACGAAGTTTGGCGGAATTGAAAATCATTGATGACCCGAAGCCACCAAATACAAGGTTAAGGTATCTAACGATTGAAGAAAAATTAAAAAATCTAGCCTACCGATTAAACATCGATTTTGATGAATTGGATTTAGTTTTATGGTCATTAAAAACAGGTGAAATTCTTAAATGAATTTTACTGACAGGAAAGGAGGAAGTTATGAATTTACAGGGTTTATTATTGAAAGTTTTTGGGTTTCCTTTCCACAAGAAGCGTTTAATCGGTATAACTTGGATTTGTTTGCTGTTTTGCGGCACGTCGGTTTATGCTGCGGCAAAAGGCGATACTCAACAAGTAAACAGTGATGATACGCGGCAATTAATGAAGCAGGCTGAAAAGCTCACGCGGCGCGGAGAAGTTGTCGAAGCCGAGAAGATTTTGCGGCGTGTGATCGATATAAATCCGCAAGAATCAAAAGCAAAAATCAATTTAGCGCATCTTTTACTTAAGCAACGAAGATTGATCGAAGCGTATAATATTTCTATTGCAGTTGTTAAAGCAGAGCCGAAAAATTCGTTTGCTTTTGCCGTTTTAGGGGTAACTCTTTTGAGTGCGGGAAATTTCAGAGATGCGAAAATTTCTTTTGTAAATGCAATCAAATTAAATAGAAATGAGGCTTTAGCTTGGGCAGGCTACGGAACGCTTAATTTTTACGAAAACCGTATTTCCGAAAGCATTGACAGTTTGCGTGTGGCAGTCTATCAGGCACCTGATAATCCTGATTTCTTCTTTACGCTCGCACAAGTTTTATCCCGTGCCGAGAGATACAGCGAAGCTGCCGGGGCTTACGATACTTTTCTCCGAATTTCTCCGCAAAGTGATAAGGAGAGACGCGACCGAATCAAAGGTTTGATAAATTTTTTACGTTTTTTAGGAAACAGGCAATCGCTTTACAATGTAAAAGGCGAAAAACAAGCCGTCGTTTCTTTTAAGCTGGTCAATGATCGTCCGGTGATTCAGTTAAAAATCGATAAAAAGAATGAAGTCTTGAATTTCGTTTTAGACACCGGATCAGGCATTAGCGTAATTTCACAAGAAACAGCCGAGCGGCTAAAGATCAAACCCGTTACGCATGGCGGTTTGGCGAGAGCCATAGGCGGCGACGGCAAATTCGAGATAGTTTACGGTTTTTTGAAATCGGTCAATATCGGCGAGGTGCAAGTTACTAATGTTCCGATTTATATTCGTAAATTTCATTCCAATACTGAACAAATAGATGGTTATATCGGCATCTCTTTGATCTCGAAATTTCTGACGACAATCGATTACGGTAATTCGACTTTTACACTAAAGAGAAAAGATGCAGTTGAAAATCTTAAATTCGAGGGAGAAACTTTATCATTACCGCTGCGTCTTACGTCAAGCGGATTTCTAAGCGGCGAAGTAACGCTCGAAGGTATCGAAGCACCTTTAAATTTCATTGTCGATACAGGTGCAAGTATTTCCGTCATTTCGGATGAACTGGCAGGTTCAAAAGAAATGAATCCTTTTTTGAGAAACGAGAAAATGCGCGTCATCGGAGCTGCCGGCGTTACCGAGGACGTTGCTTCTTTTTTGCTTCCGCGTGTTACGTTCGGCACGCATAGCCGTGAAAGTATAAAGGCAATTGCGCTTGATCTAAATTTAATCAACGAAACGTCAGGTTTTGAACAGGCTGGAATATTAGGCGGCAATTTTTTAAAAAATTATCGTCTGACGTTTGATTTTATTAACTCGAAAGTGTTGTTTGTGCCGATTGCAAAATAGTTTAGAACCGTCAACTATGAAACAAAGTTTGTATTTAGAAACTTCGGTAATCGGGGCATATTTAGACAACGGTGAACCTTTTCGGCGCGATTTGACTATTCGTTGGTGGGAACACGAACTTGGCGAATATCTTGCATATAGTTCGATTCTCGTCAAGCGTGAACTCGAACGAGTTGCGGAACCGCATCGGACGGGATATTTAAATCTCATCAAACCGCTCGAGAAATTGGAATTGGCTGAAGAAGTCGCTATTTTAGCCGAGGGCTACATAGCACGCGGAATTTTCCACCGCAAATTTATCGCCGATGCGCTTCACTTTGCGATTGCTTCATATTATAAAATCGATTATTTAGTAACCTGGAATTTCGGTCATCTGGCAAATGTTCGCAAACAAGCGCGTTTGAGGCTTTTTAATACGGCTGCCGGTTTTTTTGTGCCGATGATTGTTACGCCTGAATTTCTCGTCCACAGTTAATTGAATCTCCGTAGGTTGACGATTGACGCTCAACAATTAACAATTAATAATGTATGTATCGTCGTCCGAAATTTTTGGAAACTTTAATCGAAATTCGTCAAGAAATGTCGCGTGAAGCTGATTATGATGTAGATTTATTTGTAGAAATGATTCGCTCCGGGAAGTTTTCGGAGTTGAAATCAGATTCTGACCGAAGAATCAAAAGTGTCGAAACAACTGAAGAATTAACAACCAAAAACTGACTTTATATTTATGGAAATTGCCTTTGATGCCATTGGAATCGAAATTAAAAACAAAGCAGCCTTTAACAATTTAGCAAAGGACGTTGGAAAACGCGGGGAAATCTCGCGGCTTTCGCGCAAAAGCGGTGTGCTACACGGACGTTGTTTAAAATTCGGTCAAGGTTTGGAAGTTTGGACGGTTTTGTATGAATCAGGCACGGGCGAGATTTTTTACACTGATTGCCGTCCGGGTTTTCGGGCACGTTACGCACAGAAAATTTCCCCATGGATTTTAACCGAATTTGACGAAGAAGGAGAAGCGGTAATTCACGGATTTGTCGAAAACGGCAACACGGAAGTTTTGTTTGCTTTGCAAAATCTGACAGAAACGGGAACGCGAATATTCGAGCAAAACTCTTTGCACGTCGGACTTTGCGGTTTGGCTTACCGGGCGGAGATTAATGACAAAGTAGAGCCGGCATACTGGAAATCCTTTGATGAGATAGCCGTGAACATCATCGCTAACGAAAATGATTGGAGTTTGGGCGGGAAAATTATCGCGTTTAATGCTCTTCGCAATCCTTTTTCGGGAAATGATTTATATTGGCTTTATTTAGATTTAGGTGAGATGAAACTAGAGATTTTAGTCAATAAACTCGCCTTGAAAGGTGCAAAGCTACAGGTTGGCGCGTTTGTCAAAGCCGACATTTGGCTGCAAGGTCATATCATAAGTGAAACTGCGTTGATTTCTGCCTACGAAGGTGTTGATTGGTCTTATCGGACAGTTCGAACAGTTGATTTTTGGAAGAAATTCAAAAAAAACAATTAAGTAATTTATTGAGTTCGTGAAGTTTATAAAATGATTGCCGATTAACGTATTCAATAAATCTTTCCCCTAAAGAATGCGCCGTTATTTATATTTCAGCCTGATAATTTTTGCTTTTCTTTCGTTGAGCGGGCTGTATTTTTTTAACAATTATTGGATTCACCGGTTCGACGAATTGATAGCGCGTCAGGCTGGTGTTTATAAATTGGATAAAAAATTAGTCTGGAGCATAATTTACGAAGAAACTTACTTTCGCACATGGCAAATCGGTGCGGCGGAAGAAGTCGGTTTGATGCAGGTTACGCCGACGGTGGCGCGTGAATGGGCGAAAGAAACGGGTTTTCGGGAATTTGAAAAACAAACCGCCGAAAATTTAGTGGATTTTTTGCGCGACCCGGAGAGAAATATCCAAGTCGGCTGTTGGTATCTGGAAAAATTACGGGAAAACTATCGCGGCGACACGGCGGAAGAAGCAATGACTTTAGCGGCATATAACGCCGGTGCCAGCCGTGTCGAAGAATGGACAAAAAACACTGATGCCGCAAAGCTCACGAGAGAACAATTTATCGAACGCATTGATATTGCTTCGACAAAGGCTTATGTTTCTTCAATTTTGAAAAGATATGACGCGGAAAAAGTAAGTAATTAACTCACTGCGACAATAATTTCAAGAACATTGCTTGTGAATGGTTGTAAGTTAGTTGTGAATCCTCATAAGTTAGCTGTAAATGTATTAAAGTTAGTTGTGAATGTATTAAAGTTAGCTGTGAATCTTCGATTATCACTTGTGATTGTTCGATTATCACTTGTGAATGTTCGATTATTACCTGTGAATCTTCGATTGCTGGTTGTGAATGGTCAGTTTTCATATATTTTCGGCAACTCGTGTTTAAAAATGTGTTCATAATGTCGGTAACATCTATGATCCCGATTTCCAAAGCCTTAAAAATTATCGAAAAACAAGTCGGCAAACTTTCCATTGAAAAGGTTGAAATAGCCGATTCGTGCGGGCGAGTTTTGGCGGAAGCAGTTTGTGCGGATATGGATTTGCCACCGTTTAATCGTTCACAGATGGACGGTTTTGCAGTAAAAACAAAAGATACTGAGAACACACCCGTAATGCTTAAAATCGTCGGCGAAAGTTCGGCTGGAACAGGTTTTGACGGAAAAATCAAAACCGGCGAAGCCGTCAGAATTATGACCGGCGCGAGAATTCCCGATGGCGCGGACACAGTTCAAAAAGTCGAATTGACAAGCGAAAGCGACGGTTTTATCACGATTTTAGAGCCGACGAAATTAAAGCAACACATCGTCAATCGCGCCGACGAGATTGTAAAAGGCAAGAAAGTTTTTGATAAAGGCGACATTATTACCGCACGAAAAATTGCGACGTTGGCATCTTTCGGCTATGCCGAAATCAAGGTTGTCAAAAAGCCGAAGGTGGCGATTCTAGCGACAGGCAGCGAGATTGTCGGGATTAATGAAACGCCGAAAAAAGATCAGATTCGCAACTCGAATTCCGTTATGCTTAAAATTTTTGTGGAAGATTATGCTGACGTTCGAGTTTTACCGATAGTCAAAGATGATCTGCAAAATTTGCAAAATAAAATTCTGGACGCGCTCGAAAGTTGTGATGTTTTAATTATTTCGGGCGGAGTTTCGGTTGGTGATTATGATTTTACAAAACCTGCTCTGCGAAATTTAGGCGCGGAGATTCTATTTGAAAGTATCAGTCTAAAACCCGGCAAGCCGACGGTTTTTGCTAAACTTAATGACAAATTGATTTTCGGTCTGCCGGGAAATCCGGTTTCGGTTGCCGTAACATTTTATTTATTCGTTCGAACCGCTTTATTAAAAATGCAAAATGCAGCGATTTGTCAGTTAAAACAAGGCTATGCCGTTGCATCCGCTAAAATTAAAGGTGCAAAAGAACGCGACAGTTTTTTGCCGGTTCATCTTGAAACCGATAAAGATGGAAAACTGATCGTCGAATCTTTGCGCTTTAGCGGTTCTTCAAATTTCATCGCTTTTGCCAATGCTAATGCGCTTGCTTTTGTGCCGCAGGGCAAGAATTGCGAAATCGGAGATGTAGTTGAAATTGCGTATTTACCATAAATAATTAACTGCAAAGACGCAGAAACGCGGAGAGTTTTTTAGAAATTCTGCTTTAAAGTATAATGCTTTCAGGTTGTTTTGATAATCTTTTATTCATATTTCTCTGCGTCTTTGCGTTTCTGCGGTGAAAATTTCTTTCATCGCGCCACAATCTAAAAATAATGAAAAAACTTTCACATTTTGACGAATCGGGCAACATTAAAATGGTTGATGTCGGTGACAAAATCGTAACATCGCGCCACGCAGTCGCTTCGGGCAAAGTGCTGCTAAATAAAGAAACGCTCACAATTCTTACGTCGAATAAAAATCCGAAAGGCAATCCGCTGGAAATCGCCCGAATCGCCGGAATTATGGCGGCAAAGCAAACTTCAAGCCTGATTCCGTTGTGTCATCAGATAAATTTGTCGAAAGTCGAGATCAAGGTCGAAATAAAGGACTTCGGCATTTATTTGGAAGCAGAAGCCAAAACAAACTCACAAACCGGCGTTGAAATGGAAGCATTGACAGCGATTTCGGTTGCTGCGTTGACTGTTTACGATATGTGCAAAGCGGTGCAAAAAGATATTTGCATTACAGAAATTCAGTTAAAATCGAAAACCGGCGGAAAGTCGGATTATGCAAAGAATTAGCAGTTAATAACAAAGCAACAAACCATCTGAAATTTACAACTAACTATTAACGATTTACGAACAATAGTGTAAAATAAAACGTAGAGTGTTTTAGAAATTTATAAGGAGATTTTGAGAAAATGAAATACAAAGTTGCCGAAGATGCCAAACCGAAATTGATTCTTTTACTGATTGCAACCCTTATCACTATTGCCTTGTGGTTTATTCCATACACCGAATACCTGGTTTATCCGATCAGGCTTTTCGTAACATTTATTCACGAAGGAAGTCACGCACTGATGTCGTTCGTTACGGGAAGTTCGGTGCAAAGCCTGACGGTTTCAACCGACGGAAGCGGAATGGTTTACTCTCTGCCGTCAAATTGGTTTGCCGCGCTGCTCATTTCAAGCGCGGGATATTTAGGCACGATCGCTTTCGGGACATTGCTTCTCGTATTGATTCGTCGTGACTACTCAGCGCGGATAATTTTAACGGGTTCGGCAATTTTCGTCGGAGCTATGACGCTTGTTTTCGGACTTATCGCACCGATTTGGAATATTTTTTCGGCTCAGGTTACACCGGGAAGCGTCGCTTTCACCGTCTTTTCCGGCGCATTGCTAATCGTCGGACTACTTGCGTTAGCTAAATACGCCAGCCCGAAAGTCGTGCAGTTTGCCCTGAGTTTTCTCGCCGTTCAGTGTCTTCTAAATGCTTTCTCGGACTTAAAAACTTTATTTTTTATCAATGCGCCGCTTATCGGTTCGGATATTCATACGGACGCGGCGAATATGGCAATGGCGACCGGCTTGCCGGCGTTTGCGTGGGTTTTTATTTGGATCGGCATTTCAGTTTTGATGCTTTCCATCGGTTTGCGTTTCTACGCTGTTAGCCAAAAATCCGCTAACCACGATTTACCGTTTGAAGATTAAAATGTCTGCAAAATAAAGCCGCGAAAGATACTAGTTCCTGTAGTTTGTATCTTTCGCGGCTTTTAACTTTCAGTAAAAATGAAGATAATTACTTTTCTTTTTTTAGGAATTCTTTTTTTCAGCCATAATATTTGCGCGCAAAAAACCACATTTTCCAAATCGCTTCAGGTAATTGTCGTAACGACCAAAGATTGGAACTCGATTCAAGGTAAAGCACAAATGTTTGAACGTAAAAACTTGAAAACCGAATGGAATGCGGTCAGCACAATTTTCCCGGTTGTCGTCGGCAAAAACGGTCTGGCGTGGAGTGAAGATATTGCTTATTTATTATCTGAAAAACCTGTCAAATATAAACGCGAAGGCGACGGCAAATCGCCTGCCGGAATTTTTAATCTAACTTCCGCCTTCGGATCACATGCAAAACCCGATTACGTCAAACTTCCCTTTACCGAACTCAAATCATCAACCGAATGCGTTGACGATACAAAATCCGCTAACTATAACCAAATTGTTGACCGCTACAAGATCGGAAATTTCGATTGGGACAGTTCGGAAAAGATGTTGGCGGTTGGCGCACAATACGATTTAGGCGTTTTTGTCGCTCATAATTTAATCCCGGTTAAAAATGGCAACGGTTCTTGTATTTTTCTACACATCTGGAAGGACGAAAAAAGCGGCACAGCCGGATGCACGGCGATGAAACGTGAAAACATAGAAACGCTTTTGAGTTGGCTCGATGCCGAAAAAAATCCGGTTTTAATTCAAATGCCCGAAGCAAATTATCAAACTTACCAAAAATCTTGGAAACTCCCGAAACTCAAATAACCTTGCGTGATTTGCCCGTCGGCGCACGTCTGCTTGTCCGTTCCAAAATAGATTGGCGGGTTGCGGTTATCTCAAAATTTGACGAAGAAAAAGCGACGCTGATTGTCTGTTCGCCCTTGGGCAGAACTTACCGTTTGCGTCGCCTGTTAGATGCGGAAATTGTTTTCGACGGGAAAATCCCCATTCTCAAAACCGAAACAGAAGAAAATTGGCGCGAAAATTTTTCCAAATACGATTGGCGTTGGTAATTTAAATTCTTCCTGTATATCATTTGACAGAGCAACTATTTTAGTTAAAAGTTTCAACTGAATATGAAGCCACTAACGAACGACGAGAAATTTTCCACTCAAATCCAGGGTGTATTACCTTATCACCGAAAGATGCTAGCAGATGGTGTTAGAAATAAATTACTTTATGAAGCAATCAAAAAAAATATTACTAGCGAAACAAACTTTCTTGATGTTGGTGCGGGAACGGGCATTTGGGCAATTTTAGCGGCAAAACTCGGAGCAAAGAGAGTTGTAGCGCTTGAGATTGAAGAAAGTTTAATTCCAATAATGTTTCGGCACGCACAAGAAAACGGTGTCGCAAACAAAATGGAAATTATCCACGCCCATTCAAACGATTTCAAAATTCGCGGCAAATTTAACCTCATTGTTAGCGAGATTTTTGGTGTTGATGCTTTTGGCGAAGCGACTGTGAGTGCTTTTGTTAAGTTGAGAAATCGTTTTTTGGCATCTAACGGAATATTGATCCCGCAAAAAATGATTATGTTTGCTATTCCCGTGCGGGTTGAAAATTCAATTCAGGGCTTGCCCGCCGGATTACCGATTAAATGCGATTTTTTCAAATCTTTATCATATAATTATCCACAAACTTATTCTTTGTCAGAACGGCAAAGGGTGAAATTTTTAGCAGAACCGCAAGAACTTGTCAAAATTGATTTTAGAACGGTAGAATCCAATCCGTGTCTACAAAATCTTTCGCTGTCGTGGCAATTAGATAATATATCGGAAGTAAATGCTTTCGCCACTTTTACTCACTCTTTTTTCACCGACGAAATAAAGATGGATGCTTTTGATTCACAAAGTTGGAATACTACGATCTATGAATTTCAGCCTTTCCAACTTGCCGTTGGCGAAATCAAATTTGATTTAAGCCTTGCACAAAAAAAAGAAAACTGGTCAGTGAGTTTGCCGTCAAATCCTGAAATAAAACCGCAAAACTATTCGCCTGTTTTTGCGTTTGCAAGAGTTAGAATGGCGCAACAAAATACTCCACATCTTAGATTCCCGAATAAAAAAAAGTTGTAAAAAAGACTTGGGAGTTTCTAAATTTTTCACCGAAACGGTGATGCAAAACACAGCTAAATTATCTCAGGCGATAATCTTATGCAATTGATTTATCACAAAGACGACCATCTGAAATTTTGTATCGTTTAGATTATTGATTAAAAACTAACTGCAAGCACCGTTAAAATTATTTCCGTTATCACTGGCGCGACAAGTACATCCTGAAATAGCCGTCGAACACCCGCCCGTATTTGGTGGCGCACATGGATTCCCAGCCCCAACTGTCATACCGGTCATTGTGCAGGTACAAGCACCGGCACATATAGATTGAGCATTAGCGGCAGTTGGAGCAATCAATGATGTAATTATCGGTAAAGCCATCATTGTTCCCAAACCGACTTTCCTGATAACTTCACGGCGCGACATTCCATCAAATTTGGAAACAATTTCTGTATCATTAGCAATCAACTTTTCTTTTTTAAGTTGGTCTAACGCCAACCACACAATATCTTCATTGGCGGGAGAGTTTAGTTTTTCTCCGATGGATTGACTGATTTCCGAAACACTTTGGTTTCCGTCACAGGCATACCAAACCAAAGAAGAAACTTCATTCAAGCAAATCGCTTTATTCGATTTTAAGTCATAAATTAAAACTTCTCCATTAAGTTCTTGAACAATAATTTCATCTTTACGGCGTAACGGTTTATTTTGGTTTTTTATTTTTTTTCTGGAAGGATTGTTAAATACCGGAACTAAAACCGCTGTTCCAATACTCATCACCTTTCACTATTTTCAATATAATTGAAGAGTGTGCAAATTAAAAACGGGTTAAAAACTGCTGAAATAATTGATATTTGATATTGAATAATTGATAAATAGTCGGCTTGAAGATGACGTTTATCAACTATCAACTATCAACTATTTCAGTAATTGTAAATTGCTAAAAACACATAAACTTTAATTTGCACCGGCTTCAGTTAATTAACGAGACTCAATTAAGTTAGACTATATTTTTTTAAAAACACTTTTTTTATTTACATTTCGACCTAAAATTGGTCTAACTTAGTCCGGCACTGAAGAGTGTTTTCAAGTAAAATTCCCGATTACATGGATAACAGGAAGAAAACTCATTCTCACACACAATAATTCAAAATGCAATAAAATTTATTTTAAAAACAAAATAGTGCAAATATAATTCAAAGATTTTTCATTTAATGATATTTGCACTACCTTAAAATAACCAAAATTTAATCTTTCTAAAGCACAATTCTATTTACGCCCAAAATTTTCCGGCTTGTATTGTCTTGCAGAAAAACAATCAGTTTCACATCTTCCTTTTTCCAATTCGGCTGAAACTGCACTGTCGTTTCGGTAGTAAAACTGTTTTGTTGCGCTGTTACCGCACCGATTGATTTTAGTTCGCGGGCAACTGACGAATGTTCGAGTTTGCGTCCCGAATTTTCACCGCCTTTGACGCTTGTTGCTAAATTATCTTCGGCGATTGCCAAAAAAACCGTCGCATTTTCGTGGTTAGGAATATCGGAAATTTTTACTTTCAAATTATTTCCGGCATTGGATAATTCGACATTAGCTTTGATGTTTTTGGCATTATCCGTTATCGCTTTGTTGGCGTTCGACATATTACTGCCGACGAATTCGGTTTGCCCGTCAACCACCATCTGCGGCGTGTAATTTGAATCCAACCTCAATGCGCGCCCGTAGGCGGCTTGCCGTTGACTATACAAAGAAGATGAAAACTGGTCTTTCCAACCGATGTTGTCCCAATAATCGACGTGGAGGGAAAGCGTAATGATCTCGGCATTCGGATTCGCCTGATCTTTATCGAGTTGCGCTAAAACACGGTCGGCGGACGGACAACTCGAACAGCCTTCGGATGTAAAAAGTTCGACTAAAACCGGCTGTTTATTTTTATTATTTACCGGCTCGGTTGGCTCATTCGGCTTGTTCGGTTGTATTTGCGGAACGTCAACAACCGTCGTATCAGACTGCACGCTGCACGCTGCTAAGACGGAAAAAAGTGCTAAAAGTCCGATTAATAAAACGTGTTTCATATATTTTTCTCCTTCAAAATAATATAAATTTTCGATAACCTTAAGATAACTTGGTTCTATCCAAAGCGAAAACCTTTTTTGATTGTTTGCCCTGCACAAACACGACGAATTTGATGTTTTTCTTGTTCCAATTCGGCTGCATATTGACAAAAGTTTCGATATTGAATGTTTTATCGGCAGGAAGCAGATTTCCGATAAGTTTCATCTCACGAACCACCGATGTATGCGACAGGGTTCTGCCGGCATTTTCGCCACGGCTAACGCTATTCGTTAAATTATCTTCCGTTACAACCAGCCAAATGTAAGACTCGTCGTGCTTGGCGATGTCGTTGCTTTTTATTTTGAAATTAATTTTTTTAGCTTCCGTTTCGGTTAAAATTTCTACTGCCGCCTTTTCGTTTTTAACCGCTTCGGCAATCGCATTAGTCGCGTTTTTGTAATTACTGCCGACAAATTCCTTTTGTCCGTCAACGACCATTTGCGGTGTGTAATTTGAATCGAGACCGAAAAAATTCGCATAGCCGCCCTGCCTGTCGCCAAAGTGCGGAAGCGAAAACTCGTCCCGCCAACCCAGATAATTCCAGTAATCAACGTGCATCTCAAGTGCAATAATTTCCGCGTCGGCATTCGGCTGGTCTTTTTCGAGTTGAGTTAAAACACGGTCGGCAGGCGGACAACTCGAACAGCCTTAGGATGTAAAAAGTTCGACCAAAACCGGCGTTTTACTTTTAGTCTTCGGAATTTCCTGCTTTTGTGCAATCACCCCAAAAGTCAAAAAGCTGAAAATACCGGTTAAAACAAGCAAGTTAAATATTATTTTCATTTTCTTCTCTCAAAATAATTTAATTATTTCATTTTAATAATATCAAATCTAAAACCTTTTATTCCGCTTTTTGTGTCTTGGACGCAATTTGATAAAATTATCTTTTGCTTAAACGACAGGAAATTTCATCTATGCAAGCAGTAATGACCAAAGAAGAAGTTATCGAGGTGCGCGGCGCACGCGTTCACAATCTTAAAAATATCTCATTTCAATTGCCGCTCAACAAATTAACCGTAATTACGGGCGTTTCAGGTTCGGGCAAGTCATCCTTAGCTTTTGACACGATATACGCCGAAGGTCAGCGACGCTACGTCGAATCGCTTTCCGCGTATGCACGTCAGTTTCTCGAACGAATGGACAAACCCGACGTTGACGAAATCATCGGCATCGCGCCGGCGATTGCCATTCGTCAAAAGAATCAGACGAAAAATCCGCGCTCGACGGTTGCCACACAAACTGAAATTTATGATTATTTGCGGCTTCTATATGCGCGTGTCGGTCAAACTTTCTGCCACGTTTGCGGCAATGAAGTAAAAAAAGATTCGCCTGAATCCGCTGCCGATGAAATTTTGCAAACTTTAGAAAATGGTGCAAGGTTTTACGTTCTTTTTCCCGCTCAACACGACGAAGAAATCAAAGTCCAAAGCCCAAAGTCCAAAGCCCAAAGTCCGATTGCACATTTAATGAGTTTGATGCAGCAAGGCTTTACGCGCCTTTTCCGCGACGGCGAAACGGTTGATCTGCAAAAGCCTGAAGATTATTCGTTTGCCGATTTTGAAAATACGTTTGTGTTGGTTGACCGTTTGAAAATTGACAATGAAATAAGGCAACGGCTTGTTGATTCGCTGGAAATTTGCTTTCGTGAAAACGGGAACGCAGTCATCTTGACGGCTGACGGCATTACGAAGTTAAATTTCTCTGAAAAGTTCGTTTGCAAAAACGACGGCACGGTTTATGAACAACCCGAACCGCAACTTTTTAGTTTCAATTCGCCGTTTGGCGCGTGCCCGACTTGTCAGGGTTTCGGAAATTCAATCGGGATTGACTACGATTTGGTTGTGCCGAATCCGTTGCTTTCGCTAAAAAAGAATGCCATTGAACCGTTTTCGCGTCCGCAATATGCTTGGGCGAAAAAGGAATTAATGCGTTTTATCGAAACCGAAGGAATTCCGGCTGACCTTCCGTTTGCAGATTTGGAAGATGCACAAAAAGAAGCGATCTTTCACGGCAAAGACAAATGGCGCGGCGTGGACGGGTTTTTCAAATGGCTCGACACCAAGAAATATAAACTGCACGTCCGCGTTTTTTTATCAAAGTTTCGCGGCTACACGCTTTGTTCCGACTGCCACGGCGGACGACTTCGACAAGCGGCGCGTGATGTCAAGATCGACAAAAAATCTTTGCCCGAAATCGTCGCGCTTTCCATAAAAGATGCAAAAAGTTTTTTCGCCGAACTGAAATTAAGTGAAGAACGCGAACAGATCGCCGATAAATTGTTGTTGGAAATCCGCCGCCGAATCGAATTTTTATTTGATGTCGGCTTGGATTATTTGACGCTTGATCGCCTTGCATCCACACTTTCGGGCGGCGAAGCGCAACGCATCCAACTTGCGACCAATCTCGGCTCGTCGCTCGTCG
>JANMAA010000106.1:0-2121 GCA_031359215.1 Acidobacteriota bacterium | reverse complement strand
CCTTTTCGTGAACTTTTCCCTTTGATTCGGAGACTATGCTTCATCTTCGGCGAATGTTCGAGGCGCAGCCTCTCACAAATTTGATGATTCTAACGGAAAGGCACAGCCTTTCCGCACATCGGCGGGCATAGCCCGAAAAGTGTTTTTTGTTAGATTTATTTTTTAAAGATAATCGGGCGGAATTGTCCGCAAATGAGAAAATCTATGAGCGAAAAACCTGTCGAGATAAAATTGCCCGCGAATCTTTTTGAAGGAAAAACCGCGATCATCACGGGCGCGTCGCGCGGAGTCGGTCGCGCGACGGCATTGAGATTGGCAGAATCGGGCGCGAATGTCGTTGTTAATTATTTGAAGGAAGAAGAAAAGGCGAACAATGTCGTCGCGCTCTGTAAGGAAAAAGGCGTTGACGCAATTGCCGTTCAGGGCGATGTTTCGGTTTGGCAGGACGCGCAGAATTTGGCGCAGCGGGCGATTGAAAAATTCGGCAAGATTGATCTGCTCGTTCTCAACGCCGGAATTTGGGAAGGCGCGCCGATTGAGGAAATGACCGAGGAAACTTGGAACAAGGTTCTGAACACGAATCTCAAAGCGGCTTGGGCGATGTCAAAAGCGTGTGTTCCGTCAATGAAAAAACAGCCGAACGGCTCAATCGTTCTCATCAGTTCGACTGCCGGACAGCGCGGTGAAGCTAATTATTCAAACTACGCCGCATCGAAAGGCGGACAAATTTCGTTCACCAAAGCTCTTGCGTCCGAACTTTGCCCGAAAATCCGCGTCAACTGCGTCGCTCCCGGCTGGATCGAAACAGCGATGTCGCGCACCGTTTTTGAAGACGAAAACTATAAACAAAGCGTTATTAAATCAATCCCATTGCAGCGAATGGCGATGACCGACGACATTGCGCTTTCGATCTGTTTTCTACTCTCCGATTGGTCACGCCACATCACGGGCGAAATCCTCAACATCAACGGCGGCGCGGTGTTGTGCGGTTAATTCGTTACACTTTTTTTGTCGGGATAATATTTACAAACCCGCGAGATTCCATTTGCGGACGACTTCGTTGACGAGATTGGCAACTTTATCGGTTACTTTTACAAAATATTCATCGGCTTTTTTTTGATCGAATTTCGGGTAACCCTGACCTTTTTGATAAAGCCCGATAGACGAAGGAAAAGGCACTGCCGCCCAAGTTCCCGGCGCGGGATATGCAGTTGCCATATCATCGTTATATCTTTCGGGATGAACAAGCGTCGGATCAATCGCTTGGATAAACGCGGTTTCGTTTAATCCGGCGTGTCCGCCGTCTTCGCCGAAAACTTCCTTTGTTTCGTCAGACGCAAATGACCACCAATTTATCACCAAAGTTCGGACATTTTTTTCGTGTGCAACTTCCGCCGCGACCGCTTGCAAAACCGCCGTTTGTCCGCCGCCGTGTCCATTCAAGATGATGATATTTTTGAAACCGTTTTTCGCCAAACCTTCCAAAATCTGCTTTATAAAAGGGCGATACGCTTCCTCCGTGATCTGAAACGCGCCCGGATATGCCGACATACTTCCCGTAATTCCGTAAGGCAGCGTCGGCGCGATCATCGCATTGACACGTCGGGCAATTTTTTGGGCAATCGCCGTCGGTGCCGTGTTGTCCGCACCGTTATTGATAACGCCGTGTGGTTCGAGCGTTCCCGTCGGCAACAAAACGGTGTTCATTTTTGAAGGCACGACCTCTTTAAATTCCATCCAATTGATACGATCCATCTCGCGGGTCGATACCACATCTTTTGTTGTTTCCGTTTTGTTAAACATCTGTCCAAAAGCTACATTTTGCAGCGCAACTAACACAAAAATTATTTTTATTATTCGTTTCATTTGGCAATTTTTACTTTTATCGTTATTTAGTCCTATTGTAATCCGAACATTTTGTTTTGCCCTAATTACTTCTTAGAATTATAGGATTTTTTGATAAACGTAGTTTAATTTATTATGTTCGCAGTTTGAACGAAACTGAAAAATGACCAAATTTTCTTCAATCTTCAAACGCTGATTTGTAAGCATCATAGATTCGGCTTCGACAACAAGTTAAAAAATAAATCAGTTCTAGAGCAGATTTTAGATTAGTGTATG